>JABDKT010000067.1 GCA_013002065.1 Flavobacteriaceae bacterium
GGTATATTGTTCAAGTAGCTGATCGAAAGTTTTTTCAAACAGATCATGATCAAATGCCAACATGGCCATCTTAAGATTATCGATCGCGAAAGTATGGTTGTTGGAGATTTCACGTTCACGCACAAGCTCTGCAATTTCTTCCTCATCGAATTTTGCTATTTTCGAAATCTTATAACCATCATTATATAAGGAGGTCACATTGAGCAATTTTTGAAGACAAGCTGAAGAATAACTTCTAATATTCGTTTCCGATCTAGAAGGAGTTAAGAGATCATAGCGTTTTTCCCAAATTCTTATAGTATGTGCTTTTACTCCACTTAGCTGTTCTAAATCTTTGATACTAAAGTGAGTCTTTACGTGCATGTGAAAATTGATCGATTTTAGAAAGGTAAATTACTAAAAATTGGTGAAACAAAAGGATGGCGATTGATTATTGTTTGTGTAGGAAGTGATGTCTAATAGGTTGGCAGGTCTCATTATATTGTGAAGCTACTAAATCTAAAACATAAAAAAAAGCTATCCGTAATGGATAGCTTCTTGTACCGAGAATGGGAGTCGAACCCACACGCCCTAATGGACACATGGCCCTCAACCATGCCTGTCTACCAATTCCAGCACCTCGGTGGACAAAAAAAGTCGAGATTTCCGCCTCGACTTTTTTCATTTTTTGGTGACCTGGCTGGGGCTCGAACCCAGGACCCTCTCCTTAAAAGGGAGATGCTCTACCAACTGAGCTACCAGGTCAAAAATTAAAAACAGTAACTTCTGCTTTCTAAACTTACACACTATTTTGCGTAGGCGGGTGCAAATATAAGAGCAATCTATTTATTATTCAAAGCAAATGCCATTAAATTTATTAAATATTTTAGCATGCTTTTATTCAAGTTCGAATTCCGATATTTGTCTTAATGAAATTCGTGTTAATTGGATATATGGGTAGTGGTAAAACGGCAGTAGGTACTTCGCTGTCAAAAACCCTGAAATACAAATTTATCGACCTAGATCACGAAATTGAAAGATCTCATCAACTTAAAATTTCAGAAATATTTAAGTCAAAAGGTGAAATATATTTCCGCAAACTAGAGGCTACAGTTCTAAAAGAAATTTTAAAAAGAGAAGGTAACTCTATTATTGCAACCGGAGGTGGTACACCTTGTTATGGATCGGTTATGGAAGATCTTTTGAAATCAGATGATACTACTATTATTTACCTGAAGAATAATTTGGATACGCTCACGACTCGTCTGTTTAAAGAAAAAGATCAAAGACCTTTAATTTCGCATATCGATTCCGAAGAAATTCTACACGACTTCATCAGAAAACATTTATTCGAAAGGGCGTATTATTACAACCGTGCTCATTTAATTGTAAATTGTGAAGGGCTTTCTCCCAATGAAGTAGTTCAGAAAATTGTGTTGAAGTTATTCTAGCACAGCAGCGTAGTTATCCTTTTCAAAACTCACGGCTACGTTCTCATTCAAGGATGTGGATAAGGAAATTCCTTTGAAGTCAACCTTCACTGGAAATTTTTTATGATTTCTATCTACCAGCACAGCCGTTTTAAATTGCTTTAATGGAATATCTAAAAAGTATTTAACACCATAAATTAAAGTAGTCCCAGAATTCAAAACGTCGTCCACCAGTAACAATGATTTATTTTTTACTTCGGAAAGAGGAATGGACGTCTTAATAGGACTGGTAGGACGTTTTTTATCAATTTCAACCTCACAAAGCACTCCTTTGATAGGAGAAATCTTCTCAACTTCAGCTTTGATCTTTTTGGCGAGTACATAACCATTGGACTTTATTCCCGCTATAATCACTTGTTTCTCATTCACATTACTTTCATAAACCTGATAAGCAATGCGTCGAATCTTATGATTGATTTGCGCCTTCGTTAGAATGATAGTTGAGTCCTGCATCTAAGTTTTTTTCAAATATAACAATACCTGTGTTTTAATCTTCGGTCTCTTCGGTAAAATCCTCTAAGTCTCGTCGGTCCTTTTTGGTAGGTCTTCCGGTGCCTCGTTTTCGATAATAATCCTTTGCATATTTAAGAATATCCTGACTCTCAAATTCTTCTTTAGGCGTTATATCGGTTCTGTATAAATCGGTAAGTTTTGCACCCACGCGATTGGGAGGGATGTCTAGAACCTTTAATTTATAATTGATTTGGTTTTTCCGAACTGTAATTTCATCTCCCGGATAAACCTCCCTCGAAGGCTTCACAGCATCTCCATTTATCTTTACCGCACCCTTTTTACATGCCTGAGTCCCAATATTTCGAGTTTTGAAATATCTCACACACCATAGAAACTTGTCAACTCGCATATGATCGGATTTAATTGTACGTTAAAGTAGATGCAAAAATACGGGAAAATTGTATCTTGCGGCATTAAAAAAATGTACATGAATAAAGCCTTAATACTTCCTTTAATTCTCCTCTTTGTAGGTGTCTTTTCATCGTGTAGAAATGATGATGGAAATCCGGCATTTATCGAAGCGAGAGAGCGTTCGGAGGAAGCTCCCAATTCAACCGCGACCATAGAAGAATATTTGCAAACACACTTCTATAATTACGAAGAATTCGATAATCCCTCACCGGACTTCGACTTTAAGATAAAATTCGATACTATTTCTGGAGATAATGCCGATAAGATTCCACTATCAGAACAAGTTTCATTTAAAATGGTGAATGACAGAGTGGATCCGGATGTAACTTATAAATTGTATTACTTAAGTGTAATCGAAGGAGAAGGAGATCAACCTAACTTTCCCGATTTGACTACGGTTACTTATGAAGGTACTTGGTTGAATACAGAAATTACCTCAGTGGCGTACACCGAATTATTTGACAGCTCGGTGGTACCGGTTACTTTCGATCTAACTGCTGTGGTCAACGGATTTCAAGATGCAATGATCGAATTCAAGGGAGCAACCAAAATAATTAGCAACCCGGATGGAACGGTAGACTTCGAAGACTATGGGGTAGGTGCTGTTTTTATTCCTTCAGGTTTGGGATATTATGTGACCACGCCAAATGGCTCCAGTATTCCTATTTATGCAAATCTAATTTTCTCTTTTCAGTTATATGAAATCAACGAAGGTGATCAAGATAACGATGGCATTCTATCGATTAATGAAGACTTAAACGGAAATATGCAGGAAGAAGACGATGATACCGATAGTGACGGACTGCCAAATTTCTTTGATGCCGACGACGATAACGACGGAAGACCAACTTCTGAAGAAATAGAAATCGATGCCGATGGCAATATCACTTTCCCCGATGAAGATAATGACGGAATTGTCGATTATCTGGATGAAGATAGTTGATCGCTTGCCACATAACAATACAAAAGAAAACCTCGCTAAATTTTGGCGAGGTTTTTTAATTCGGAGGCAAAAAAAGTACTTACTTCCTCGCAATCACTTTCTGTGCCGCTTTCACGATTGCCTCGGCATTTAAACCATATTTATCCATAAGTTGAGCCGGTGTACCAGACTCACCAAAGGTGTCATTAGTAGCAACAAATTCTTGCGGACTTGGGAAATTTTGACTTAGGACCCTAGCCACACTTTCGCCGAGTCCACCTAGATAATTGTGTTCTTCGGCAGTGACAATGCATCCTGTTTTTTTAACGCTATCCAAAATTGCTTTATTGTCCAGTGGCTTAATGGTATGTATGTTAATCACTTCTGCTGAAATCCCCTTTTCATTTAAAGATTCGGCCGCTAATAAAGCTTCCCACACTAGATGTCCGGTAGCAACCAGGGTTACATCTGTACCCTCTTGTAAGTGTACCGCCTTACCAATTTTGAAGGGAGCATCTTCAGCTGTGAAGTTCGCGACTTTGGGTCGCCCAAATCTCAGATAAACCGGTCCATGATGTTCTGCAATGGCCAAGGTGGCTGCTTTCGTCTGATTGTAATCACAAGTATTAATCACTGTCATACCTGGCAACATTTTCATGAGCCCGATGTCCTCGAGTATTTGATGAGTTGCCCCATCCTCCCCTAATGTTATTCCGGCATGTGAAGCACATATTTTTACATTTTTGTGACTGTATGCAATGCTTTGACGAATTTGATCGTAGACACGCCCCGTTGAAAAGTTGGCGAAGGTTCCTGTAAATGGAATTTTTCCACCTATGGTCAATCCTGCGGCTATGCCCATCATATTGGCTTCGGCAATACCTACTTGAAAAAACCGATCGGGATGATTGGCTTTAAACTCGTCCATCTTTAAAGAGCCGGTGAGGTCGGCACAGAGCGCCACTACATCTGGATTCTTTTGACCTAATTCGGTGAGGCCGGCTCCGAATCCGGAGCGAGTATCTTTTTTACCAGTATCTATATATTTTTTCATGCTAAATTTCAGAATTAATAATCACCTAAAGTTTCGGGATTCTGTGCCAAACCAATCTCTAATTGTTCATCGTTGGGAGCTTTACCATGCCATGCGTGCGTGTGCATCATAAAATCTACTCCGTTACCCATTACCGTATGCATCAACACACAGATGGGTTTACCATTTCCGGTTCGGGATTTGGCGTCTTTCATGGTGTCAATTATGGCTTGTAAATTATTACCCTCTTTAATTTCGAGAACGTCCCAACCAAAGGCTTCGAACTTACCTTTCAAGTTCCCTAATGGTAGAACTGTTTCTAGAGAACCATCGATTTGTTGTCCGTTATAATCCACTGTCACAATTAGGTTGTCCACCTTGTTTCCGGCGGCATACATAATGGCCTCCCAGTTTTGACCTTCTTGTAATTCTCCGTCTCCACAAAGGGTGTAAACCAAATGCGGATCATTGTTTAATTTTTTTGATAATGCAGCTCCAATAGATACAGAAAGTCCTTGGCCTAATGAGCCGGATGCGACTCTTATTCCAGGTAATCCCTCATGGGTGGTTGGATGTCCTTGCAGTCTTGAATTAATAAGACGGAAAGTGTTTAGTTCGTCAATAGGAAAATAACCCGAGCGGGCTAAAACACTGTAAAAAACGGGTGAAATATGACCGTTGGAAAGGAAGAAAATATCTTCGTCTTTTCCATCCATGTCAAAACCCGGTTTTCTTTCCATGAGTTCCTGAAAAAGTGCTACAAAAAATTCGGTGCATCCAAGAGAACCGCCGGGATGTCCCGAATTCACTTTGTGCACCTGTCTTAAAATATCCCTGCGAACCTGTATTACAAGATCGTTGAGGTGATTCATTTCTGGCATAGAGATTTTGTTAATTCAGCTTCAAAAGTAAGCTTTTCGATTAGGGCTTCAAAGAGCAAAAAGAGGCAGTTATTAACGATTTGGTGCATTTAGTTAACAGAATGAATTACTTCAATACTACTTTTTCAATCCCTTCACATTTCTTTACCAACTTTACCCATAATTCCTTCTATCTTTGTGGGCTGAATCTTAAAGAAAGTATGGAGTTCAAACTTGAAGGCAAGGATATAAATTCGAAAGCAAGGGCGGGAACCGTAACATTGGATCACGGTGTTATAGAAACTCCTATATTCATGCCGGTAGGAACTGTGGGGACAGTCAAGGGGGTCCATCAAAAGGAACTTTCCGAAGAAATCAATCCCGACATCATTTTAGGAAATACGTACCATTTGTATCTACGTCCGCAAGTGGATATTTTGGAAAAAGCGGGAGGTTTGCACAAGTTCATGAACTGGGATCGAAACATACTTACCGATGGTGGTTATCAGGTGTATTCACTTTCTGCCAATCGTAAGATAAAAGAAGAAGGGGTAAAATTTAAGTCTCATATCGACGGTAGTTACCATTTTTTCACTCCGGAAAATGTCATGGAAATACAACGTACCATAGGTGCGGATATCATCATGGCCTTTGACGAGTGTACTCCTTATCCTTGTGACTATGACTACGCCAAACGATCCATGCATATGACGCATCGCTGGTTGGACCGTTGCCTAAACCATTTAGAGAAACTTCCTTTTAAGTACGGTTATTCTCAGTCCTTTTTTCCTATTGTTCAAGGAAGTACCTACAAAGATTTGCGACGGCAATCGGCAGAATATATCGCATCTGTAGGAGCAGAAGGAAACGCCATTGGAGGCTTGTCGGTTGGAGAACCAGCCGAAGAAATGTATGAGATGACCGAAGTGGTCACCGCGATTTTACCGGAAGACAAACCTCGCTACCTAATGGGTGTTGGTACCCCTATCAATATACTTGAAAACATTGCCCTGGGTATCGATATGTTCGATTGTGTGATGCCAACCCGAAACGGCCGTAACGGTATGCTCTTTACTGCTCACGGTACCATCAATATCAAGAATAAGAAGTGGGAGGATGACTTTTCGGCTATTGATGAAATGTCCATCACCTGGGTTGACACAGCTTATAGCAAAGCTTATGTAAGACACTTATTTACAGTAAATGAAATGTTAGGTCGCCAAATCTGTACCATTCACAATCTCGGTTTCTACCTTTGGTTGGTTCGTGAAGCGAGAAAACATATCTTAGCGGGAGACTTCAATACCTGGAAAAATAGGATGGTGAAACAGATGGATAAAAGACTGTAGATGCTAAGTATATTAGATCGATACATATTAAAGAAATATCTGGGGACCTTCATTTTGTTGTTGCTACTTTTTATTCCTATTGGTATTACTGTAAATCTTGCAGAGAAGATCGATAAAATTCTTGCCAATGAAGTTCCTCTTGGAGAAGTGCTTTTATATTATCTAGATTTCACTGTTTATTTTGCCAATCTACTGTTCCCTTTATTTTTATTTCTTTCGGTGATTTGGTTCACCTCCAAACTTGCTAACAATACCGAAGTCATTGCCTTTTTAAGCAGTGGAGTTTCATACTATAGGTTTCTACGACCCTATATGATCGGAGCAACCATAGTGTGTTTGGGTGCTTTTTTCTTGGGCAATTATTTGGCGCCTAGAGCGAGCAAAGGCTACAATGAGTTTACTTATAAGCATCTTAAACGCGGGAAGAAAGACAGGCAACAGAGCAATGTTTATCGTCAGATAAGTGACAACGAATATATCTACGTGAGTAGATTCAATATTAAAGAGAAATCAGGAAACAATTTTTCGTTGGAACACTTTGAGGGCAATAAGATGACCTACAAAATAACAGCTAACAGAATAAAGTTTAACGAATCGGATACCACCTATACTTTGTTCAATTATGCGAAACGATTTATTGGAGCTCAAAAAGATTCCTTGGTTTTAAAACAAAAGAAGGATACCGTTTTTCCATTCGACATTGAAGATTTAACTCCGGTCGAATACATAGCCGAAACGCTCAACTTCAATGAACTCAACTCCTTTATAAGTAGGGAAAAGGCGAAAGGGTCTAATTATATAAATAGGTATGAAGTGGTTCGCTATAAGCGATATAGTTTGCCTGTTTCAGCCTATATATTAACCGTTATTGCTGTAGCAGTGTCTTCCATCAAACGCAGAGGTGGTATGGGGGTAAACTTGGCAATAGGTATTAGTATTGGAATGGTCTTTATTTTCTTTGATAAGATTTTTGGAACCATGGCAGAGCAAAGTAGCTTTTCTCCTTTTGTTGCTACCTGGTTTCCTAATTTTGTCTTTGGTATCTTGGCTGTTTATTTACTGAAGAATGCAAAACGCTAAACTTCTTAATTACCTGCACCTTCACTTCATCGTCTTTATATGGGGATTTACGGCAGTCTTAGGCGCCCTAATTTCTTTGGATGCTATTCCGTTGGTTTGGTATCGCATGGGAATTGCGAGCATTCTCATCATATTCTTTGTTTTATTTCTTCGGAAAAGGATACGTTTCCCGAGAAAGGTGCTTCTCGGATTCTTTTTCGCAGGACTCTGTATCGCATTGCATTGGTTAACTTTTTTTGGAGCCATTAAGGTTTCTAATGTTTCAGTAACATTATCGGTGATGGCCTCTGGTGCATTCTTTACGTCCTTTTTAGAGCCTATCTTCTTCGGAAGAAAAATAATCTTGTACGAAGTTCTCTTCGGAATCATTGTTATTTTGGGTTTGTACGTAATCTTTCAAGCCGAAACCAATTACTCTATGGGAATATGGCTGGCATTAGGATCGGCATTTTTAGGTGCGCTATTTTCAGTATTAAACGGCAGATTTGTAGCCAAATATGAAGCCTCTGTTATCTCCATGTACGAATTGAGCTTTGGCGTATTATGTATATCTGTCTACCTCTTATGGCAAGGGGAATTCACTGCCAATTTTTTTGAAATATCAACTACAGATTGGATGTATTTGCTCGTCCTTGCTTCGGTGTGCACGGCTTATGCCTTTATTGCTTCGGTACATGTTATGAAGTGGATTAGTCCATATACAGTAATGCTTACCGTGAATCTAGAACCGGTTTATGGGATTATTTTGGCGCTTATCATCTTAAAGGATAGTGAATATATGAACCCTCAATTTTATTACGGAGCTTTGATAATCTTGGTAACTGTCCTAGCGAATGGAGTGCTTAAAACGAGAAGACAAATAAAAAATAACCGAATATCAGGTAGCTAAAAACAAAGTTTTATCTTTGCAAGACCGACCTAAAATAACGCGACATAAATCGTATGGAATATCTTGAATTTGAATTACCCATTAAGGAGCTGCAAGAGCAATATGAAAAGGCCTGTCAGATAGGCGAGGATAGTGATGTAGATGTGACCAATACTTGTGCGCAAATCGAGAAAAAGCTCAACGAAACCAAAAAGGAAATTTATAAAAATCTTACACCCTGGCAACGAGTTCAGTTGTCAAGACACCCGGATCGTCCCTACACCTTGGATTATATAAACGCCATCTGTGGGGATTCTTTTTTGGAATTGCACGGAGACCGCAATTTTAAAGATGACAAAGCCATGATTGGAGGCTTGGGTAAAATAGGGGACCAAAGCTATATGTTTGTTGGCCAGCAAAAAGGTTTTAATACCAAAACCAGACAGTATCGAAATTTCGGTATGGCAAATCCTGAAGGTTATAGAAAAGCACTTCGACTAATGAAGTCGGCCGAAAAATTTGGAGTACCCGTCGTGACCCTCATCGATACTCCCGGTGCCTATCCCGGATTGGAAGCGGAAGAGCGCGGACAAGGAGAAGCCATCGCAAGAAATATTCTCGAAATGACACGCCTAAAAGTGCCTATCATCGTGGTGATAATTGGTGAAGGTGCTAGTGGTGGAGCCTTGGGTATTGGAGTAGGCGACAAAGTATTGATGTTAGAAAATACCTGGTACTCTGTAATTTCTCCCGAAAGTTGTTCGTCCATCCTCTGGAGAAGTTGGGAATTTAAAGAACAGGCGGCAGAAGCCTTGAAGCTAACTGCTACCGATATGAAAAAATTGAAACTCATCGATCAAATTGTAAAAGAACCATTAGGTGGAGCACATAGTGATCGTGAAAAAACATTTTTAACTGTCGCAAAGGCAATTGAAAAAGTTTATGGCGAGTTAAAGAACTTATCCCCAAAAGAATTGGTGGAAATGAGAATGGAAAAGTATTCTGAAATGGGTGTCTTTAAAGGCTAGTTTCAGTAATACCAACTCTTTACAAAAACTGAGGATTATTCCTCGGTTTTTTTTTACCTTTATTAACAATAATAATTAGTTGTTAACAGTTGTTTTGTTAATGAACGGTGAACATACAAAATGAAAATTTTGTGACTTCTCTTAACATTTTATTTACATTCGCTCAATGGAAAAAATCAAACCTCACTCCACTTATCCATCGAGGCCTTCCCAAATAATTTCATTGGAAAAAGGCAAAATACCTCCGCAAGCCACTGATTTAGAGGAAGTTGTGTTAGGGGCTATGATGATTGATAAGAAAGGTGTTGATGAGGTGATCGACATTCTCCATCCCGAAGTATTCTACAAAGAGGCCCATAAGCTCATTTTTGAGGCTATTTATCATTTGTTCGAAAATAGCGAACCTGTTGACTTATTAACCGTTTCTAGTCAGTTAAAGAAGGAAAAAAAGCTGGATATTGTAGGTGGTGAGTTTTATCTCATCCAATTGACTCAAAAAGTGTCGTCTTCGGCCCATATTGAGTTCCACGCTCGTATCATACTTCAGAAGTTCATCCAAAGAAGTCTTATTAAAATTTCCAGTGAGATCATTGAAGACTCCTACGATGAAGGAACCGATGTATTTGATTTATTAGATACTGCCGAAGCCAAACTTTACGAAATTACACAAGGAAACATTAAACGCTCTTCGGAAACGGCCCAAAGTTTAGTTATTCAGGCAAAGAAAAAAATTGAAGAAATTGCAAATCGTGAAGGACTTTCAGGAATTCCTTCGGGATTTACACAGGTCGATAAGCTAACTTCCGGTTGGCAACCTAGTGATCTTGTAATAATTGCAGCACGACCCGGTATGGGTAAAACAGCCTTAACCCTGTCCATGGCAAGAAACATGGCAGTGGAGCATAACATTCCGGTGGCTTTCTTCTCCTTGGAAATGTCCTCCGTACAATTAATTACACGTTTAATCTCTTCGGAAACTGGACTTTCTTCAGAAAAACTGAGAACAGGGAACCTCGAAAAACACGAGTGGGAACAATTAAATGTAAAAGTTAAAGGACTTGAAAAAGCTCCTTTATTTATCGATGATACTCCTTCACTATCCATATTCGATTTACGAGCGAAAGCGAGAAGATTGTCCTCTCAGCATGGTATCAAATTAATAATGATCGATTACCTTCAGCTCATGACCGCAGGAGGGAATCAAAAAGGTGGGAACAGAGAACAGGAAATTTCGACCATTTCCCGAAACCTAAAAGCTTTGGCCAAAGAACTCAATGTTCCGGTGATTGCATTATCTCAGCTTTCACGAGCCGTGGAAACCAGAGGTGGAAGCAAACGCCCATTGTTAAGTGACCTTCGTGAATCCGGAGCCATTGAGCAGGATGCAGATATTGTATCTTTCATTTACCGTCCCGAATATTATAAAATCGACGAATGGGACGATGAAGAACGTACGCCCACTGCCGGGCAAGCCGAATTTATTGTTGCCAAGCATCGTAATGGAGGATTGGACGAAATTCGTTTAAAGTTCGTTGGACATCTAGGACGCTTCGAAAATCTAGAAACCTTCGACTTTCCAACCGAGATACATTCGAGAATGAATGCGGCCGCAAACGATGATACTTTTAAAACAGATAATTTGCCTTCGGTCGATGAAGCTTTTGGCAGTTCGATGAACGATGATATTACCCCATCGGATGGTGGAGATGATATTCCATTTTAAGATTCCTTTTTAAATTTGGCTCGAATTTTGTCGTTATATTAGCCCTATGACGAGAGGACTATTATTTATACTGGCATTATTATTTTCTCTGCAATCTTTCGCATCCTATATTCTCATTCCCATGGATGCCGAAAGTCAGGATGAACATCTCAAAGCATACGGAATTGCCTATTGGACGTTAGAACGTCAAATAAAAGCGAAATGGTTATTAAATTATAGAGGAGGTTCCTTTTTATTGCCCGATTCCGAAGACATTCGAAAAGAATGTACCATACGCGGAGTATCTTTTGAAGTGATTAGCGATTCTGAAACCAATAGAATTTTGGAAGAAATAAGCAGCCCTTCTCAAAATATGGAGGCCGTAGTTTTGGAAAAAGCACCAAAAATCGCCGTGTATTCACCCAAAGGGAATCAACCTTGGGACGATGCCGTTACTATGGTGCTTACCTATGCCGAAATTCCCTATGAAGTAGTTTACGACGAAGAAGTACTAAGCGATCAATTATTACTCTACGACTGGCTTCACTTACATCATGAAGACTTTACCGGTCAGTATGGAAAGTTTTATCGAGCCTATCGCGCCGCACCCTGGTATATTGAAAACAAGCGCAACGCTGAAGCCTTAGCAACCAAGTTGGGTTATGATAAAGTTTCCGAAGCAAAAAGAGATGTATCGCTAAAAATTAGAGACTATGTTATTGGCGGCGGATTCATGTTTGCTATGTGCAGCGCTACCGATAGTTTTGACATTGCCTTAGCAGCAGAGGGTATTGACATTTGTGAAACTATGTTCGATGGAGATCCAAGTGAACTAGGTTACCAAAGTAAAATCGATTACAACAAAACCTTTGCCTTTAAAGATTTCATATTGGAACGCAGTCCTATGGTTTATGAGTTCTCATCTATTGATATGACGACCAAACGACAAATTCGTAAAGAAACCGATTACTTTACGTTAATGGACTATTCGGCCAAGTGGGATCCTATTCCCTGTATGCTGGTTCAAAACCACACGGCCTTGGTGAAAGGTTTTATGGGACAGACGACTTCGTTTAAAAGAGAGGAAGTAAAGAGCAATGTTTTAGTCATGGGTGAAAATAGGACCAATGGAGAGGCTCGATATATACACGGAATTCGGGGTAAAGGATTCTTTACCTTTTACGGTGGACACGATCCAGAGGATTATCAGCATAGAGTAGGGGACGCCAAAACCGAACTGGCGCTACATCCTAATTCGCCAGGCTACCGACTCATACTAAACAATGTGCTCTTCCCGGCAGCGAAAAAGAAAAAACAAAAAACTTGATAAAAAAAGCCCGCTCAATTGAGCGGGCTTTTTATGCGAAATAAAAATTATTAAATAGGCTTCCGCCTTATTTTACTTTGTTTACTATGGCTTCAAAAGCTTCTGGGTGATTCATCGCTAAATCGGCAAGAACTTTACGGTTCAATTCGATTTCATTAGCTTTTAATTTACCCATAAACTGTGAATACGACATTCCGTGTTGTCTTGCACCTGCATTAATACGGGTGATCCACAAGGCGCGAAACGTTCTCTTTTTTGCTCGACGATCTCTGTACGAATATTGCATTGCCTTATCTACGGCATTTTTTGCAACGGTCCATACATTTTTACGTCTTCCAAAGTATCCTTTGGCTTGCTTAAGCACCTTTTTTCTTCGGGCCCTTTTCGCAACTGAATTTACTGATCTTGGCATAATTTTAATTTTTTTGTAGCAGGCGATTCGAAATTTCCGAATACTTTAAAGAGCCATACTCCAGGGTTTTTAAATAGTTTTAACCGGTTAAGCAATTACTTCAAACGAAGCATTTGTTTAACATTGTCCTCGTCACTCTTGTGCACTAACGTGTCATGAGTTAAGGCAAGCTTACGTTTCTTCGACTTCTTGGTTAAGATGTGACTCTTAAACGCATGCTTTCTTTTAATTTTACCGGTACCTGTTAGCTTAAATCGCTTTTTGGCACTGGATTTTGTTTTTTGTTTAGGCATGTTTCCTACGTTTTACTTATTTCGCATTCTACATCCGCCGAAGCTTTACGCGAAGGTGGATTTCTTTATAATGATCCCTCTTGGGAAATTATTTCTTTTTGGGAGTAATGAACATGGTCATTCGCTTCCCTTCTAATTTTGGCATCTGCTCTACCTTACCATAATCCTCGAGGTCTCTCGCCAATCTTAATAGCAAGATTTCTCCTTGATCTTTGTAAATGATAGAACGTCCTTTAAAAAATACATAAGCCTTCAATTTGGCACCGTCCTTTAAAAACTTCTCACCGTGCTTCTTTTTGAATTCGTAGTCATGATCATCGGTATTAGGTCCAAATCGAATCTCCTTAATCACAACTTTCGTTGCTTTAGCTTTTAAAGCTTTTTCACGCTTCTTTTGCTCATAAACGAACTTCTTGTAATCCATGATCTTACATACGGGAGGTTCTGCATTCGGAGAAATCTCCACAAGATCTTCTTCTAATTCGTTTGCTATTTCTAAAGCTTTCTTAATAGGATAAACTCCCACTTCGACGTTGTCTCCAACGAGACGAACCTCTTGTGCTCGGATCTTCTCATTAATCCGATGTTTATCTTCTTTAATGATTCGGGCTGGGCCTCTACTTCTTTTTCTACGTATTGCTATGGCTTATATAATTTTTAATACCGCTACTGCGGTGGGTTAAACTTTAAATTCTTTAATCGTTGCTTTTATTTCTTTTTGTATCAATTGTGAAAACTCTTCCACCTTCATCGTTCCTATATCTCCTTCACTGTGTTTCCTTACAGAAACCGTTCCATCTTTTGCCTCCTGCTCTCCAACGATCAACATATAAGGGATTTTGCTCATTTCTGCCTCCCTTATTTTCTTGCCTATCGTTTCGTTACGATTATCAGCAAGGGCGCGAATTTCGTCATTTTCCAACAAATTTAAAACTTTTTGTGAGTATTTTTCATATTTTTCACTTAACGATAATATGCTAACCTGTTCGGGCATAAGCCATAACGGAAAATTACCTCCTGTGTGTTCCAACAAAATCGCCACAAATCGCTCCATACTACCAAAAGGCGCACGGTGAATCATCACCGGCTGGTGCATCTCATTATCACTCCCTTTATACTGAAGTTCAAATCGTTCCGGTAAATTATAATCCACCTGTATAGTACCTAATTGCCAGCTTCTTCCCAATGCATCTTTCACCATAAAGTCCAATTTCGGACCGTAAAAAGCAGCTTCCCCGGTTTCAACTACATAATCTAATTCTTTATCTTTCGCGGCATTAATAATCGCTTGCTCTGCTTTCTCCCAAATCTCAGGATCACCAATATATTTATCGGGAGTCTCAGGATCTCTCACAGAAACCTGAGTCGAGAAATTCTCAAAACCTAAAGATCCGAAAACATACAACACAAGATCAATTACGTTCTTAAACTCTTGGTCCAACTGATCGGGAGTACAAAATAAATGAGCATCATCTTGTGTAAACCCACGAACTCGTGTTAAACCGTGTAATTCACCACTCTGCTCGTAACGATAAACAGTTCCAAATTCGGCGTAGCGCTTGGGTAGGTCTTTGTACGACCACGGACTGGTTTTATAAATCTCGCAATGGTGCGGGCAATTCATCGGTTTTAGTAAAAATTCTTCGTCCTCTTTCGGAGTTTTAATGGGCTGAAAACTGTCTTCTCCGTATTTTGCATAATGCCCCGAAGTGACATACAATTCTTTCTGTCCAATATGTGGCGAAATCACCATCTCATAACCTGCTTTCTTTTGAGCCGATTTCAGAAAATTTTCCAATCGCTCTCTCAATGCAGCTCCTTTGGGCAACCATAACGGAAGTCCTTGACCCACTTTCTGTGAAAAAGCAAAAAGCTCCAATTCTTTACCCAACTTTCGGTGATCGCGTTTTTTCGCTTCCTCCAGTAGTGCTAAATATTCGGTTAGTTCTTTTTGCTTCGGAAATGAGATTCCATAAACTCGTGTGAGTTGTTTGTTATTTTCGTCTCCTTTATAATAAGCTCCGGCAACACTTAAGATTTTTATAGCCTTCACGATTCCGGTATTCGGAATATGTCCGCCTCGACACAAATCGGTAAAAGTGCTATGATCACAAAAAGTGATCTCCCCGTCGTTCAGTCCCTCGACCAATTCAACTTTATATTCGTTCTTACCAGAATAAAAAGAGAGTGCCTCCGCCTTACTAGCCTCGCGCATTTTGAATTCGTGCTTCCCTCGAGCAATCTCCAACATTTTGTTTTCAATGGTCTTAAAATCCTTTTCCGAAATCACTTCATCTCCCAAATCCACATCGTAATAAAACCCACGCTCGATGGCAGGTCCTACCCACAACTTTACTCCGGGATATAACTCCTCCAAGGCTTGCGCCAAAATGTGCGCAGAAGAATGCCAAAAAGCTTTTTTACCGGCTTCATCTCGCCATGTATATAAGACCAAACTACCGTCTGAAGTAAGCGGGGTGGTGGTTTCAACCACAGTATCGTTAAAGGATGCCGAAATCACATTTCTGGCCAGCCCTTCACTTATACTCATTGCCACATCCATGGGAGTGGAACCCGCTTCGAAGTTTTTTACACTTCCATCTGGTAAAGTAATTGCTATCATTCTTTGGTCTTAATTAAGCGGCAAAGATACTACGACTTTCTGCGTTTTACAATATCAAATCGATTGATTCCTCTTAGCCTTGTTTTGGTTTTCTTTTGGGCGTTGCCCTGCCTTCGCTCTACCTAGCCTTGTGCTCGGCAGCGCCGGGCTATCCGCTATATCCCACCATAGCCTTTGGCGACGGTGGGGATGCCGCTCCTATCCTTCGCCCTCCATAGCCACGAAGTGGCGAAGGAGGGCCTAACGCATAAATGGGTTATATATATAGGTATAAATAGTTGTAAAATATTTTTTTCAAAGTATCGAATGGAGTCTCAATAGGTTAGCTATTTTCGGGTATTTTTCTCACAAAAAAAGTCATCTAATAGCTTGCGAGAACCAATTTCCAAATTATCTTTGCATCCGCTTTGGAAAGGAAATAAGAAGAGGGAAAAATGATGTCCAAAACACGTTCCGAAAATTTATTTTATTTTTTTTCAAAAAGTATTGCAGGTTAAAAAAACTGTTGTACATTTGCAGCCGCTTTCGAGGGGAGCAACGTTCAAAAACAGGATGAAAGGGTTTACAAATAGCGGTTCAATTCCGTTACATCCAGCGAATAAAAGTTCATTGATATATTGAAATTGACAGCGCGTAGGATTGTTATTTTTTTATTAAGGTAACGATTCATACGAGAATAAAACTAAACTAAGTTAATACCTGAGATTTTTTTGAGGATTTTT
>JABDKT010000077.1 GCA_013002065.1 Flavobacteriaceae bacterium
TTTGGTAGAATTATCCGATATTGGAGATACAATCAATCGTTGTCCTATTCTAAGTTTGTCACTCTTTAAATTGTTCCAGGACATTAGATCTCTTACCGATACATTATGTCGGCTTGCAATTCTTCCTAAAATATCCCCTCTAGAGACCGAGTGATACACTGGTTTTGCTTCGGAAGTAATCTTTGAATCGGCCTCAGTTTTAATACTTTTAACTTCATCCTTTACAACATTGTTATCGTTTGTAGTTATATTAGATTCCACCTTATTCTCTGCCAACAATTTCGCTTTGGCCTTTTCATTCTCCAACTTTTCTGCCTTAAGTTTTGCTGCTTCAATTGCCGCTAATTCACGCTTCGCTGCTGCCAACTTCTCTGCTTCCATTTGAGCGGCACGTTTTTTCTCGGCAGCCAGACGTTCAGCTTCCAATTGAGCTTCTTTGATCCTCTTGAGTTCTGCTTTTGCCTTTTCAACGGCCATAAGTTCGGAAGTATCAACTTCTTTGGTTTCTACTTCATTCTCGTTCGATTTTTTGGTTGCTTCAGCTTTCGCCAACTCCATTTTTACAGCTTCCAATTTGATGGATTCTTTAATGGCGGCTTCTCTTTTGGCAGCCTCCATAGTTTCCAATTCCAAAGTTGTCTTCTCCAGTTTAGATAGCTTAATTTTAGCTTCTTCCAGTTTCTTTGCTTCCGCTAAGGCTGCCTCTCTACTGGCGCGTTCCAATTTTTCTGCTTCCTTTTTGGCAGCTTCTAATCTTGCCAGCTCAATTTTTGCTGCCTCGATGGCTTCCAAATCCTTTGTAGCCGAATTATTACTGGCAATCGAAACTTTCTCCGATTTAATTCGGGCGGCTTCCTTGATCGCTTCATCTTTTAGACCCGATTCTTTCATGGCCTTTTCTTCCAGCGCGGCTTCTCGTTGTTTTCCTTCGGAAATGGCTAACTCATTCAATGCCGCTTCTTTTAGGGCCGCCTTTTTTAAATTAACTTCCCTTTTTGCGGCTTCTTTTAAGGCCAATTCTTTCTGAGCAGCCTCTTTTAACGCAGCCTCATTTTTGGCCGCGGCCAATACAGCTTCTTCTTTTAATTGTGCTTCTCTCGCTTTCGCTTCTTTTAAAGCAAGTTCTTTTTGCGCAGCCTCTTTTAATGCGGCTTCTTTTAAGGCAGCTTCTCTTTTGGCAGCTTCTCTTTGCTTGGCTTCTAAGACTGCAATCTCTTTGAGTTTAGCTTCGCGAATTTCAGCTTCTTTCAATGCTTCCTCTCTCAATTTGGCTTCCCTCTTTTCTGCCTCCCTTAAGGCCAACTCCTTTTGAGCCGCTTCTTTCAGTGCGGCTTCCTTAAGTGCTGCTTCTTTAAGCGCAGCCTCTCTTTGTTGCGCCTCTCTTAGTGCAATTTCCTTTAACTTGGCCTCTTTCAGAGCAGCTTCTCTTATGGCATCTTCCCTTAACTTGGCCTCTCTTTTTTCTGCTTCACGCAGCGCCAATTCTTTAAGCGCCGCTTCTTTTAAGGCTGCCTCTTTGAGCGCAGCTTCTTTCATGGCCGCTTCCCTTTGTTTTGCTTCTCTTAAGGCAATTTCTTTTAGTTCGGCATCCTTCAATGCCGCTTCTTTTAAAGCTTCCTCTTTCAGTTTGGCTTCTCGTTCTTGAGCTTCTCTTAAGGCTAACTCCTTGAGCGCAGCCTCTTTCAAGGCAGCTTCTTTCAAAGCAGCTTCGCGTAATGCAGCTTCGCGTTGTTCCGCTTCTTTTAAGGCAATCTCTTTTAGTTTTGCCTCTTTGCGTGCTGCTTCTTCAAGGGCCTCTTGCTTTAATCTCGCTTCTCTTTGCTCTGCTTCGACCAAGGCCAATTGTTTTAAAGCAGCTTCTTTTAATGCGGCTTCTTTTAAGGCAGCTTCTTTCATGGCAGCCTCACGTTGTTCAGCTTCCTTGAGCGCTATTTCCTTTAATTGAGCTTCTTTTAGTGCTGCTTCCATCATAGCCGCTTCTTTCAATTCAGCTTCCTTTTTAGCTTCTTCCTTAAGTTTGAGCTCTTTTAAATTAGCTTCTCTTAGAGCAATTTCTTTGAGTGCCGCCTCCTTTAATGCCGCTTCTTTAAGAGCCGCTTCTTTTAATCTAGCTTCACGTTGAGCTGCTTCTTTGAGCGCAACTTCTTTTAATTCTGCCTCTTTTAAGGCAGCTTCTTTCAAAGCAGCATTTTTCAATTCCGCTTCTTTTGTGGCTTTTTCCTGAAGTGCAAGCTCTTTTTTCGCAGCTTCTTGAAGTGCTTTTTCTTTTAATTCCGACTGCTTAATAGCAGTTTCCCTTTGAGCAGCCACTTTTCCTGCTGCTTTGTTATTCAGAGAAATGATGGCTTCCAATTTTTTCACTTTGATGAAATGTTCTTCCAGCTGTGATTTGAAATATTTCACACGAGCCGCTTCTTTTTGAAGTTGTTCTTCCATGGATTTAAGTCGGCCGGAGGTATTGGAGTCTGTGTTGCTTGAAGCTACCTCAACATTAGTCTTCTCTTCCAATTCATTATAAGAATTTATTAATCTCGAGTAACTACTCTCAGCCGCCTCTAGTTCACGAGCCAACTTTTGACCTTTTTCATCAATGTTTGAATAATCAACCTGATCGGGAGATTGATACCTGGAATTGGAATTTTCACCAAAATTATCAACCTGCACTACTTTGGATTGGTTGTCCTTTTCGTAGTTGGTGAGTGTTTTATTGTTTATGTCGTAGTTTACAACGGTAGCAACTTTTCCGTCTAGCTCATAGAACTCCCATATACCTGTTTTTTCTCCCTCAGTAAAGTCTCCTTTGGCCTTTATTTTCCCATTCTCATAATAAACCTTCCATTCACCGTTCTGTTTACCTTCAACAAAATGGCCCGTGGCCTCTAATTGTCCGTTTTCATAAAAATACTTCCAGACCCCTGTTTGCTTATCTCCATCCAAAGCTCCTTTGGAACTAATGGTGCCATTATAATATTGTTCTGCTACAAAACTAAGTTGAGAGTACCCATTAAAAAAGAGCATACCTAGAATGAGAGAGAGTAATAATTTTTTCATGCTGCGAGGTTTTCAGATTATTTTTCTCTTCTGGGGATAATTAAATATACGTAATGAAATTCTTACTTCGACGGTTAATCGCCCAAGGATCAAAATATTACGATAAACGTCAAAAAATTTTAAGAAATAGTGGCTTTTGGACTTCTTTTTACTCCATTTCGTAAAAAGGTATAAGAATTTGGTCGGTAAGGTGTATTACCGATAAACAACCAAGGCTTAAAGAGTTTTTAAGCCGTCAAAGAGTGGTAATCTTCTTCGAAATTATTATCTAAATTGTGGTAATGCAATAGTAGTGACCGATAAAACCTTTGTTGTTTATCGCCTTCCTCGAGACAACCTTTCAAAGTTTCTTCTAGATTTGTGTACGCCACTTTTATAGAAGTTGTGTCATTAAGATCGTATAGACGGTTTCTCACATCGGTTCTTGGCTGAGTTTGCCAAAGGGTGATTATTTCCGAATCATAATCGATGGTCACATCGATCACACCAAAATAAAATTTCAGCAAGGCTTTTTGAAATCCGTAAGAATCTCGATTTAAGTTTTCGGTGAATTCACAGCTCTTGCGAATGAGCTGCCTCATTTCATCTTGAATAATTTGGTCTTGAGTTTTCATGTGATAGCAATTTGCTTCAAATTACATATCAAAACACCAATTAAGAAATATCGGAATCTAAATTAGCTAATATTTAACTACCTTGATATCAAGTTGTTAAATATTTTAAGAAGTAAACTTAATTGATGGTTTCCAAACCATTTTGTTCCCATGAGGTAATCCCTCCTTGGAGGTCATAAACCTTAGTAAAGCCCATTTCCTTGAGAATAGCAGCAGCCTGAGCGCTTCGTCCTCCCTTTTTACAGTAAACATAAACCGGCTTTTGTTTATCGAGAGCAGCTACTTTTTGCCTGAAATCTCCACTGGTGACACAAATATTTTGTGCATTTTTTAAATGACTTACCGAATATTCATCTTCGGTGCGAACGTCGAGTAATTGTAGCGAATCTTCACCATAAACAGCTTCATAAACCTGAATAGGAGACACCATTTGTATCTCTCCCTTGCCCTCATTTTTACAAGCGGTTAATACCGCGAGCAATAGGATTGAACTTAATAAAAATAGCCTTTTCATACTAATTGGGTTAAACGGTTGTTTCTCCCTCCCATTCGGTAATTCCACCCAATAAATTGTAAGTGTTTTGAAATCCGAGAGAGTTTAAAATCATACAAGCCTGTGCACTTCGACCACCCGATTTACAATAAATGTAATAGTTCTTGGACTTATCCAAATCATTTGCCTTTTGCATAAAGCCCGCCGCATTTTGAATGTTTATTTGTTGGGCATTAGGGATAATACCTTCCGCCACTTCCATGTCGGTTCGTACATCTAAAATTACAGCGTTTTCATCGTTGGAAATTTGCTCTCGCCATTGGCTCTGAGTTAGGTCTTGCATTGTGTTAATTTTTCCTTAAAATTACGAATTCTCTATCAATAGACGTAAAAAAACCCGAAATGTTACAAAAACAGATCGGGATTGTAATTTTTAACACGAAACGGCTACACTACACCTTTATCGAGCACCCTATGGCCTTAGTTTCTTTTACCGAAATTTCCTTTCCGTCCAACAATTCGTAGATGGCATTTGCAAGAAATCTTTCTTTAACGGCGCTTCCATTTCGGACATTGTCATCAATGGCGCCAATATATTTTACCACATTATTACCTTCTTCTTTCTGAAGCAAATAAACATGCGGAGTTTTCTTTGCACCATATTCGGAATAAACCGAGCGTGATTCATCATAGAGATATGGAAAAGTAAACCCTTTATCCTTTGCTTTCTCTTGCATCAATTCAAAAGTGTCGGCAGGTTGAACTGCCGGATCGTTGGGATTGATAGCAATCACCGGATATCCTTTAGATTTAAATTCGGCGTCCAGCGCAATGATTCGATCTTCACTTGCCACCGCATACGGACAGGTATTGCACGTAAATATTACAATAAATCCTAAGGCATCCGGATAGTCATCGTAAGACACCATATTATTGTCAACATTCAATAGATTGATATTAGCCGCATTATCGCCAATTGAATATCCATCTACTGCCGATTCGTTATTATAGGTCGAAAAAGCAACTAGGAGTGTTATTACCGCTCCCGCTGCAAAAACTAACATTATCTTCTTTAGGTTCATAATTTTAATTTATAAAATAGTTTTGACTTCAGTTTCTAGTTCGTTGTATGTAAATGATCTCTCATAAAATTCCTTGCGTCCATTTTTTATCATTACTGTGGCAGGAATTGCACCACTCCATTCCTCGCTAACTTTGGGAATCCATGTATTCGCGTCGGAATCATCCAATAATACCACCTCACTCTTTAGGCCGCGTTTTTCCATAAAAGGAACCACATGAGTTGCAACATTTTCCGGAAAATCGAGGCTCACCAAAACCACCTTTAGCTTTTCATTTCGGTAATTTTCATTGAGAGATTCGAAGGCCGGTAATTCTTTGATACAAGGCTTGCACCAGGTGGCCCAGAAGTTCAGCACATAAGTGGTATCGTTTTTAGCAAGTAAGTAGGCCTCTTCCAATTCGTTGTAATTGAAACTCGGTATCGGACTTTTCTCTTCGGAAATATCTGATTCCTCAATTACTACGTTGGAAACTAATTCCTTCGTATCATCTTTCTTCTGGGCACAACCAAAAATAATAAATAAACAAAATAAGCCTATAAGTGCTTTCATAATTTAAATGTAACGAATGGTGGTTACATTCAGAAATCATTTAACATTACCTTATTAGATATCTCCTTATTCTGAAATTGAAAAGCTGGGTTAAACTATGCCAATGGAATTAATATTTCCGCTTAGAATTTTGTTTTTATCTACCATTAGCCAATCTTCCAAAAGGTTGGCATAAATACTTCGGAAATCAACCTCATATTGCAAATCTCCATTCCCGTCCAAATTTTTAAGATCGGGCGCAGCATTGAACAATCCGGGTTTTTTCAGTTTGCTACCAATTACAAAAACATTGTTCGCAGCACCATGGTCTGTCCCCAAGGCCGCATTTTCGGCCACTCTCCTACCGAATTCAGAAAAAGTAAGAATTAGAGTGTCCTCGAAAGTATTCTGATCTTTCAAATCTTTCACCAAAACCTCAACGGCTTCCGCATAGGTTTTCATCAATTTTTCCTGTCGGCCTTTTTGTCCGGCATGTGTGTCGAACCCTCCCAATGAAGCGTAAAATATTTTGGTTTCTAAGCCGCTATTGATAAACTCTGCAATCGACTTTAATTGTTTACCAAACTTAGACTTTCCGTAATCCGATCGAGATTGATACACTTTGGATTTCTCGTAAATATATTTTGCAGATTGTTTGGCATCGATCATTGTTTGATATAAATAACCCATGTTGTGTTCGCTAAGGTGCTTATCGGAGTTATTTTTTAAAACGTAATCAAAAAACGGATCGCGGGAAATTTTATGGAGCAATCCCGCATTTTCGGTCACAATTCCACTTCTCTCCGCGCCTTTCATCACCAAAGACAACGAATTTCCAATTTCAATCGTTTCATGCGGATGTTTTCCGTAGTGGTCCAAATATCTTCCAATCCAGCCTTCTGTGAGCACCTCATTAGAGGCACTTGCCGTATGCCAAATGTCTGTGGATCTAAAATGTGATCGATCAGGGTTGGGATAACCCACGTTATTTATTACTGATAGTTCTCCGGCATCGAACAGTCGTTTCAAAGGTTTCAAGTTTTTATGAAAACCCAATTCGCCATTGATCGATAAAACATCTTTGCGCTTCACTCCTAATGTTGGACGATTTCGGTAATAAATATCATTTCTGAAAGGCACTACAGAATTAAGTCCGTCGTTCCCCCCTGCCAATTGAATTACCACCAATCGCTTGAAGCTATTATTCGTAAAAATGCCGCTGTCACTCGCCCTTATAAAACCAGGTACGAAAAACAAGCTACTTGCCAATGCCGAATTTTTTATAAAATCTCTTCTTTTCATAGCGTTTATGTTAATTGGAATTCGGGGGTGGACATTAGCTGAATACTGAAATCTTCCCTATTCTTACCGTTTAGTGTTTCAATTAGACTACTTTCCGGATTATTTTCTACTTCGGAAACTAGCGCGTTGGCAATCGCTTCCGCAGAAAGATTTCCGAAGTGCTCGTTAAAATAAGTCCAATCGGATTCTACTCTGAGCCTATTTCCGAAGGGTATATAGTCCAAAGTATAGGACAAACCCGAAAACGGAATTAATCCGTTCCCCAATAAAAGAGAAGGTAATTTCAATCGGACCAATATTGTATTGGTATCGATCCAATTTTTTCCGCCTTTCCAACCGGCCACGTTTGGCGGATTAAAAAGCACCTGCCCCAAAAGACGTTGTAAAAAGATGTGTTGTTTGTCTTCCGTAAAGTGAAATGGAACCACTTTGTGAATAGAGGCCAGAAGGTCCATGGGAGATTTTATTTTGGTGCCAATATTATCCTTCTCATAAAACCATTCGGCACTAAATAAATAATACATTAAATCTGAAATCTCATAGTTGGGATAAAATACATCGACCAATTCTTCTACTCTATTTTCATCAATATTTTCATGGACAAAATAACTATAAACCTTGCTGCAAATGAATCGCGCACATTCCTTCTTTTTTGCAATTATATTTATGATGTCATCCCCATCCAAATTTCCTTTATATCCGAAAAATTCTTTGGTTCCAAAATCGTGATTTCTCAATATCATCCTAAACTTTCCATCGGGATAATGCGTGTATCCGGTGAATGCTCTGGCCGCTTCTTTTATATCTTCCTCGGTATAGTTACCCACTCCTAAGGTGAACAACTCCATGAGTTCGCGAGCAAAATTTTCGTTCGGGTGATTTTTCTTATTTCGGTTGGTGTTTAAGAATCTAAGCATTGCCGGCTCTTTTGAAACCGCCTTTGCCATGTCTTTAAAATTACCCAAGGCATGTTTTCTCAAGGTATTATTAAACTGAAGCACGTAGGGTACAATAAGGTCTTGGCAAACGAAGATGTTTGACCAGAAAAGTGTCATTCGTTCGTTTAAGGCCTCTGTAGGGTCGCAAATTCTTTTCAACCATGCTTTATTTAAAGGAACCCTTAGTTCTTTGTTCTTTTCAAATATCGGCTTAAATTGTTTGTAGGTCGCATTGGGATTATTTCTGAAGAAATCGGTAAACGGACTTAAATCCATCTCCAGAGGGGTATAGTCTTCAGACTCCTTAAAAAGTAGATCAATTACATCTTCCTTGCTACGAACCGCCATAGATTCTGCCTCTTTTGGGGTAAGTCCGAAGCCAGCTCTTCGATAAAGATGATTTACATGATTCAATTTCATATACTATTCTCATTAAAAATTATGCCAAACCTTACTATTTGGACTATTTCAACTTAAAATGGTTTGATTTTAATTTTTTCATTTCTATATTTGAACCTCAATGAAGAAAAACAACTTACATACTTGGTGGTGGATTAATTACGAAAGATAATCGTGATTTGACCTTCTATGTATGAATATATACTAAAGCCTGTCTTTCACGACAGGCTTTTTGTTTTAAGCAATAATGAATAATGAGTTTTCAGTTAAATACATCTTATAAAAAATTACTGGCAGATACTTTAACGCCTGTTTCGGTTTATTTGAGACTGCGCGACAAATTTCCTAATAGTTTGCTATTGGAGAGTAGTGATTATCATGCCAATGACAATAGCTTTAGTTATGTGTGTTGCAACCCCATCGCCTCGATTAAAATTGAGAATGAAATGATCACTCAGCATTTTCCGGATGGCACGATTGAAACCACTCAAATCGATGATAACACTAATGTTATTGATATTTTAGAAAGTTTTGCCGGAAAATTTAAGAGTGATAAGAACGAATTTAAGTTTATTCAGAATGGAATGTTTGGGTATATGTCTTACGATTCAGTGCGTTATTTCGAAGACATCGAACTTCACAAAAAAGAAGGAAACTTGGACATACCCGATTTGTTCTATGCAGTATATCAAAATGTAATTGCGATTAATCATTTTAATAATGAAGCCTATCTTTTTGCACATTGTTACGAAAATGAAAGCAACCTAGAGCAACTGGAGTCTCTCCTGAACTCGAAAAACTTCGCCGAATATCCTTTCCATCGTGAAGGTGAGGTTACTACCAATTTGAAGGACGCAGAATTCAAAGCGTTAGTTTCAAAATGTAAGGAACACTGCGCTCGTGGTGATGTATTCCAGATCGTACCAAGCAAACGATTTTCACAAGGGTTTAAAGGAGACGAATTCAATGTTTATCGAGCACTACGATCTGTAAACCCATCTCCTTATTTATTTTATTTTGACTACGGAAATTTTAAAATATTCGGAAGTTCTCCCGAAGCCCAGTTAGTGGTTAACAACGATCGGGCAGAAATTCATCCCATTGCAGGCACCTTTAAACGAACCGGAAATGACGAACAAGATGCGATCTTAGCCCGTAAACTTTCCGAAGATGACAAAGAAAATAGTGAGCACGTGATGCTGGTGGACTTGGCAAGAAACGATTTGAGCCGTCATGGAAATAATGTGAAGGTTGAGACCTATAGAGAGGTACAGTTTTTTTCACATGTAATTCATTTAGTAAGCAAGGTAACGGCGACTAAAAATAAAGACACTTCTACCCTACAAATAGTGGCAGACACCTTTCCGGCCGGTACATTGAGTGGTGCACCCAAGCATATGGCCATGCAGTTATTAGAAAAATATGAAAATGTGAATCGCGATTTCTACGGTGGAGCCATTGGTTTTATGGACTTCAACGGAAATTTTAATCACGCCATCATTATTAGATCCTTCGTAAGTAAAAACCACAGTCTCCATTATCAGGCAGGCGCAGGAATTGTTTCTGAAAGTGATCCAGAAAATGAATTACAAGAAGTGTATAACAAATTGGGAGCTTTGACTAAGGCTCTTGAAATTGCTGAAAGTATATAATATGAAAATATTAGTTATCGATAATTACGACAGCTTTGTTTATAATCTGGTTCACTATTTAGAAGAATTAGAATGTGAAGTTACCGTAAAACGAAACGACCAATTCTTTTTGGAAGAGGTAGAAAACTTTGACAAAATACTTTTGTCACCGGGACCGGGTATTCCAGATGAGGCAGGCTTGTTAAAACGATTAATTAAGGCTTACGCCGGCAAGAAACCCATACTTGGTGTTTGTTTGGGACAACAGGCAATTGGCGAAGTTTTTGGCGGCACTATTATTAATTTAAAAGAGGTATTTCACGGCGTGGCGACCAAAATTAATATTCTCGTAAGTGATGAACCCCTTTTTGCTGAAATGTCCGATTCTATCGAGGTGGGTCGATACCATTCATGGGTGGTAAACAAGGAAGATTTTCCGGATGCTTTGGAGGTTACTTCGGAAGATGAAAACGGACAAATAATGTCTTTGAGGCATCGAGAATATGATATTCGGGCGGTGCAATTTCATCCGGAGAGCGTGTTAACTCCCGAAGGAAAAAAAATGATAAAAAACTGGGTAAACAGTTAATATGAAAGAGATTTTAAACAGATTGATTAACCACGAACAACTTTCGAAAGAAGAAGCCAGAAATGTGTTGGTTTCTATTTCTGAAGGTGCTTATAATTCGAGTCAGATAGCCGCATTTATTACCGTTTACATGATGCGAAGTATCGGTCTAGAAGAACTGGAGGGTTTTAGAGATGCATTGCTAGATCTTTGTGTGAAGTTAGACGTTTCAGCATACAACACCATTGACCTTTGTGGTACGGGTGGTGATGGAAAAAATACCTTCAATATTTCAACTTTGGCGTCATTTGTGACTGCCGGAGCAGGTGTTCAAGTCACTAAACACGGAAATTACGGTGTTTCATCTATAAGTGGAAGTAGCAATGTAATGGAGCAATTAGGGATTAAGTTCAGTAATGAAT
>JABDKT010000087.1 GCA_013002065.1 Flavobacteriaceae bacterium
ACCAAAGAATACACCTCGGCTCGATTAAATTCTAAATTCGCTTTTACCTACGGAAAAGTAGAGGTAAGAGCGAAATTACCTTTCGGAGTAGGGACCTGGCCTGCCATTTGGACCTTGGGGCAAAACATCACGGAACCGGGAGGATATTGGGAAAGCACTCATGGTTCGGTATCATGGCCGGCCTGCGGTGAAATAGATATCATGGAGCATTGGGGCAGCAATCAGAATTATATTCAAAGTGCCATGCACACTCCTTCAAGTCATGGTAATACTGTGAACAAAGGAGGACAGGTAGTATCGAATGTTTCAGATGAATTTCACGTTTACACCCTCGAATGGACCGAAGAAAAGATGGTTTTCACAGTAGATGGGATAGAGCATTATACGTACGAACCTTCGGTTCAGGATGCAGCTACTTGGCCATTTGATGCCAACCAATATATATTGTTGAATGTTGCTATACTTCCTGAAATTGCCACTACTTTCACTGAAAGCGCTATGGAAATCGACTACGTTAGAGTATATCAGGAAACTTTATTATCGAATGCTTCTATAGAAGACAGTATTCCTAATTTCGAATTCGCTTCCCCTTCTGCAGATATTCTGGAGATTAAAATTCCGGAAGAGGAATTTGGAAGTACGATTACCTTATTTACTTCCGATGGAAAGTTTATTTCTACCCATACCATTTCTGAAACTGTGAATCAAATCAATCTTTCCGGACAAGCATCCGGCTTGTATTTCATTAAGGTCCGCAATAAAAAAGGCAGTTTTTACAGGCAGGCGATCAAAGAATAAAAGATAAGACTGCTATTTATATTTAAAGGTGTATTGAAAAGAATTTTTAATTTTTTTCATGCAATCTGTGATTTATCTTCCGAAGTAAACACTAATAGAGTATATAAGATTCTGAATGCATAAAGAAGAAGCCTTTACCGGTATAATAAAGCAAAATGAAGGATTGATTTATAAGATCACTCGAATTTACGCTCATACCGAAACCGATCAAAAAGATCTCTATCAGGAAATAGTTTATCAGTTGTGGAAATCGTTTGAAAAGTTTCGAGGAGATGCCAAAGTAAGCACCTGGATGTACCGAATAGCACTCAATACCGCTTTGTTTTATTCTAAGCAAGAGAAGAAGAGAGGATATGGTGTTTCGCTCGACGGAATTATTCTGAAAGAGGAACATTACGACCCTGTTATCGAAGAGCGGCTTCAGCTTATATACCAACATATTAGAAAGTTATCCGATTTGGACAAAGGGATTATGCTACTGTTTCTGGAAGGAAAAAAATACGAAGAGATTTCAGAAATAGTTGGAATCACTACCTCCAATGTAGGTACTCGAATGTCTCGGATAAAAGAAAAACTAAAATCACAGATCAATAACAAATAATTATGGAACTGGACGAAATGAAATTAGCCTGGAGTGAAATGAGCCGGCAGCTGGATAAACAAAACAAATTAACAAATCAATTAATTATGGAAATGACCCAACAGAAATTTAAAAATAAATTTAGCACTCTATCGATTGTAGAAGGTTTTGGAGCGGTGATTTGCTATGTAGTCGTAGTATTCATTGGTATTAATATGGATAAACTGGATAGCGGATATTTATTAGTGAGCAGTATTATTCTTATGGCCTTTCTCACTATCATGCCGATTTTCAGTTTAGGAGCCATTAGAGGTATGCGCAATATGAATCTAACCCAAAACAGTTATAAAGACACCTTGGTAAAATTTACCAAGCGTAAGCGAAATATGATGTTAATTCAACAGCTCGGTGTGGTTTTAAGCATTGTAATAATGTGGATGGCGGTTCCGGTTTTTACGGTTATTATGAATGGTAAGAACTTTTTGGAATTGGAACATAGTGTGGGAAACTGGATATTCATGATTATTACTACTGTAGGTGTGATTTTATTTGCGCTCTGGGGATTGAGATGTTACAAGAGGATTACAACATCTGCAGAAAATGTATTAAAAGATTTAGAGGAAAGAAGTTAATAGTTACCTAATTGTTCTAATGAAAAAAACCCTTCAGAATTGAAGGGTTTTTTCATTTATATATAATTGAAATTACTCAAGTTTTCTTATGGAAATAAAAGCAGCGCCTGTGTCTTCAATGTAAACTTCACCAGCATCTGTTTCTCTAACGACCTCCACCGATAGTTCAGAGTTTTCATCTATTTCGATAACATCGAATATCTGAATGTGACCTCGAACAATGTCATTATCATCATTGATGTAACCATAAACAGTTACGCTAGGATAAATATCGGCACCACTCTTTGATAATTTTAAATCGGTTTTAATTACGATCTCTTCGTACTTATCAGCTTCAATTACTTCAATACCAATGGTAATCTTTATTTCGTAGCGTCCACTTTCTGTAATAAGGAGATCATCGGCTGTGTCCGAAGGAGTTACTTGATATAGTGCAGGATCGTCATTGTAGATTTCGGTTCCGAATAAATTTACTTCATTCACTGAATTATCATTCAATTCTTCTGTTGTGTTGGTGCTTTTCCATTTTGCCGTACGTGTTTCTTTCGTCTGAGTCACCCATTTACTTTTTGTGGCATCCCAAGAATAGAATCCCGGGCGTACATCATTGATGTAGCCAGCCGGAGTTAAATTCGTAGCAGTATTAAATACCAACAAACTATGTACAGGATTGGTCACCGGAGCCGAAACATTTGCTGCCGTTAGGGCAACACGCGGAATGAGGATTCCTGCAGTATCTGTACCGGTTCCAATTTCTAAGAGACTAGAGCTGTCGGGATTGGTATTTCCAATTCCAACCTGGGCGATAGTCGCAAAACAGGTGAATAGAATAAAAAAGAGTAGTAAACTAAGTTTTGAATTTTGGGGCTTCATCACTTCTTATGTTTTAGTTAAAAAAATGTAGTAGTTTGTCGTATATTTAGTTATTTACATCTATAAATATCATTATTGATATACGTATTTTCCTACACAAACTTATAATTTACAGTCCTTTATCACAAATTTTTAACTATGCTTTGGAACAATTCTCTGTTTTATCGATCAATTACATTATTGAGACGATGAAATACGCATAATTTTAATAGGAAATTGACTTGTGAATTCTATTTTGCTGATTGCTAGTTACATATTTAACCAAATTAGATGTTATACTAAATAGTCTCTTAGACGACGCGAGGCTCCTACTTCGGGCTAGATGAGGAGAATTGCTGCCGAGAGTTTATAACAATAGAAGGTAACACTCAAAGTTCGAAATAAGTTCGATGGAATTCCTATGGCCCTTCCTGGTTCCAGACCCAGAATTGTAAAAATGCTGAAGTATAAACTCCCAGAAATGTATCAAGTTCAGACGGAGACTTCGCGGTTTTTCATTGGGACATTACAACAGAAGGAATATTTTTTACCATCGTCGCGGTTTCACCAACAGGAGCCATGTACTTTGTGAAAGGCCCTAAAATGATGGATTCCATTGAAGAAGTTGTAATTAACGGGGTTACAGTGTTTGCTTTTATAAAAGCACTAAAACCGCAATAATTTTGTATTTTTAGTAAAATTAACCCCGTATTATGAGAAATCTTCAAAAACTAGCTCTCTTTTGCTTTCTTTTTTTAGTGCCTGCTATTTTAATGGCTTCATCTTGCGATATAACGGAGCCTAAAGTTGGGGATGTGCTGATTGTACAATCAACTAAAACCGGTCAATTCGATGCCATAAAATTTCCGAAGAAAAACATACTCCTTAAAAGAACCGGGCTGTCAAATTACAGCAGGGTAGATGGTATGAAGGTCGAAATTGTCGAAGTGATCGAAAAATCCAATGGAGAAACAATGGTTAAGCTGAAGCCGTTACAAGAGAAAAAGTTCTTTAGATTCTGGAATAGCGTCAAGGCAAATTACCAAAAAGCACTGGAAAAAGGAGAATTGCAAAAACTGTAAACTCCCATAAAACTTATAAATCCTTTATGACTGCATCTGAAGTGTTTTCGATTGCAAATTTCATGGCAATGCCCATGTGGGTGCTCATGATATTTTTGCCGAAGTGGAAAGTCACTTCCTGGCTCATGAAATTTAAAGTAATCCCGCTACTGCTTGCCATCGTTTACGCAATTTACATCGTGATAACACTGCTAGAGGGTCCTGCCATGAACTTTGGAAGTCTTGAAGCGGTAATGGAATTATTCAAGGATGAAAGAGCACTTCTGGCAGGATGGGTTCACTACTTGGCGTTCGATCTTTTGGTGGGAATGTGGATGCTGGATCAAAACAAGAAGTTAGGTATTCATCAGATCATAATGGCCCCAATTCTATTGGCAACCTTTATGTTAGGACCTGTTGGGTTTATTCTCTTCATGGCCCTAAGAGCCGTCAAAAAGCAATCCAATGAAGAGTCTTAAACTGGTACTCGGAACCGTAAGATCCAAAAGCCCTATCCTTTTTACCATCGCGATGTTTCATTTCATTGGTGCCTTGGTCTGTATTGGCGGATTACTCATCGACGAGCGAAGCCTTATGGGCGTTAATGTTTGGCTCAAACCTTTGAAATTTTCCATTTCCGTAGGAATCTACATTCTCACTGTGGGATTTCTTAACACCTTATATCCTTTTTCTAATCTGAAAAGAAACATCATCAACAATATCGTTTCTTTTACTTTGCTCCTGGAAGTCGGAATCATTTGTTTTCAGGGTGCACGCGGCGTACAATCGCATTATAATGAGTCAAGTCTTTTCGACGGAATTCTCTTCGGAATAATGGGACTCTTAATCGCGATCAATGTTTTGGTTATGGTATTTCTGGCGTTTGAGACCATCCGACTCAAAATGAAAGTTCCTCGTCCGATACAATGGGCCATACTCATGGGTTGGCTAGTAATTATCTTCGGAAGCTGGATAGGAGGACAGATGATAAGTGCAATGGCACATAATGTAGGCATAGCCGATGGCGGAGCAGGGCTTCCATTCGTAAACTGGAGCACTGAAGCCGGAGATCTGAGGGTAGCTCACTTCTTCGGACTGCACGCTATACAGATAATTCCGCTGTTCGCTTTATGGGTTTCTAATAAATGGAAAATCAACACTACTTCCAAAACAGTAGTGACCATAATATTCGGACTCCTATATTTTGGATGGATTGCTTATACCTTTTACCAAGCAAAGCAAGGAATGCCGTTTATCGGTGCGTAGTGTCAGTTCGAGTGATCGAATAAAATGAGATCGTATCGAGAACCCAAGTTAGCCCAAAGCTTACAGCCACTAATTAAACCTGTGGCCAATAGAAATCTGAAATGACAATATGGTCGAACCTTCCGAATCTCCACCTTCTTTTCGAACTACGTCCGAAAGCTTTAGGTTAGTTCGAAATTGGACAAACCAATCTTCAGCCACATCATAAGTAGCGCCACCGGTGACTCCGGGGGCGATTCGTTTAAACCGATTTCGGTTGTCGGTTTCTCCCGTGGTGCCAAATTTGGTTTTCTCGGTAAGTTTCACTCCCACATGAATTCCACCATCCAGTGTCAACGGATCTGCCACCTTAAATTTACCTACAAAAGGAAGATTCAAATAAATAATACGGTCGTAGCCACCATTGAGTTCCTGTCCTTCACCCGAAATGTGCGGCTCGAATCCTAAAATAATTTCGTCGGTAATCGACTTATCAATTACAGCACCCGCATGTGGAAAAATGAGAAAGGAATTGTTTCCAACGTCCCCATACATATTGGAGAAGTTCACACCTGCTTTCACAGCAAACTCCCAGCCGTCGAAAAAGCTTTCTTTGTTAGAATCATCACCCTGTGCAAGGGTAGGAGTAACAACTAAAAGTAAGAATACAAGTGTCGAGAAGATTGAATTTTTCATGATATCGATAGTATTGTGGTTTTTTATAACATCGAGGAACGTTAAGAATGTCATCAAAATAAAATTAAACCTTTTATGATTTAAAAAGTCATATCAACATAGAATCACAAAACAACTAATAATCATTTAAAAATCTTAGACATGTTAAAAATTATAGGAACACTTTTAGTAAGCGCCGTATTTTTTATCAGTTTATCAAGTTTCGACACCATAGCGGTGACAAAAGACTGGGAGAAACTGGGCAGTAAAAACGTTAACTACAAATTGGACAGAGACGTGATTGCAGTAGGATTGCAAGACGGACTTTTCACCAAATTAAAGCTCGCCGTGACGGGCGGAAGCCTGAATATGCACAAAATGTGGGTGCATTATGCCAATGGCACCAAACAAGAGATAGAATTAAGACACAACTTCAGTAGAAGAAGTACCTCACGTGTTATAGACCTCAAAGGCAACAAGCGCATCATTACTAAGGTCACATTTATTTATGACACTAAGAATTTTTCAGGCAAAAAGGCAAAAATTCACCTGTTCGGAAAGCACTAGTTGGTTTCCCAATTCAAATATTATGACTTATTCTATGTGCCTCCTTCGGGAGGCATTTTTTGATTCGGTGATTTAGGAAATATCTATAATAGATTGCAATCGAATTTCAAATCGACTTTCATGATTTATAGTATCTTTAGGAAAACTTATTCTAACCAATGAGCTATTCAAACTTCATACCCACAGATAAACGTGCCGTATTAGGAGGATTGGTAACCTCAATTTTAGTGGGAATCGGAATATTTTTAGTCGGAAACATCTCAGGATATCAAGCCAAGGAATTGCTGACTTCTTCTTTACCAGGAATTAACACCCTTTGCAACACCATTGTTTTAGCATCTGCCACCATACTTGCTTTGTTACTCACTTTGTTAGGAGTGAGTAGTGGATCTGATCGAAAATTGGCCGGAAAACATTACGAATACGTGATTAAAATTGCACGCATCGATACTATATTGTTCATTACTTCTTTGCTCTTCTTTCAACTGTTTAATTTACCGGTAACCGAATCGGATAGTGTGCCTGTGGCTTGGTTTAGTTCGGTTTATTGGGCTACCTTGACTATTTCGGCTGTACTTAGCGGGACCATGGTAAGTGTAATCTTAATGCTTTATGGTACCATAAAAAATATGGTGTATGTCATCGGAATGGAAGAAGATTTGGATATCACCGTGGACGATGAAGAAGATTAAATTAAGACAATGAAGTATATTCTCTATTCCTTACTCACTTTGTGGTTCTGTATCTCATCAGTAATCGCACAATCGCAAAAAATTGATAGTCTTTCCCAAGTAATAGCGTCTGTAAATGAGCCTGCAGAAAAAGGCGAGGCTTATCATTCGTTGCTGGAGGAACTCATTTCTAACAAGAGCGAAGACTATGTGAAAACTTACAAGGAAGCCTTGACATTTGCCAATCAAAGCAATCTGAAAGAGCTATCCTACCGATTCCAAATTCTAAACTTAAAACGAGAGCGAAGACTGCGAAATGTGGATTTGGTCATAAGAAAGGCAGATAGTTTGTTAAAGACTATTTCCGAAGAAGAAATGCTGCCCATACAAGCGGCACTTCTCGATGTGAAAGGAGCCAGCTACGGCGATATTCCCGATTATGCCAACACGGCTTCGGCTTACTTTGATAAATTAGAATTACTAAAAAAATACAGCGAAGATCCTTACGAATTTGCGCGTGGTTATCACGCTTTGGGTTGGGCCTTAATGAACTCCAAGAATTATAATAAAGCCCTGGAATATTTTAATACTTCCATCGAATATCAGGGTCAATTCGATTCCAAATTCCGACCGAACACCTACTGGAACATGGGTATTTGTTATATGGAGCAAAATGATTTTGAGCCCGCCTTGGAAATTTTAAATCGCGGGGTAGAGGAGGCACTTCGAACCAATAATGCCGATGCTGCCGCCGGAAACCAAACTTGTATCGCTTCGGTTTACGTGCGACAAGATAAGTTTGAAAAAGGGCTGGGCGCATATAAAAAAGCCTACCAGATGGCTGTAGATGCCAATCAGCCGGCTTTTAAGATCATAGAAGCGCTTAACGGTATAATATATAGCTACAACCAACTCGCTACTCCTTTCGAGGCAATTCCTTATATCAAAACAGCCGACAGCCTTATTGAAGCTAATGATTATTCTGAAATACGCACGCGTCAGTTTCTGTTTCAGAAAACAAACAATCTGCTACAACGTGGGCTACCACAAGAAGCCGATGAAGTGTTTAAAAAATACGAACGAGCCTACGACAGCATTCGGGAGCGTAGAAATCAGGCGACTATTCAGGAGAAAGAAACGCTATTCAGAACCAAAGAAAAAGAACAGGAATTATTGCTTCGGAATGAGGAATTGAAAAATCAGCGAATCGTCACCTTCGCCTTGAGTGCAGGAGTACTATTATTAGGCTTGGTTGGGTTCTTATTAATTCGCCAACAGCGAAACAAAATAAGACTTCAGAAACAAGAACAGCAGTTAAAGGAGGCTCTGCACAAGGTTGAAACCAAGAACAAATTGGAGGAACAGCGCCAACGAATTTCCAAAGAGCTGCACGATAATATAGGTTCGCAGTTGACGTATATATCAAGTTCTGCACAAAACATCGGATTGGCTCTCGAACAAAATAAGACAGAAAAAATTCAAGAGAAAATAGATCAATTGTCGGACTTTAGTTTAGAAGCCATAGCCGATTTAAGAGATACGGTTTGGGTGATGAATTACACTTCGGTAAGCTGGGAGACTTTAAAAGAACGAGTGCAATATTTGGCTAATAAGGTGAGTAATGCGACCGGTTTGGAGATGGAAGTGAATCTCATAGGGAGCAACGATCAATTACTAAAACCGGAAGACACACTAAATATATTCAGAATCATTCAAGAAGCTGTTAACAATGCCATAAAGCACTCACAAGCCGAAAAAATCACGGTAAATATAAACGTAAGCCCGAGTGTTAGTATAGAAATAGTAGATAATGGCCAGGGCTTTAATGAAAAAGAACTTACCACTGCCAGTACGGGTCTTGCGAGCATGAAATCCCGGGCACAACGTTTATCCGGGACTCTGGAGGTCAATTCATCCGGTGATGGGACGCGAATTGCATTAGTCCTGCCGAAATAAAGAATTATTGTTTTTTATTTGAAGGCAGCTCAATTCTACTAATAACAATAGATAAACATTTATTATCTTTAAAAAGAAAAAACTACCTCAATGGATTATGTCATCATCGCCCTCAAAGTTATCGTAGCCTTAAGTCTATTCAATGTTTGGCTCCTTCAAAAAAACAAGCCTACCAAATGGCGTGGAGGCAACGCACAGAATATTGTTGAAGAGTTTGAGGTTTATGGCTTACCAAAGTGGATGTGTTATTTGGTGGGTACGCTGAAAGTTGGTTTGGCAATACTTTTATTGCTTTCCATTCAATTTCCCGAATTTGAAATGATTGCAGCTCTTGGGCTGGCAGGATTACTATTGGGTTCCATTGTCATGCACCTAAAAATAAGTGACCCACTATTCAAATCATTTCCTGCTGCCTTATTTTTGGCTATGTGTCTCGCAATTGCCTTTCTTTAGAATTCGATCATAGCATATAGGCGATACGCCAAGAAACAGCTCAATCCGGCGTAAAGTAGGGAAGGAGCAGAGGCAACAAAACGGTCGCCTAATTTAATTCTGACGCCAAATCCGGCTAACATTAAAAGTGTAAGTCCAACAGCCGCAAAAACACTTAAAGGGAGATAAAAGTAAAATCCGATGAGCAATCCCAACCCTCCCATCAATTGAAGAATCCCAATCAAATTCCTGTAGTTGCGAAGTCCATACCTAAGGAATTCCGACTTGTATCTGCGGTTCACGAAACAATTAATTCCGAAGAAAATAAAAGAAAACCCGGTGAATAAGACTAGAATATCGAATGAGCTCATAAAGCACAAAGATACAGCCCATCCAAATAATTTACACCATGCTATTAGAAATAGTCCTTACCGTGAGGCATCGAAAAAACTTCTTATGAGAAGTTTAACCTTAACACCACATATCTTAACATCCCTTAACTCAATTATTAATCCTAACAATTTATATTTAAAACAAACTAAAAATTATAAAACCAAAAATATCTATGAGTAAGAATCAAGCACTATTACAGTCTTATAATCTGAACGGACTGAAACTAAAAAACCGCATCATCATGGCTCCAATGACCCGTAGCAG
>JABDKT010000105.1 GCA_013002065.1 Flavobacteriaceae bacterium
TTTGGGCGAATGCAAGGAGCGGATTCCTATTGAAATCGATGGTTGGGTTTTCTTTGTGGGTGAAATCAAGGAGCGCGTTAACGTTTTCCAATAGCGAATTGTTTTCTACTGAAATTGAGGTGTAATAATTCCCCTCGGCATTTTCCTGATTGACTTCGAGCAATTTATTGGACTCCACACCGAACAAGGTTTCAAAAGTTTTATCAGGCCAAATTATTTTTAAGGAATCGGTGAAAGTGGTAGTCCCAAGTCCGAAATGTAATTCTGGGGCAACGGCCGATAGATACCCTCGGGTGGTGAAATTTTCTTTAATCATTTTTTCACCTTCTCGATATAGTATCACTTTTGTTCCAATCCCGTTTACATTATCTCGTGTACCTTTAAATCTTATGCGCAACCAATTGAGGGAATCTGTTATGTTAGACCTGTTTTCAATAATGTAGGCCTTTTCATTTACATTGTTTGTCACTAAATCCAAATCGCCGTCATTATCCAAATCGGCATAGGAAGAACCATTACTGAAGGAAGGGGTATTGTCTAACCATTCTTCCGACACATCTTCGAATTGCAGATGCGTGTTATTTCTGAAAAAATAATTCGTTGTTTTCTTCTCAGGAATTTTATCAATAAATGCCATGTCTTTTGTGTCCATCCCCTCATTCAAAGACCGTTGAATTTCCTCATTTGCGATAAAGTTGATAAAGTCCATATCGTTGGTGGCGCCTAAGATTCCATTGGTAATGTAGAGATCATTCAATCCGTCGTTGTCGAAATCGGCGATAAGCGGACTCCAAGACCATTCGGTTGCAGCGATTCCGGCTTGATAGGCAATTTCACTGAAGCTGCCGTTTCCGTTGTTTCGATGCAATGTATTTTGCATGTATTGACGTGAGTAACCGTTGTTGAGATAGTTGTTATAGATCTGATAATTGAATTCGGTTCCGGAGGATTTATAGGTGGTTAAATCTTCGGGTAGCATATCCACCGAGACTATATCCGTATAGCCGTCATTGTTTAAATCGGCGATATCATTGCCCATGGAGTAGTGGGTTGTATGACCCAGTAGATTTGGTTGGGTTGTAATAACTTCCTTAAATGTTTTATCTCCTTGATTTATATATAGGTAATCGTTTTCGAAGAAATCGTTACCTACATAAATATCGGGATAGCCATCGTTGTTGAGGTCGCTTATGGAGACACCTAGTCCATACCCAAATTTACTTTGAATGATTCCTGCTTCTTCGGAAATATCTACAAAAACACCCTCTTTATTTTCAAATAGCTTGTCGCCCGATTCTTTGTTGGGGATAAAACGTTGTGAGCCCTTCCCATAATTTTGGTTGGGATTGACGGAATGATTCAGCAGAAACATATCAAGATCTCCGTCTAGATCGTAATCAAAAAACGTTGCCTGCGTTGAGAATCCTTTAAAATCTAGTCCGTAGTCGGCAGACTTTTCCAAAAATTTAGGCGTACCATTTTCATCATTTCCTTGGTTGACGTATAATAAATTATGCCCCTCAATAACCTCTTTGTAAGAGCCAAGTTTACAAATATAGACGTCGAGCAGTCCGTCGTTATTAACATCGGCAACAGTAACACCAGTAGTCCAAGGGTCGGAATTTTCAATTCCGGAATTGCCAGAGATATCTTCAAATTTAAAATCTCCTTTATTTAAATAAAGTTTATCCGCTTCCATATTGGCGGTGAAATAGAGGTCTAGGTTTCCATCATTATTGAAATCGCCACTTGCCACACCAGCTCCGTTGTAGAAATAGATATAGTTTAGGATGTTGAATTGGGGAGTAGAGATAATGTTATTCTGAAAATCGATGCCGGTATCCTTCGCATTTTTGAATGTAAATCTGGCACTGTCCCTTTCCGAAGAACAAGAAAAGATTAGAATACTCATAAATAATACAACTACTGTTTGGAGCAGGGGAAGAAAGAAACTGCGTACGATATGGTATTTGGTATTCATTTTGTTCAGAATACAAATGTAAGAAGGATGCTTTAGAAAACACCATAAAAAAAGGCCGTCTTAAAGACGACCTTTTTAATTAATTCATTACTAGTAGTTACTAGTAACCAGGATTCTGAACCAAGTTAGGATTAGAAAGTAATGCATTAATTGGAATAGGATATAAATTCTTGAAAGAATCACCTACAGAAGCTGGATCTTTATACGCCCAGTCTTTTGTAAACTGTCCGAAACGCAATAAGTCATTTCTTCTCCAGAATTCAACATATAATTCACGTCCACGCTCAGCAAGCATTTCTGCTTCACCAACATTTCCTAACGGAGATGCACCACGTAGTGCTCTTAAATCGTTAACCATTGGAGTAGCATTTCCACCAGAACGCATCATTGCTTCAGCTTTCATTAAGTGAGCATCTGCATATCTAAAGATGATTTCGTGGTTAGCAAATGAACCATTTACTGGGTGATACTTGATAATACGAATACCAGTATTTTCTCCGTTACCGGAAAGTCCTGGTAGGTCTTTAGTAAATACTAAAGGATCACCTGGACGGTCTCTTAAGATAGAACCATCTTCTTCGTACTGTTGTCCTATTAGGAATCCATAACCAATTCCAAGGTTATCTGGACCTGCGTTTGAAGCATCAGGAACAAATCCTCTTCTTTCTTCTTGTCCATCACCAACGTTATTAGTGTTAGGATTTCCTTCGAAGCTGTCATAGAATTCGGCAAGAGTGGTAAATCCATTCCAACCACCACCTGTGTTATCAGGAGCGTTTTGGTTGTAGTGAAGTCCATTCCAGATTCTGTTTCCAACAGAAGTATTAGCAAACCAAATGGTTTCGTTATCTACGTCTTCTTTGAAGATATCGAAATAACCGGCTTGTAATCCATAACCAGCTGCAGAGATAGCATCAACTGCGCTAATTACTGCGTTATAGTCTGGTGAAGCACCATATCTATCGGCATTCAAGATTACTTTTGCTTTCAAGAAGTTACCTGCAGCACGAGTTGCTCTGTTATTATCGGCACTTGGACCTGAATTAGGCAAGTTCGGAATAGCAGTGTTCAAGTCTTCTAAAATAAAAGCATAAGCTTCTGAAGCACTCAATACATCCGGATCTACATCGGCACCATCGGTTGGAGCTCTAAATGGAGCAACACCCCAGAAATCCAATACGAAATACATACTGAATGCTCTAAGGAAACGAGCCTGAGCTTCTTGCTCTGCATTTGGAGCACTTAAAGGATCAATGATTTGAGAAGCTCTCAAAACATTTTGGTTTAAGTTATTCCAAGTGTTTAAGATATATTGGTGAGTTGGACTCCAAGTGTGCGCGTGAAGCGTACGCCAGATTCCGTTATCTCCCCAGTCGGTACCACGGGTAGGAACCAAAGTTTCGTCGGTTGAAACTTCGTTCAACGCGAAGAAGTTCGCTTGGTCTCCCATTTGTCCGTAAACATCATTGTAGAGGTTAGTGATCGATGCTTCCACATCGGCCACACCTTCAAATACAACTTCTCCTTCAGCAACAATTGAATCTGTTGCTTCTAATTCAAGATTTGTACAAGAAATTGTCAATAGTGATAAAGCGACAACCGCTAGGATTGGCTTTATAGTGTTTAAAAGGTTTCTTTTCATTTTCATCATTTTTTAAAATTTCGCATTAAGGCCTAAAGTGAAGGTTCTTGGTCTTGGGAAGGATGTGTAATCGATTCCAAATACTGGAAGACCATTTAAAAGATCACCTCCAGCTGGAGAACTACTAACTTCAGGATCAAGACCCGAGTAATCTGTGATTACAAATAGGTTCTGACCTGTAACAGACAATACCAATGACTTGAAGAGAGCATCTTCTTTCAATGGCCACGCATAACTAATAGATGCATTTTGCAATCTTACAAAATCTCCACTTTCTAAGAAACGTGTAGAAACATCGGCAGCAGCATCAAATGATTCTGGTGGCGAAGCCGACAATACATCAGCAGTAACATTACGACCCCCTCTAAAGGCACCAGCCGTAAAGAAAGCGTTAGCCGTGTTGTTATAGATATAGTGTCCGAATTGTCCAGCTAAGAAAGCATTAGCCGTCCAGTTTTTATAAGAGAAGCTGGTTGAAAGTCCTCCGGTTAAATCTGGTAAAGCACTTTTGCCTACGAAATCCTGAACGTCTGTTTGAATTGGCTGACCAGTTACCGGGTCAAATCCTTCAAACTCTCTTAAGAAGTAAGAGAATAAAGGCTCTCCTTCTTTAAGTTTCTGAGCGAAAGCAAGAGAAAGACCCTGTCCACGAATGGTACCAGCGTTAAATTCTCCTTGAAGACTTTCTACTAAGTTGTCGTTATAAGCAGCATTAACATTTACATTCCAAGTAACATCATCGTTATCGATAATGTCATAACCTAACATTACTTCAAATCCTTCATTAACTACCTTAGAATCTGGTAAGTTCAAGAAGATGAATGGTTGTACTGCAGGTTGAGCTGAAAGTACGTTAAATAATAGATCGGTTGTTTCTTTGTGATACACATCTAAACTACCACTAAAACGGTCGTTGTTAAATCCGAAGTCAAGACCTACACCATATTGAAGAGTTTCCTCCCATTGTAGTTCCGGACGAGGGAAAGCAACGTCAACAATACCGGGAATGTTTACATCACCACCATCACTAATTCCAGGTCCTGCATATCTTTGTCTCTGTGTTTGTCTTCCGTATCCTAATCCTTCTTGGTTACCCGTGATACCACCACCTACTCTAAGTTTTAAAGTAGATACGTTGTCTCCAACGAAGTCTTCGTTGTGGATCTTCCAGGCGATAGCACCAGAAGGGAAGTAACCGTAGCGGTTATCTTCACCAAATCGAGAAGAACCATCCGCTCTCACAGTAGCAGTAAATAAATACTTGTCTGCGATTGTGTAGTTAATTCTTCCGAAGAAAGATTGTAACTCATCTAAAGTATCGAAGGTATCGGCAACTAAGGAACGAGTTTGTAAGTTATTTACGAATGGTAGGAAATCTGTTGTTGGGTTTCCATCTCCACCTGTGTTAAATAATCTGTTGATGAATACACCATCTGCAATATTAGGTGCATAACCATACTGCTGATAATCTCCAACGATTTGACTCTCTACTATTCCAGCAGAGTTTTCGATAGCATCTGCCATTCCGTTTAAATCGTCTGTAAAGTAACCCCAGGCTTGGATGTTTCGTCCCATTCTTGAGAAATCCTGGAAAGAATAACCTGCGAGAACATCTAACGAAGAGTTAGAAAATTCTTTGTTATAGTTTACCGTGAATTCCATCAACTGGCTTTCCGTTTCCAAATCGTTCAAGGCACCCACTCCGTTTCCGAATGCTCCTCTATCGAAGTTAAGAGCTTTTCTAGAAGCAGAAGCGATACGAGTTGACTCAGACTTATCAAGACCTAAGTTTAACTTCGCCGAAAATTCTGATGTGAAATCGTATTCGGCAGAGAAATTAATAAGGTAACGATTGGTGTTAGACCTGTTCTGAGAATATGCCAAAGCTGTCGCCGGACTTAAAAGTCCACCTGTACCTGTAAAGTTAGGATCGGTTGGCCATGTTGGGTTAGCAGAGTATGCTGAACCAAGAACATCACCTCTAAATCCTGCACTAGCACCAAGAGGTGCAGTTTCGTCATTTACTCGAGAAACTGAAGACTGAAGTCCTAGTTTCAATTTATCATCAAAAAATCTGTGATTCAGATTTAATCTTCCGGTGATTCTTTCTAAGTTAGAGTTTTCTACAACACCAAAAGTTTTTCCGTATCCAAAGGTCGCACGAACATTTCCGTTTCCGTAGTTATTTGAATAAGCAAAGTTATTATTGGTTGAAGTAGAAGTTCTAAAGATGAAATCTTGCCAGTCTGTGCTGTTTCCAAAATCTCTTTCAGCAACATTAAAACCGAAAAAGTCTGTTCTCTCTAGGTAGTCTTCAGCAGAAAGAAGATCGAAAGTATTGGCAACTTTAGAAATAGAAAGGTTAGTTCCTACTTCCCAAGATCCTCCTCTTCCACCTTTACCAGATTTGGTAGTAATGAAAACAACACCATTCGCTCCACGAGATCCATAGATCGCTGTTGCAGAGGCATCTTTTAGGATAGAGATACTTTCAATATCGTTCGGGTTTATAAAATTCAATGGGTTTTTAGCCGCAGTTGATCCAAAACCAACATTTTGACCTTCAGCAGAAGTGGATTCTCCAGTTAATGGAATTCCATCTACTACAAAAAGCGGGTTGTTGTTAGATCGAACCGAGTTAGCACCACGAATACGAATATCGATTCCGGCACCGGGCTCACCACTTGATTGTGATATTTGAACCCCAGCGGTTTTACCCTGGATTAACTGTTCCGGGGATACAATAACACCTTGGTTAAATTCTTCCGAAGATACAGATGCTACCGCTCCGGTTGCATCCTTAACGGTTGTTGTACCATATCCAATAACTACAACTTCACTTAAAGACTCAACATCTTCTTGTAAAGTTACGTTAACTGTACTCTGACCGTTTACCGCAACTTCCGCAGTCGTGTAACCAATGTAACTGAATACTAAGGTTCCGTCGGCAGCAACATCATTGAGGGTATAGTTACCATCAAAGTCAGACTGCGCACCATTGGAAGTACCTTTTACAATAATATTTACACCGGGAACCGGACCGTTTGCGTCCGATACTGTTCCACTAACGGTAAGTTGTGCATAAGCTGAACTTCCCATTAACAAAAGTATAGGGAGCAACAAAAGTTTAGTTAGTAATTTGTTTTTCATATAGTTTTCGGTTTAAAGTTAATCTTCAATAATAGTCTAATTGTTAATATTAATTTATTTGGTTTATTCTATGACAAATACTTCTCATATCATGACCCATTTGAAAGGGAGAAACAAGAAGTCTGTTTTCTGACGTTGCAGAATTGGCGGAAATATACAATTTTTTCAACAAATAGTTGAATTCTTCTCCTATTAATAGAGCAGAAGTTATGAACTCCATAATCTGAGTCTTAGAATTTGAATTAAGTAAATCAATCCCCTTTTCAATGTGGCTAATTCGTTGACCCAATATCGAATTAATTTTGAAAGCCATATGGCGACTTTTCAAAAGCTTTGATTTCATGTTGATTTCAGAGGATTGATTTACTGAGATTCCAATAAATTTTAAAGTCGCATCCACCATACTTTCTAACCGACTCAAAGTGTGGAAATTAATAGCTATGGCCGTTGCATTTTTTAACAAAAAAATGAAGCCAATGCCTTCCCAGTTGCACTTTTTAATACCCATCGAAAGCCTAATCAAAATTCTTTAATTATTAGAATTACAAACACTTAATTAATTATGAAACTTTTATTGTTAAGATTTTAACAAAAATAGCTGGGCGCTAATTTCAATTAATTTTTTTAATTTTATAAAAAATCACAGCTAAAATGGTGTTTTTCACAACCGAAAACGTTTTCGATTTTTTATTTAATAAATAGCGATTTCCTTGTTTTTTTTAATTCTTTTTTAAACCTTCACCAAATATCCCTTTGATTTCCTCATGAAAGAAGTGACCTTGAAACAAATTGCCGAAAACTTAGGTATTTCAATAACTACTGTTTCTAAGGCTCTCAAGGACTATCCAGACGTTAGCAAAAAAACAAAGGCCCTAGTAAAAAAAGAAGCAAAAAAACTGCATTATACTCCCAATGTTTTTGCCGTTAACCTTCGAACCAAACAATCCAAAACGGTCGGACTAATTATTCCTGAAGTAGTTCATCACTTTTTTTCCAGCGTCATCAATGGAATTATCGAACAAGCAGAAAAAAAAGGTTATCTGGTAATCATTCTTCAATCTAACGAATCCTACAAACTCGAAAAGAAACAAATCGAGCTTTTAATTAGTAAAAGGGTGGATGGTATTATGATTTCTTTGGCCAACAGTACTGTTGATATTTCACATTTATTAGAGGTTAAAAATCTTCAGATTCCTCTGGTTATGTTCGACAAAATTTCCAAACTTGTGGATTGTTCTAAGGTCATCATCGACGACCGCCAAGCGGCTTATCTTGCCACCAAACATCTCATCGATTCAGGTTGTAAACGTATTGCCCATTTCCGAGGAGCATTGCTTCCTCAAAATTCAATCGATCGCTTTTTGGGCTACAAGAAAGCCTTGGAAGACCACGGGATAGAATACGATTCTACTTTGGTATATATATGTGAAAAGGTGAACTATGAAGAGGGGCGAGAAGCGGCCGAACAATTACTGAAAGATCACAATGATGTGGATGGAATATTCTGCATTACCGACCTAGTAGCGGTGGGAGCCATTGCCGTCTTTAACGAAAGAGGTATCAAAGTGCCCGACGATATTTCTATCATGGGCTTCAGCAATTGGTTTGTATCATCTGCCATTACACCCTCACTAAGTACAGTGGATCAGCCGGGATACGAAATGGGAAAAACCACTTTCAAGATGCTTTTCAAAGAAATGAAAGCTAAGAAAAAAGAAGAGCCTTTTTCTGCGATGACAAAAGTTTTGGATACAGCAGTGATTCACCGCAATTCAACACGCTAACTTTTATTTTCGATCTTTCCCGATGAAAGAAACTTAGATTATTTTCATCTATATTTAATCAAATTTTCCAACCATGCATTTCAAGTTCGTCATACTTTTTCTATGTATTGCCTTATATTCCTGTAAGGAGGTGAAGGAAACGAAAACTTCGGAAATCCCTATTGAGAACGAAGAAACTAGTCTTTATGCTGAAAAGTTTCGACCACAATTTCACTTTTCTCCTCCTGAAAAATGGATGAACGATCCCAACGGACTCGTTTATCACAACGGAATCTATCACCTGTTTTATCAATTCTATCCTGAAGATGTTGTTTGGGGCCCAATGCATTGGGGACATGCAGTAAGTGAGGATCTTATTCACTGGGAGCATAAACCCATCGCGTTATATCCTGATGAGCTGGGATATATCTTCTCAGGAAGTGCAGTGGTGGATATTGAAAATACTTCCGAATTTGGAACAGCCGAAAATCCTCCATTGGTCGCAATTTATACCTATCACCTCATGGAAGGTGAAAAAGCCGGTCGAAACGATTTTCAAACGCAAGGAATTGCCTTTAGTTTAGACAATGGAGAAACCTGGACAAAATATGAAGGCAATCCCGTGATTGGCAATACCGATATTCGCGACTTTCGTGACCCGAAAGTTTTTTGGGATGAGGAAAGGTCAAAGTGGGTTATGGCTTTGGTAGCCGGAGATCACGTAAAATTGTATGATTCATCTAATTTAAAGGACTGGAGGCTATTGAGTGAATTTGGAAAAGAGGTAGGGGCCCATGGTGGCGTGTGGGAGTGTCCCGATCTTTTTAAATTGAAAGTAGAAGAATCTGAAGAAGAAAAATGGGTCCTGTTGGTAAGTATCAATCCGGGAGCCCCAAATGGAGGTTCCGGGACTCAATACTTTGTGGGTGACTGGGACGGAACAACATTTAGTTCGAATCAATCGCACGAATGGATCGATTTAGGTCGAGATAATTACGCAGGAGTTACCTTTAATAATGTACCAGATGATACCCGAAAATTTATCGGTTGGATGAGTAATTGGGATTACGCACAATCCACTCCTACCAAAGGATGGCGATCTGCCATGACGCTCCCCAGAGATGTTACGC
>JABDKT010000106.1 GCA_013002065.1 Flavobacteriaceae bacterium
CCTGTAATATTCTGTTTGGATAGAGCCGGACTAGTGGGCGAAGACGGTGCCACTCATACGGTGCCTTCGATCTTGCCTATTTGAGATGTATCCCGAATTTGATAATTATGGCTCCTCGTAATGAAATTGAATTGCGCAACATGCTTTATACTGCACAGTTAGATTTAAAACATCCAATTGCCATTCGATATCCGAGAGGAAGAGGAAAGCTTCTTCAGTGGAAGACTCATTTTTCTGAAATAGAACTTGGGAAAGGTGTGGCTCTCAAAAAGGGTACGGCGGTAGCTTTTCTTTCGGTGGGAACTCTGGCTTCAGATATTTCCGAAGTAATTGAAAAACTCAACTCTGAAGATCAAGAAAAAGTTGGGCATTACGATATGAGGTTCATCAAACCTTTGGATAAGGAGTTATTAGAATCCGTATTTCAGAAGTACTCAAATATTATTACTGTTGAAGATGGAGTCATCCACGGAGGATTCGGTAGTGCTATTGCAGAATTCGCTGTACAACGTGGGTACAAGAACTCCATCGAAATCTTGGGAATTCCCGACCAATTTATCGAGCAAGGCAACATATCTCAACTCAAAGATTTCGCAGCGATATCATCTGATAAAATTCAACAAACCCTTCAGAATTACCTATAAAAAAAGAGGCTACTTTCGAAGCCTCTTTTAAACTATTTATGTGTGATTATTATCTGATAATCAACTTAGCCGTATGGCTGTAATTGCCACCGTCAATTTTCACTACATATACTCCCGCAGATAAATTAGAAGCGTCCACAGAGGCACGGTTTCCAATCTCTAAGTTTTGAGAGAATACTTTTCTTCCGTTCATATCGAAGATAGAAACATTACTTTCTCCTAAACTCACTACAGAGTTAATGTTGATAGTTCCGTAAGTTGGGTTAGGATAGATCTTGAAGTTCTTATCGAAGTTCGTATCTCCTGTTCCTAAGTTACACTCTGGTGGAAGGTCATAAGCTTCTGTTTGATCGGTTCTTGAGAAAGCACTTCCTTGATCGGCACTAGCTCCTAAACCTCTGTTTGCGAAAACTTCCCAAATGAGACATTTATTAACTCCACCATTTGCCAGTTCGTCTGCCATTATGATAGCATCTCTACCATCAACAAACCCTGGACTACAAGCTTGTAACTTCATCCCGTCCATTACCAATTGTAAGGCGATGTTGTTTCCACCGGTTCCTTCATACATATCGGCATCATATCCATATAAATCGATCAATGCCCAGGTCATATCCCAAAGCATAGTTGCCCAAACAAATCCAATTCCGTGGGGTTGAGAAACTCCAGCATTGGTATCTTGATAGGTATAATCATTCACCGCGAAATCTGTACTGTAGGGTGCTTCTCGAATTCCATTTGGATTTCCTGAAGCGTAGTGACCAAGTCCTCTTACATCAGCACCGGTATCTCCTACCTGCATAGTCATGATAAGACCCAGATAGTCACTCCATCCTTCACCCATTTGCTCATCGTTGTTCAAACAATTCACATTGGTAGGTCCTCCGGTAAGACGGTTAGAAACTCCATGTGCATATTCGTGTGCAATAATTTCATTATCCAAGTCACCGTCAAGATCCGGTGCAGGAGGTGGGCTACTATCGAAGATTGTTCCATTGGTAACATTAGCTAAGGCTTCAGCAATGATGGCTTCTCCATCGGTATCGGATACCATAAAGACAGGAATCGTTACACTAGCACCAACAGCACCAGCACCCATCTCGAATGGATACACAGCACCACCTTGAACGGCCATATACACAATAATAACAGCAACTGCTCCTTCGTTTTCGGCAGCCAAAGCTTTGAATCCGAACTCACAAGATCCTCTTCTAATCACGGCAATTTTACCGTTTAAGTCGGCGCCATTTGTAATTGCATCACAGGCATCGTTAGGGTCTGCCGTTCCACCAAGGTCATCTTCCACAACAACTAAATCTTGAGTGATTCCAGGTAACGCAGGCATAGGCGCTCCAAATGCAGCAGGAACTCCAGTATAGGTTCCGGCCAAAGGACCGTTATTGATCGTTAATATGTCTTGAGGAACTACTACAGGATCCCATAAGAACATTTGCATTCTTGGGTTACTTCCATCGGGAGGAGTTGCAAAGTTTGCGTTGTTCTGTCCTCCACCGTCTTGAGCGTCGGCGTTTACAGAATCACTTCCTGCACCACCATTACCGTAGTTGTTTTCCTGAAAGTTTCCATTTTCTTCATCAAATCCGTAACGGTAAGTTAAGTCATGACAAAGGTTGTTCCAATAAAATAGGTTGGTCGTAGCAGCATCTACATATACAGAAGGCTGCATAGAAAGATCGTAAGGGAAATCAAAACTAAGTGCGGCACCTCCATCGGGAGAAGCACCTGTTCCATTGTTTCCATTTTGATCTTCCTGAGCCCAAACGTTGTTACCGCGTGTAATGGTGAACTCCGCACCACCGGCTCCGTCGGTATCATGCCATCCAAATGGAGAGGCTGTTAAATCTTCCGGACTTATCACTAACTCATCCACACCGTCTAATGGGCTACTGTAAGTTAATGGGAATACGCGATACTCTGCACCTCCAAGAGCTTCTTCCGAAGCACCTTTGAAAAGGAAATTAATTTCTCCCTCTCCGGAATGTACATGATCACCCTTGCCGAAGTCACAGCTAACTACCCAATCCATAGTCTCTAATAACTGACCATTCATCGCGTCGATTCTAACACTGTAATAATGGCTGGAATCTTTTAAGTAGATACTTAAATCCCAAGCCAAACGAATGCTATTGTCATCCAATGCTTGATATACTAATTTAACCGGAATATCATTTAAGGAAATGTTTCCGTTGTTAAATAAATAGGTGTTTCCTTCCGAAGAAATTAACTCCAATCCACTTGGTGCCATAAGCCCCAAAGCGTTTGCAGCATTAACAACTGCCTGATTAGGAGTTACAGACGGACTAGAAGTATTAGCTCTGGATTGAACGTTTGCCTGAAACGACATTGAAGCCGATAGAACAGTTCCGTTCTTTATAGCAAAACTCGATGTTGAGTTGAATATCGGGATTCCGTTGTGTAATTGGTCGGCATGGACAGTTTGAACATCCATACTCTTTGAATAGGCAGAATTTAGTACAGTAACAGCAGAAACATCGGAAGATGTCAAGCCCATCTGAGCTTTGTTGCTATTCAAATAAGTACTTATCGCCTGGGTAAAGTCTTGTGCGCCCGCTGTGCTCACCGCTAGGAAAGCAAACAGGTAAAGTAATTTTTTCATAGTCTTTAGTTTAGAAATTTGAATTAGAATACAATAATGTAATTTATGCTAAAAGCCCCTAAAGATAAGGCCATATTTTTATTTCCTTGTGGTAAAAGCCTAAAAAAGTTAGACTTTCCCGTTGATTTTTTGATAAATCTGCAATGAGTTACCGTCGGTGAGTTGGGCCACGTAATTACAGCACAACATTAGGTTTTGGTAAATAGAGTTTTCTTTTTGAGCAGAAAGACCGGAACTTTTCAGCAACAACCTGTCATAGTGCCTTGAATTTCCCGTAATTTCTCTTTCTATTGCCGATGTATAGGCGTCCAGTAGAGTGGTTAATACATTGTACCCGGCAATTTCTTTGTCCATTACTTCTTTGCTCTGGTATATTTTTTCTACTGAAATTTTAATGATGTCCTCAATTTGAGCTTGATATTTACTTTGGTCCAGCAACGCTTCGGAAAATTCTCCACTCATTATCTGGGTCTCATTGGCTAAGAAAACCTCCACAGCTTCCTGAATAAGTGTACTAATAGCAAGTGATCTCAAATACGCCAAACGGTCGGATGCCTTTGTAAGCGCACTATATTTCTTAGTATTAATGGTGTCTTTCACCAGTTTAACCAAATATTCTAGTGCGAATTCTTCATCGATCCATCCCAGATTTATTCCGTCTTCAAAATCGATGATGGTATAACAAATATCATCAGCTGCCTCCACCAAATAAGCTAACGGATGTCTGCTATACCGGCCATTGTCCTTTTTAATAAGGCCCAATTCGCCCATCACTTCTTGGAAGAAGGGTACATCATCTTGGAAAACACCGAATTTCTTATCGGATATATGCTGCGTAGGTTTCTTCGGAAGTGACTCTTTTGGATATTTGGTAAACGCTCCGAGAGTTGCATAAGACAATCGCAGTCCGCCGTCAACCCCATTTCTAGATTCTGTTAGGATTTTAAATCCGTTGGCATTTCCTTCAAAATCGATTAAGTCCTGGTATTCTTTTTCAGTAAGGGAACCTTTAAATCGCTTTCCATTTCCGTTGAGAAAATAATCCCCGATCGCTTTTTCACCACTATGCCCAAACGGCGGATTCCCGATATCATGAGCCAAAGCTGCCGCGGCCACAATGGCCCCAAAATCATTGAATTGATACCCATGGGTATCCCTTAAATGAGGGTGTCGGTCCAAAAGAGCTTTTCCCACAGCTCTTCCCAAAGATCGACCCACCACACTCACCTCCAAACTATGTGTGAGCCGGGTATGCACGAACGAGGTTTTGGACAAGGGGATTACCTGTGTTTTGTCCTGAAGACTTCTAAAGGCGGACGAGAATATAATGCGATCGTAATCTACTTCGAACCCCAGTCGGGTTTCGTCTTGTTCCAGTCGAATTCTTTTATTGGTGTCTCCCTGCCTTCTCAGCGATAGCAGTCGTTCCCATTGCATCATAAATTTCTGATTTATGACTGGCAAGATACAAGTTTTACGAATGTCACTTTTCAATTTTTTTAATGTTAAGGCCTTAACAATTACCTAACCTTGAAATGACCTAAACGTAATTTCAGGTTAACCCAGTCTTTACATACTCAAAGTTTCTTTGCATCGAGAAATTTAAATAACTAATGAGAATTCATTTAACCCTATTCTTTTTTCTTTTTACTGCGCTTGTTGTGGGACAGCAAACCGGTAGTTTGGTTGGAAAATTAACCGATAAAGATTTTAACAACGAACCACTTGCCTTTGCAAATGTGGTTATTAAAGGATCCAGTACAGGAACTACTTCCGATTTTGATGGTCTTTACTCACTCGATGAAATTGCGGTTGGAACATACACCATCCAATTTAGCTTTGTTGGATATGAAACTGTTGAGATCTCCAATGTTGTCATTGAGGCAAACAAAGTAACCACCGTCAATGTTCCCATGGGAGCAAGTGCCGCCCAATTAGATCAGGTAGTCATTAAAACAACCACCCGGCGCGAAAGCGAAGTCGCCCTTTTATTGGAACAGAAAAAAGCGACTACCATAAAACAAAGTATCGGTGCCGACGAATTGGCGCGTAAAGGTGTGAGCGATGCTGCTGGTGCAGTAACACAGATTTCCGGTATTTCCCAACAAGAAGGTGGAAACAATGTATATGTGAGAGGTCTAGGAGATCGTTACCTGAACACAACCTACAATGGTTTGTCCTTGCCGTCCAACGATATTGAGAAAAAGAACATGGACCTCAACCTTTTCTCTTCCGATGTGATCCAAAACGTTTCGGTAAGTAAAACCTACTCCGGTGAATTTTTTGGAGACTTTTCCGCAGGAAATGTGAATGTGGTTTCAAAGGAATACACTGGCAAAGGTTTTCTGGATATTGATTTAGGCACAGGATATAATTCAAGATCCATTGGAGAAGATTTTGTAAAAAGTGAAGGAACCGGAAAATTTGGTTTCTACAATCGATACGATAACAACCCCTATGCTGTGATTCTTTCTCATGGTGTAGATCCCGAAGATGCAGGAACTCCCATCCGATTCAATGGTAGTTTTGCAGGAGGTACTTCAATTACATTTGAGAATGATTCGAAACTTAGCTTTTTCGGAACTGCTTCCTTCGACAATAACTTTGAATATAGAGAAGGACCGGCTGTGGATTTTACAACGGTAGAGAAAAAACGTTTTGATGCCTCCGAAATCTATGAGTATTCTACCACAACAACAGCTATGGCCAATATCATCTACAAGTTCGACAGTGATCACAAGTTTAGCTACAATTCATTATTTATCAATAGCTCTAGTGATGAAATTGGATTCTTCGGAGTAGATGGACTTGGTAAAAACCGTGATGCGATTTTAGATACCGATAAAGGTTTTTATCAAATGAATGTTCAGTTTGATCAGGACATGATTTTTGTAAATCAATTATTAGGTAATCATAAATTCGATGAAAAATTAACCTTCGATTGGGGATTGGGATATAATGTAGTCGATTCGAGACAACCCGATCGAAAGCGTATTAGTTTGGAACGTTATGACCTTGCCTTGGATAACGATCCATCCACGAATGCCACTTTTTTCAATAACATCCCTTTTGACAATCAAAGGTATTTTCAGGATATCCAAGACAAAGAAATTAACGGTCGGATGAACTTTTCATATGCTACATCCGATAAGCTTACTTTAAATGTTGGATACAACGGCAGAACCAAAGAACGAGAATTCGAAAATGTGCGTTACGGTTATGACTTGATCGAGGCGAATACTCCGGCGACAGATGTCAACAATTTTGACTCTGTTTTTTCATTCGAAAATATTGGGGTTGTCTATAATACTTTTGTTTTTAACCCATTGGATCCTGGTAACGGAATTGGAAGCACCAATTTTCCCGGTAATCCTGAAAACACTTATAAAGGGACTCTAGGAATTCACGCGGCCTTTTTAAGTGCTGAAATTACGCCCAACGAATCATGGACCATCGTTCCCGGTATTCGCGTGGAATCTTTAGAGCAGGACATCGTTTATGATGTAATTAATCTCCTGCCAACGGATCCCGGATTCAGATCGGCACAAGAATCTTATTTCTTACCATTCTTGAATTTAAAGTACGGCTTAAATGAAGATCAAAACCTACGCTTCTCTTTCAGCAAGACCGTTTCTTTTCCTGAATTTAAGGAAGTAACGCCCTTTGTCTATGAAGATGTGACTCAGCGAGTGGGTGGTAATCCGGACCTACTTAATGATCCATCATTCTCGGAGATCTTTAATATCGATTTAAAATATGAGTGGTTCTTCGGAAAAAGTGAAATTGTTTCTGTTGCGGCTTTTGCCAAGCAAATCAATGACCCTGTTAACAAGGTAATTGCCAACGATGCCACCGGAACTCAAAGATTTTTCAGAACAGGAGAAAAGGCCGAAGTAATCGGGCTGGAAGTAGAGTTACGTAAAAATCTTTTGGTAAATGAAGACGAAAATCCCGAATTAAGTTTTGGGTTGAATGCCACTTATATGCACACCGATCAAGACTTAAAAAGCTCAGAAGGCTTATTTACAACGACTTTTGAGGAAGGACGTACCGAAGAGTTACAAGGAGCCTCCCCATTTATTATGAATGCCGATGTTAATTATAGCCCTCAATTTGGCAACTACCAGCCTGCGGCCAATATCGTCTTTTCCTATTTCAGCGATCGAATCGATGCCATTGGTTCCGGACAGTTGGGAAATATTATTGAGAAGGCGGTTCCTACGCTGGACTTCGTTTGGAAAAACAAAATTGGGGACAACCTCGAACTCAACGCCAGTGCCAAGAATTTATTGGATCCAACAATTGAAAGAATAAGAAAAACAGAGGCCTTTGGAGACATTGCATTAACTAGTTATAAACGCGGAATAAATCTCGCATTACAATTGAAATACAAATTTTAAGTAAAACCAATATCGATGAACCTTATGAACACAAAAACTTTATTGATTAGCTTGGCTATCGCCGGTATGCTTTTTACCGCCTGCGAAAGCGACGACACTGCACCCATAATTATTGAAAACAATCAAGGTGGTGGCACTGGAGGAGACGACCCTATTACGACTAATGAAATTGGCGGAACGATGACCACAGATTTAACTTTGGCGATTGGAGAAGAATACACACTTACCGAAGCCTTGATTATGACGGAAGGCACCACCTTAACTATCCCTGCCGGAGTAGTTATTAAAGCAAATCCCGGAGCAGGTGTCTATATTGCCATTGCTCAAGGAGCAACGATCAATGCTGAGGGAACTTCTTCCAGTCCAATAGTGATGACTTCGGCAATTTCCACACCAAGCGCTGGTGACTGGGGAGGGCTTATTGTTTTAGGAAAGGCGCCTATAAATTCTGTATCAGGAGGAAATGCAACATCCACCAGTGAAATTGGTGGTTTGCCTTATGGCGGAAGTGAAACAGGAGATAATTCAGGAATCATTCGATATGTGCGTGTTGAATATTCCGGAGGAGCTGCGGATGCGTCTTCAGAAAACAACGGTTTCTCTTTTTACGGCGTTGGAAACGGAACCACGGTCGAATATGTTCAAGCATTTGAAGGTAAGGACGACGGAATTGAATTTTTCGGAGGTACCGTGAATGCATCTTATATTTCTGTAGTTGGATCACAAGATGATTCTATAGACTGGACGGAAGGTTTTACCGGTAACTTAACAGATGTTTATGTAGAACATAGAGTGGAACATGACAAGGCATTCGAATGCGATGGTTTTAATACGGATATTGGTAACAATTCCAATCCTGTATTCTGGTCTGCTCCAACAATTACGAATGTAACCGTGATTGGAAGAGGATCTGCTACAGGTAACGAGGCGATTCGTTTAAGAGCAGGCACACAGGGAAAGTTCAACAATGTGTTAGTTCAAGGATATGAAGAAGGGTATGATTTGGACGGTAACACAGGAGAAAGTCCCACAGGACAAGGTGTTTTGGATGGGTTACTCTCTGTAAGCGATGTTACCTTTCAGGACGTAATTTTAAAAATGAAAAACGATACTGAATATACATTCGATGAATCCGATTTTATATCGGGTGACGGAAATGGAACCGGTACCGATTACAATAGTTGGAATACGGGATGGACTCGTAACTAGCTTTAAATTTCTCGAAATGAAAAGAGCTCCTATTGGAGCTCTTTTTTATTGTTTGTTTTAATATTATTAGGGATGGTTACTCACCACTCTTGTATCAGTAACTTCCCAGGTTTTAACTTCTGAAATCCTCGAATCATTATAGCTTACTTCTTTTATCATGTCTCCTTGATAAAATGTCCAAGTTCCTACTTTTTTTCCATTGTCGTAAAACCCTTTCGCTGTTTGGTTTCCGGCAGTATCATAACTAATCCATTCACCTTGCAGTTTATTGTCTGAATTGTAGAATCCTGTTTGAGAAACCACTCCATTAGTATGGTATAACTTCGCCTCGATTAATTCTCCATTTTTTACATACGAATTCTTTTTTGTGCATATTTTCGAGCATGCTTGAGCATAACCTAATTGGGCGATTAGTAGGAGAGCTATAAATGTTAAAAACTTCTTCATAGGTGACATAGGATTTAATTCGATTATATCAAAGTTATTAATTAAGTAACAATTATGAAAACTTTAGTTAACATTAACTTTACAATATTCATGTATTTAATTGTTTCACAGTTACTTACAATTTGTAATTTGAATAAAATCTAACATTGAAACAAAGCAAATCTTAATAATTTTTTAATATTAAGCTTACGCTAAGGGTACAATAACACCGTTACTTTGTTTAAGTCTTAAGACATAAAACGCACATAAAAATCGTATAGTTTTTGTCAACTAGATTTTAGTGTTTGGGGCTATCTAGGCCAGATAGCCCTTTTTTTACGTTAATAACTTCTTAGATTTTCAAAGTAAGTTAAACTTCCATTAACATTTAGGTAACATAACAGTCGGTTCTTTGTTTCGACAAAAACTATTAACGACTTTTATGAATATACGTTACTCCTTTATTGTAGCTTTTATTGCGTTTTCTTTTGTTTCAAACGGGCAAGAGATTAGTGATACAAAATTTGGGAAAGGCCTTATTAACTTCACGGCTAAAGACAGCTCCTTCAGTGTAAAATTTGCTCCTCGTATTCAATTTAGAGCCAATTCCTCATGGGATCACAATGGAGATTCTTACGATAGTGCCGATTTCAATTTCCTAATTAGACGTGCGCGTTTAAAATTTGACGGATACGCGTTTAGTCCGAAGTTGAAGTATAAAATTGAGCTAGGGCTTTCCAATAGAGATATTTCTGGTGGTAATCAATTTAATCGAAATACTCCTCGCTATATCCTGGACGCCTTACTTCGTTGGAATTTTTATGAGAATTTCGAGCTTTGGGTGGGTCAAACTAAACTTCCCGGCAACGTGGAGCGAGTGGTTTCTTCCGGGAACCTTCAGCTAATTGATCGATCTTTACTCAATAGTCGATTTAATATCGATCGTGATGTGGGATTCCAGCTTAGACATCACACCGAACTTGGAGGTGACTTTCTCATGCGAGAAAAAATTGCGGTCTCCCAAGGTGAAGGAAGAAACGTAACAGAGGGTAACGAAGGAGGCTTACAATATACGGGGCGTTTGGAGTTACTCCCGTTCGGAAAATTCCAAAGCAAAGGAGATTACTCTCAAGCCGACTTAAAACGCGAGGCAACTCCTAAATTGATGGTTGGTGCGACTTATGATTATAATCAAGACGCCGTAAAAACTCGATCCAATTTGGGTTCTTACATGCTGTTGGAAGATGGATCCTTATATGAAACAGATATAACCACATTCTTCCTCGATGCCATGTTCAAGTACCGAGGATTTTCCTTTATGGGTGAATACGCCTCGAGAGATGCAGACGCTCCGGTGGCGATTGAAAATGACGGGGAAGAAACAGGTGATATTGTGAGTGTGGGTAATTCTTTAAATGCTCAAGCGGGTTACTTGTTTAAAAACAATGTTGAGGTCGTAGGGAGATTTACCAC
>JABDKT010000126.1 GCA_013002065.1 Flavobacteriaceae bacterium
TTTATCGATAATAAAATAGATTATAACGAATAAACCAACTACCATGTAAGAAAATACTTATTTCAAAGGTATATTTGTAAGGTAATACGGAAGCCCCCGCCCATTTTTAATGGGACCTTCTGTTTCGAAAACCCAAATTATACTTATGAAAATATCTCTACCCCCAATAAAGAGAATTGACATACTTTGGAGTCTAGCTTTGACAACCCTGTTGTGTTTATCAAATGTAACGCTAGCCCAAACACAAGCACCTTCTGTAACTACAGGAGTCACCTTTCAATGGTCTGATACTCAATCTAACAATAACGATCCGGCTACCATTAGCTCAATCACCATAGATGGTGTTATATATAATTCATTTGCTGCTCCTACAAGTTATAACCTCACTAGGTTAGGTCCCAATGGTCATAATCGAAATAACATTATTGAAAACGGAACAAACGTTAATAATAACAGTTCTAACGTTGATTGGAATGCAGACGCTATTGCCGCTTTTCAAGACAAGAATTTAAATCACTATTTTAATTCCAACGACAATGGTCGTGATATTTGTAATGATTTTGTTGCTGTAACAACTACAGATGCCCAAATTCAATCATTGTATTACGCTCCCGGTATTCCGTCGAATGATGGCGGAATAGTGGCAATTACAGAAAGAAATGCGAATAACTGTTATTACGTAGCGGTTTATGGATACCCATTGGGTAGTTCTGTAGAAGTTTTCCTTGGCGACACTTTCGTGCGTGAGAATTCAACCCAGTGGGGGTCTGCTTTTGCTGCTCCACCTGTAGGAGTCGATTATTGGAACTCGGGACGTGTAGTAGAAAATGGAGGTAGTCTTGGAATCGCAATATTCAGCTTAGAAGATTTGGCACCAGTAGGTTCGATAATTACTCGTGTTGATTTAATGGCAGCAACCCAGGATCATGGTGATGGTAAATTCTTTATCGCTCAAAAATACACCAAACCAAAAATTGAAACAAGCTGTCTTGATCAGGAATTCAATGGGACCGTAAATGATGGTAGTGCACCTTTAGGATCCACTTATACATTGGCATCTGGTCCTACACCTGCCGGACAATCGTTTACATTTAATTCAAATGGAACTTATAGTTATACACCAACGGCTGGTTATTTAGGAGATGTTACCTTCGATTATGAGGTATGTCTGCCTGCACCAAATTCCAGTGTTTGTGATGAAAATACAGTAACCATAGAATATGTAACCTATCCAGATAATGATTGTCCATGTAATTCGGGAGATGCAGATGGACCTTTATTACAGACCAATTAAAAGAAAACTATAGTGCCCCGCAAAAATAGAATTATGAAAAAAATTATTACTCTTTGTCTCTTTAGTATGCTTGCAGCTGTCTCCGGCTGGTCTCAAGTAGGGATTGGAACCACGAATCCGCAGGAAGCTTTGCACATAGCAGGAGCTAACGCTAATATTAGGATTGACGGTTTGAATAGTGCTAATAACAGTAAAAACATGGGTGGAACCGATATGTACAATGTCGTTGTGGATGCCGATGGGAAACTTTCGCTTTCCAATTTGTCTGGCGAGCTCTCTTCCGCAGCAGAAATGGTCGCACCTGTAGTGCTTCAAACAGCAGCAAATTCGGGTATGAACTCAAGTGAGCTTTATTCGGAGAGTTTTACATTAACCCAAAAAGCTTTAGTAGTAATTACTTATTACGTTTCCATGGAATTTGAAAGCTATGATGGAACCTCAAACGTGGAGGATGGACGTGCAAAAATTGCACACAATTATTGGTACCTGGGAGATGGAACCACAGCCGATACGTCTAAGTCGTATGGAATGACAAGCGCTGTCTATTTTAACTCAAACACGAATACGGCCTCCGGGTATGTCTATAATTCGAGATCGGTTACTATTCCATTAAATGCAGGAACCTATAGCATTCACCTAAACGGTGCAGTGTATGGTGGAGGTTTAACTTCCGATGCTGCCTTTAGAGTGACCTTCGGAGACGTTGACCGTCTAGATATTCACGCGATTTACCTTTAATAAAGAAGAATTATAATTGATCATCATTCAAAATCAAAAACTTCTAAAAAAAAGCATTATGCATAAATATGTAACCCTGTCTATCCTTCTTGTTGCAACAACTTTAAGCGGTTGGGCACAGGTGGTGGGTATTGGAACCTCCAGCCCACAAGAGACGCTGCATATTGCAGGAACAAATAGTACAATACGTATTGATGACTTGAATAGTGCCAACAACTCTAAGAATTTAGGCGGTGCCAATATGTACAATGTGATGATCGATGCCGATGGTATCTTGAAATTAAGCGAAAGCTCGAATGAGTTGACTTCAAAAGCTTCATTTGCTGCGCCGACAGTAGTTCAAACGGCTACTGATTCCGGTATAAATTCAAATGAACTTTATACTCATACTTTTACTTTAAATCAAAGAGCGATGGTTGTCGTGACCTACTACATTTCGCTAAAGTTTGAAAGCTATGATGGTTATTCTAAAATCATGGACGGAGGAGCAAAGATCGCCAATAATTATTGGTATCTAGGTGATGGGACGACCCCTGATACTTCAAAAACCTACGGTATGCAAAGTACTGTTTACTCTAATGCCGATTGTGATACTGCTTCCGGTTATATCTATAGCTCTAGGACTGTAACAATTCCATTAGATGCAGGTAATTATAGTATTCATCTCAATGGTGCTGTTGATGGCCGTGGGACCGCAGATGAAGCATTTAGAGTTACCTTCGGAGACCTTGATAGGTTGGACGTAAGTGTAATATATCTTTAATCCAGAATTAGCTACTTTTTATTCAGCAGTTTCGTATTCACTTACAAAGTGTAATACCACATTCGGATACTTACTTTGTGTCATTTGCAATGTAAAAGCAGAATCCGCAAAGAAGACGAGTTGTCCGTGTTTATCTTTAGCAAGGAATTTGGCTTTTACTCGTTTAAATTCAGCAAATTCATCACTTTTAGGATCTTTGGGATCCACCCAGCAAGCTTTATGAACATTAAGGTTTTCATAGCGACAGGTTGCGCCATATTCATGTTCTAATCGATATTGTATTACTTCAAACTGAAGCGCACCTACCGTTCCTATTACCTTTCGGCCGTTGAGTTCTAAGGTGAAAAGCTGAGCGACACCTTCATCCATCAATTGATCGATCCCCTTTTCCAGCTGCTTGCTTTTCATGGGGTCGGCATTGTTGATATACTTAAAATGTTCGGGTGAGAAACTCGGAATGCCTTTGTACTGCATCTGTTCACCTTCAGTAAGGGTATCACCAATTTTAAAATTTCCGGTATCGTGCAGTCCCACAATATCTCCGGGATAAGAAATATCTACGATTTGTTTCTTTTCAGCGAAGAAAGCATTCGGGCTGGAAAACTTCATCTTTTTGCCGTTTCGAACGTGTAAATAGGGTGTATTGCGCTCAAAAGTTCCTGAAACAATCTTCACGAAAGCCAGACGATCCCTGTGTTTAGGGTCCATGTTTGCATGTATTTTAAACACAAAGCCGGAGAAGTCCTTCTCTTCGGGATTGACCAAACGAGTGTCACTTTCTTTAGGTCTGGGTTGCGGTGCTATCTCAATAAAGCAATCTAAAAGCTCCCGAACACCAAAATTATTCAATGCCGATCCAAAAAATACGGGTTGGAGGGTACCGTTTAGGTATTCCTCTCGATCAAAATTTGGATAGACTTCATAGACCAATTCAAGTTCTTCTCTTAGGGTATCTGCCGCATCCTTTCCTACAATTTCGTCTAGCTTTTCTTCGGAAATATCCGCAATGTTAACAGTCTCTTCAATGTTCTTTCTACTATCACCACTAAAGAGATTAACGTTCTTTTCCCAGACATTGTAAATTCCCTTAAAATCGTATCCCATCCCAATAGGGAAGGAGAGTGGCGTCACTCTTAAATGCAATTTTTGTTCTATTTCATCTAGCAGTTCAAAGGCATCTTTCCCCTCTCTGTCTAACTTATTAATAAACACTATCATAGGGATATTTCTCATTCGGCAAACTTCTACCAATTTTTCGGTTTGCTCCTCAACCCCTTTTGCTACGTCGATTACCACAATTACACTGTCCACGGCCGTCAAAGTTCTAAAAGTGTCTTCAGCAAAATCTTTATGTCCGGGAGTATCTAAAATATTTATTTTAATGTCTTTATATTCAAAAGCCAAAACCGATGTTGCAACCGATATACCTCTTTGGCGTTCAATCTCCATAAAATCACTTGTAGCACCCTTTTTAATCTTATTACTCTTTACAGCACCAGCCTCTTGGATAGCACCTCCAAACAGTAATAATTTTTCCGTTAAAGTAGTTTTTCCCGCATCGGGGTGGGAGATAATTCCGAAAGTTTTCCTACGTTTTATTTCTTTGAGTAATGACATAAATTGGGCTTAATAATTCTGCAAATATACGCTTACTTAAGCGCTAAAAAAAGCCGTATACAGGGATGAAGCATGGAAAATTATTTCAAAAAATAATTATCTAGAAAAACCTTAAAAATCTAGCATATACGTACTTACACGTATGTGATTTTTAGTATAAAATGACTATCTTTTAACTAAATTTAGGTAGTTGGACGATATTTTCTACATGTTTAGCCATTAAACCGATAAGACTTATAAAATTAAGTATTTTCCTACCTATATTTGATTAGCGAAGATTTAAAATCGAAATTAAGTTTAAAGTTACCTACAAGAACTTAGTTAAAATGATTGTTTATATTATTCGAAATTTAAACTTCAATGTTTCAAGGCAATGTCCCTGACACCTTTTATTTCCTATTAACTAGTCCCATTTCTATTATTAATTTTTTACAGTATCGGTGTAATTCGATACCCCTAAAATTTGAATTATGAAAGAAAAGATTAGTACTCAGTTTGAACAAAAGACGTTGTTCAAGTTAATTTTGATAGGATTCTTCTGGGCTTTTTGTTCGCTCTCTTTAGTAGCTCAGGTAGCGCCTATTTCCGATCCCACAGGAGGATTTGGCATTGATGGGGTGTTAGAGTCAAATAATCCAACATCGGGCGTTGGAGATTGGGTTGAAGGAAATTCTGGATCTGGAGGTTTTGTATTGTCGAATACAGGAATTGCTATAGATCCCAATTCGACCCACCTCGTACGGGACTTATATGATGTAAATAATGAGAATGTGTTCACGGGAGGATCTAAAGCAAACGATGATCCTAATACCTGGAGCTGGTCTTTTTCTTCTGCCACAGGTAAGGGAGATATTCATAATGCACTCTATCATTTAGGACGTGATAACATTAATAACGATGAGTGGATTATTATTGGTAGTGACCGTCGAACCACAAATGGTACTAGTTATATAGACTTTGAATTATATCAAGAAACATTAACGACAAATACAGGATTCGGATTTAATTCGGGCGGGACGCAAGGAGGAAGAACCGTGAATGATATACTTTTAACCGTTGAATACGGTAGTGGAGGTTCGGTGGCTACAGTGTTTTTTTACTTATGGCAAAATGTTGGTGGTCCGAATTATGATTATGTATTGCAGGCTACTACCACAACAAATGCCTTTGCAAGCACAAATTCGGGCTCTACTAATGTTCCATTCGGGTCTTTTGGTACAAATACCTATACAACCAACCAATTCATCGAAGGTGCTATCAATCTTACAGATGTTTTTGGCACCTTGCCAGATCCGTGTATTGGTGTAAGTTTTAAAACATTATTGATAAAAACCAAAGCCTCAAATTCACTCACCGCAGCATTAAATGATTTCGTAGAACCAATTCAGGTGGTCTTTCAATTCGGC
>JABDKT010000138.1 GCA_013002065.1 Flavobacteriaceae bacterium
ACGATAGTAAATATATCTATTTTAGCTGAAAGATCATGGCCAAAGTCAAAACCACTTTTTTTTGTCAGAACTGCGGTGCCCAATATGCTAAATGGCAAGGGCAATGTACGTCTTGTAAAGAATGGAACACCATTGCCGAAGAGGTGATTCAAAAAGCGGAAAAGGTAAGCTGGAAAAGCGAAGCACCAAATTCAAGACGATCACCCAAACCACTTAAAGTTTCAGAAATAACTCATCAAAAAGAAGTGAGAATGGACACCCAAAATACGGAACTTAACCGTGTGCTTGGGGGCGGGCTGGTACCGGGATCTCTCACGCTATTAGGTGGTGAACCGGGTATTGGCAAAAGTACTTTGATGCTACAGGTTGCACTGGACTTGCCTTATAAAACGCTCTACGTTTCAGGGGAAGAGAGCGCCCAGCAAATCAAAATGCGGGCGGATAGAATTCAACCCAAATCTGAAAATTGCTTTGTTCTCACCGAAACTAAAACACAAAATATCTTCAAAAATATTGAAGAAGTTCAACCGGATATTGTGGTAATCGATTCTATTCAAACTCTTCATACCGAATATATAGAGAGTAGTGCCGGAAGCATTTCTCAAATTCGTGAATGCACCACAGAACTCATCAAATTCGCAAAAGAAACCGGAACACCTGTAATCTTAATTGGCCATATCACGAAAGACGGCAATATTGCCGGACCAAAAATCTTGGAACATATGGTGGATACCGTGTTGCAATTTGAAGGAGATCGAAATCATATTTATCGAATTCTGCGTGCCAACAAAAACCGATTTGGAAGCACCAATGAGTTGGGGATTTATGAAATGCAGGGCAGCGGACTAAGAGAGGTGGTCAATCCATCCGAAATTTTATTATCTAAAAACGAAGAAGATCTTAGCGGAACTGCTATTTCGGCGACTCTGGAAGGTATGCGCCCTTTGATGATAGAAATTCAAGCACTCGTGAGTACTGCAGTATATGGTACACCTCAGCGATCGGCCACCGGATATAATGCAAAGCGACTCAATATGATTTTAGCGGTCCTGGAAAAGCGCGCCGGATTTAAATTGGGAGCCAAAGATGTATTTCTGAATGTCACGGGAGGCATAACTGTAGATGATCCTGCGATTGATTTGGCAGTAGTTGCTGCAGTTCTGTCTTCAAATGTGGATATCCCAATTGCCAAGGGAATTTGTTTTGCTGCTGAAATTGGCCTGGCGGGAGAAGTAAGACCCGTTACTAAAGTGGATCAGCGTATTTTAGAAGCTGAAAAGTTAGGGTTCCAGTCCATTTTAATTTCCAAGCACTGTAAACTTCCCAAAATTGACTATGCCATAGATATTATCAAGGTTGCCAAAGTCCACGATGTAGTGAAACACTTATTCGGTTAATTCACAAATGTCATTCTCAAGTGCTTAAATTTCATTGAGCAACTTGCTAATCTCATCCAATTTCGGTGTCAAGATTACCTCAATTCTTCTATTCTTTGATCTCCCTTCCGAGGTAGCATTAGAGGCAATAGGCGCATATTCTCCACGTCCTGCGGCTGTCAGGTTTGATTTAGGTATTCTCGCATTTTTAGTCAGTAGATTTACGATAGCCGTCGCTCTTTTGGTCGAAAGATCCCAGTTATCTTTTATATTTCCATTTCCGCCGAAAGGCACATTGTCGGTATGACCTTCGATCAAAACAGCAATTTCAGTATTGTTAGCGAGTACCTCCCCCAAGGCAACCACCGCTTCGGCTCCCCTCGAATTCACCGCCCAGCTTCCGCTTTCAAAAAGCAGTTTGTTTTCCATAGAAACATATACTTTACCATCGCGTTGTTCCACAGTGAGGCCATTTCCTTCAAAACTGGTAAGTGCCGCCGAGATTGCATTTTTCAATGTCTTCATCTTGGCATCTTTTGCTGCGATAATGCTTTCTAATTCATCGACACGATTCGAACGTTCCAATAATTGTTGCTTTAAATCGGACAACCGCGCTTCTTCGGCTAATAACTCTTTTTCCTTCGCTTCTAACTCCTCCAATAACTTCCTGTTTCGTTCCAGATTTTCGGTTAAGGAAGACGAACTATTGGCTTCCAATGCATCGTAGGAATCTTTAAGTCGGTTGTAATTGTTTTGTGACGCAGCCAGATCCATCGCCAATTGAGTCTTTTCTGCTTTTAATTTTTCCACCTCCTTCTGAAGTGCCTCAACTGTATATTTCTCACCATTTCCGAAGTTACCATCCAAACGGCTCATCAAGCTTTCATTCTCCAATTTTAAGGCATCTCGCTCTGCTTTGAGATCATCGTATAATTTAGATGAAACACAAGAACTAAAAGTTATGGAAAGTAGTATTCCATAGATTATGGTTTTTATCATGGTAAAAAGGTTTGAGGTATTAAAATTCCAATTCAACCATATGCGGACAATGATCGCTATGGTGTGCATCCGATAATATAACGGCTCGCTTGATGTTTTCTTGTAGAGGTTTGGACACCATATTGTAATCTATTCTCCAGCCCTTATTATTGGCCCGAGAATTTGCACGATAGCTCCACCACGTATAATTATGAGGTTCTTTGTTGAGGTGACGGAAAGAGTCTATAAATCCGCTGTCAATGAAATTACCAATCCATTCCCTCTCTACGGGTAGAAATCCGGAGACGTTTTTATTTCGAACCGGATCATGAATATCGATGGCCTCATGACAAATATTGTAATCCCCGCCAATTACTAGGTTAGGGATATCCTTTTTTAGTTTATTGATGTATTCTTGAAAGTCGGCCATGTATTGCAATTTATGCTCCAAGCGAGCGATGTTTGTACCGCTGGGCAAGTACAAACTCATCACTGAACAATCCTCAAAATCTAAACGTAAATTTCTCCCTTCGAAATCCATATAATCTATCCCCGTTCCATAAGCCACATTGTTAGGCTCGGTTTTAGAGAATACCGCCACCCCACTATAGCCTTTCTTTTGGGCACTGTACCAATAGTGAAATGGATATCCGGCAGCTTCAATTTCCTCTACCTCCACTTGTTCTTTCATTGCCTTGGTTTCCTGAAGGCAAATCACGTCCGGACTCGCACTTTTGAGCCAATCGGTGAACCCTTTTCGCATTGCCGCTCTAATTCCGTTTACATTATAGGAGATTATTTTCATCGATATATGTTTTGATGAGATGTAAGATGAAATGCTAAAATAAATAACAATGTATATTTACAGAAGGCAAGAATCAAAAGGTTTTCATAAAAAAGTCAACAAAATAAAAACCGCCACTCTAAGTTGTATTATAAATGAAATTGTACCTCTCTATTTTTCTTTTCCTTTGGGCCTTATTGGGTTATGGACAGGATACAATTTCGGGAAAACGGACTAAGAAATTTGCGGTAAACGACAGTGTTCAAATCGACTCGGTAAGTATCAACCCTTCCCTTTTTAAAATTAAAAGTTTAAACGAAGTAGCAATCGACTCCACAAACTACCGTGTGGATTTTGCCAAAGCACGCCTTTATTTTTCTGAAAATTTAAAATCTACGATCGATTCTGTCACCGTTGAATACTTGAGGTATCCCGATTATCTCACAAAAGAATACTTTCAGCTGGACCAAAAAATTATCGTAGAAAACAACAGTAGCATCGAGAAACTGTACGCCCTTCAAAGAAGCAATATCACCAATAGAACCTCTCCATTTCAAGGCCTTAATACAAACGGAAGCATTACTCGAGGTATTACCATAGGTAACAATCAAAACGCTGTGGTCAATAGCGAATTGGATTTACAAATAACCGGTAAATTGAGTGATAAGATTTCGATTAGAGCGTCTATTCAGGATGCGAATATCCCAACTCAAGAAGGGGGCTATTCTCAAAGCTTAGATGAATTTGATGAAATTTTTATTGAGTTGTTTGGTGATAATTGGAAAATACGAGCCGGAGATGTGGACTTGAGTAATGCTCAGAGTTATTTCGGAAGGTTTACAAAAAAAGTGCAGGGAATTGCACTCGGTGGAACTTTCAATCATGAGGATGGTTCAAAAACCAATGCCTACGCCTCCGGAGCTTTGGTAAGAGGGGTGTTTCAAAGAAGTCAGTTTGTGGGTCAGGAAGGAAATCAAGGCCCCTATAAATTGATTGGCCCAAATGGAGAGCTATTCATTCTTATAGTTTCTGGCAGTGAAAGAGTTTATGTAAATGGTTTACTTCTGAAAAGAGGCGAAAACGAAGATTATGTTATTGATTACAATGCGGGAGAGATTAAATTCAATCCCACTTACCCCATTACGGCGAACATGAGAATCACCGTCGAATATCAATTCACCGATCGAAATTATACGCGCTTTATTGGTTATGGCGGTGGAGATTATAGTACCGACAATTTCACTATTGGCGCCTATGTTTATTCTGAAAACGACGCTAAAAACCAACCCCTTCAGCAAAATTTAACCGAAGAACAGGTTCAAATTCTGTCCGCCGCAGGAGATGATATGGACCTAATGAATGCTCCTTCGGCCGTTCCCGATACCTTTTCAGAAAATAAAATCCTTTACAAAAAAGAAGATTTTAACGGCACCGAAATTTTTGTGTTTTCCAACGATCCCGAAGACGAACTGTTCAATGTACGTTTCACTTTGGTTGGGCAAAATATGGGGAACTATGTGATTAGTGCCGACAGCGCTATCAACCGTATTTTCGAGTTCATTCCTCCCATCGATGGTATCCCGCAAGGAAATTATGAGCCGGTTATTCGATTGAGCGCCCCGGAGAAATTACAAATGGGTGGCGTATTTGGAAGTTATAATCCTTCAGAAAAAACAAAAATAGACTTCGAACTTTCGGGAAGTGTAAACGACCTTAACGCATTTTCGACTTTAGATGACAATGACAACGACGGTTTTGCCGGGAGGGTTGCGGGAAAGCAAACCGTTTATCAAAGTGTTGACAGTTTAAAAATTGATGCTATTGGTTCACTCGACTTTATTCAAAAGGATTTTAGGACGATCGAGCGATTGTACAATATTGAATTTAACAGAGATTGGAATCTCGAGAATCCTATGGGAGATCAAAGATTCATTACCGTAGGTACCGAAATTTCGCATCCCAAGTATGGTGGAGGGCGCTACGAATTTCAGAATCTTGATTTTTCTGAAAACTTCAAAGGTGTCCGACATGTAATTGGGGGTTCTTCAAATTTGGGTAAACTAAAGGTAAACGCTCTTGGTAGTTATCTGGACAGTGAAAGCGACGTATTGAAATCGGATTTTAGCCGTTTGAACTCCACAGCAATTTATCAATTAAAAAAAGCATGGGCCGGAGCTAAATTCAGTTTTGAAGACAATGAGGTTCAGGTGGTGGCCAACGATAGTTTAACACCAATTAGCCAAAAGTTTGTGGCATACGAAGCCTTTACCGGTATTGGAGATAGTACCGGAGTTTTTGCCGAAGTAGGTTATCGTTACCGAGTAAATGACAGCGTTCGATCCAATACCCTTAACAAGGTAAACACCTCTCATGATTATTTCCTGAAAACTCGCCTTTTAAACAACCAACAAACGCAATTGGCGTTGTTTGCCAATTACCGTGTGCTAAAGGATGAGGATGGCAATGATGAGGACGAGCAAACATTGAATGCAAGATTGACTTACGGCCAAACGCTATTCAAAGGTGGCATCCGATTAAATACGGCGATCGAATCAAATAGCGGTGTCTTACCGCAGCAAGAATTCACCTATGTGCAAGTTGATGAAGGCCAGGGTGTGTTTACCTGGATCGATTATAACGGCAATGGAATTCAGGAATTAAACGAATTTGAGGTTGCTCAATTCCAGGATGAAGCCGAGTATGTTCGCATCTTATTACCCAATCAAGTATTTGTGAAGATTCGAAACAATAAGTTTAGCCAGATTCTCACTTTAAATCCGCAGCAGTGGATTAACGCTTCAGGCTTAAAAAAGACCCTATCTCGTTTTTACAATCAGACGTCTTTTGTGATCGATCGAAAGATTGCCAAGTCGAACGATATTTCGAATATCAATCCTTTTGAAGACGGAGGCGAAGATCAATTTGGCTTGAATTTAAACTTCAGAAATGCCTTGTTTTACAATCGAGGAAAGCAGCGCTATACGACCAGCTATACGTATATATCCACTTCGGGGAGTAATTTAATTTCATTGGGCCTGCAAGAAAATAAACTGGAAAGTCACCAGTTCAATTTCAATCATAAGTTCAAAGAGGTTTGGTTGTTCAATCTGAAATCTTCCATGGGTTCGAGTGAGAGTATTTCAGAAAATTTTGAAAACCGCAACTTCAATTTAGATAATTATCAATTGAACCCGAAGCTATCGTATTTGCTCAATCGACAAACGCGATTCGATGTTTTCTATCAATATCTGAACAAGGAAAACACCTTGGGTGAGATGGAAAAGCTCGATCAGCAAAAATTAGGTATCTCTTTTGCCTATAACAACACCCAAAAGATTTCGATTTCAGGAGAATTCAATTATATCGACAATGCTTTTGATGGAAGTTCTTTTTCTCCCGTTGCCTACACCATGTTAGAGGGATTACAGCCTGGAACTAATTTTACATGGAGTTTACTATTTCAGAAGAAAATCACAAAGTATTTAGATGCCAATTTATCCTACTTCGGAAGAAAGAGTGAAACTTCAAATACCATTCACACTGGCACCATTCAGTTACGAGCATACTTCTAATAAAAAAAGCGGGCCGAAGCCCGCTTTTAAATATCTATATATAATCATTAATTCACGACTAGCTTGGCCGACTTAAATGCTTTCCCTCTGGCGTCTCCCATCTTTACGATGTAAACACCTGCGGCAGCATAAGACATATCCAAACTGTAGTTATAACGATCTCCTTCTTTAGATATGTTGTTAAAGCTTACTGTTTGTCCAAGTGCGTTGATCACCCAGATAGAAGCAGTCTTATCGAAAGAAGTAATTAATGAAACGTCAAACTGGTTGTTTGGCTTCGTAACGATTTGTAGATCGGCATCTGCCAATTCTACTTCGTCGATTCCTAATGAGCCAGTTATGTTTGCAGTGTAATCGTTAGTACGTCCAAATTCAAGATCATCACAAGGATTTAGATAATCTCCGTCCTGATCTAAGTCTTCTCCACGAACTCTCATTCTGTGCATTCCGGTTGCAACCGTTGTTACATTTTGGAAGTTCACACTAAATGGAAAATCGGTATCTGCAGCAGCTACAAACTCATCTGCGATTAATTCGTCGGCTGCAAAAATCCCATCATCGTTAAAGTCAATCCAAATAGCAAACGCAGAATCTGCGAAGCCCATTTGAACTACCCCTTGGAAAGGATTGTTTGATAAATCAAAGTCGAATACAATGCTTGTGTTATCGGCATAACCTCCGGCACCACATTCAACAGCGATATCTTGATTTGCCAATTGCAACATGGTTACACCATCGTTGAAACCTGCACAATCACCAGAAGGCATACAATAAACTGTACCATTGGTAACCGTTTTCGTCGCTGTGTCATTTCCAGTGTTTGAATCTGCGGCTAAATTTGTCTTTGCTTCAATTACATATGAACCCGGCGCAGAAAGATCTGCTTGGGTAGCAAACGTATATTGTTCATTTGTTCCGGCTGTAATCGTACCACTGTAGTTCTCCACCACTGGAGTTCCACCATCGATAGTATACTGTACTTCCGGATTAGTAATATCGTTACTTCCAAAGTTTCTAATTGTAATCGTGACATCCTCTGTAGCAGTCAAAATACCATCCACAGGAGCGTCGATACTAAGTGCCCCAATATCGTTTGGAAGTGGTGGAGCCAATTGGAATTGACCCACGATGTTTCTTCGATTTGAATTGAAATATTCATTCACATACCAGTAAGTTTCATCAACTGGATCCAAAGTCAACTGACTATAATCCGCATAACGTAAACTACTACTGTTACCTGTTCCTTGTCCTATTAATTCTTCCGCAACGGTCATTACGCCTAATGGATCACTCGCAAAACGTCCCGTATAGTAGGATCCAACAGGTAGAGAAGCAGAGATCATTCCTGTATAACCTAAGGCTATATCACCTGCGGAATTCATAACCATACTTCCATTCCAAGCGTGCTTACCGGCTACAGGAGATACATAAGTCCCTTCCTGATGAATGGACCAAGGTTGTCCGTCTGCCGTTTGACGCAACTCAAACCAACGGATTCCGGCTAATTCACCGGCGGTTGGATCTGTATCAACTACGAAGTTAAATACACAAGAGTTATGAGTTCCAAATCGACGATACTGTGCTACCTGCATAACGGTTGCCTGAATCGCATCGATATCCGGTCCGGATGGTTGATCTAAATTCGAGAAACTTCCTCCGTCAAAAACAGACAAATACGGTGTCGTATTTAACACTTCTGCAGCAGACATAGATGAGTTTGCAGTGTTTACCCAATCAATGGTAGCACTCCAAACTTTCAAGTGATCAACAGATACTCCGGAATAAGAATCATCCTGCATATAAACAATAGGTGCAGGAGTTCCGGCCGGTGCTAAATTTCCATCGGTGTTGTGGAATGCCTGTGGACTATAGAATCCACCAATAGGATTTATCATACCTGGAAGTGGTAAAGCCACAAACTGAGAAGGGTTACCGTTTAACATTTCAAGTCTTTCGATAGCAAATACTCTGTTGGTTTGACCAATATTAGCAGTTACCATATAAGTGTCTGCCCAAACAGAAAATTTGGTATAATCCGGGAACTGTCCCGTAGAAAAACCAGTAGTATAAATGTGCCATCCATCGTTTACCGGGTCTGAACCTTGACAAACCGCCACGTTAAATCCGTTAGGAGAGTTATCAAATTCGGTGATAACGAAACGATCGGCTTGTGCATCATAAAAAACAATAGGATCACCAATTGCATTACCGGGGAAAAGTGTAGCCAGTGATGCTGCTGGAGTTAATGGGTTACCGCTCTTATCAAATATTCTGAAAGAGGTGTTCCAAGCTGCCACATAGTGATTTGGTCCTACAGCACCCGTTGGGTCTGAAGGTGTCGCCGTACTTGTGGTTGTTTCAAAAGTCAATAAAGGCGGCTGATTTCTTTGCTGAATTGCATTTTGCTGTAATTCAACAAGTGGATCGTATTCGCCTGCTGCAGGTAATCCTTTACCCGGAACAATGTTCTGTCCGTGCGTTAATCTTGGTTGTCCCATTTTCTTGGAATCATCTTCCGCCACTACAAAACTTCCATCCTGTAATTGAGATGCCAAACTGGGTACAAATGTTGGTCCTTGTAACATTCCTGTTTCTACTGGACCTTGTGATTCTTGCGCTGTTATTCCTAAACTAAATAAAAATAAGAGCGAAAGTAATGTGTAAGTTAATTTCATTTCAACTAATTTTTTGGTTACATTTTAATGAGGAAATAAAAATACTACCAATTCTTCAAAATTCCATTAAATTCTTTAATAAATTTTTAAGAATACTTCCTTGAAATCGAACAACTTATTAATTTTAAATTCTAGTATTTATATAGAGTATTAACTTCATTTTTTCTGAAAATTCAATTTGAAAAATTTATTCATTCTTTAAACGGCACATTTATTGTAACTTACTCCACTGTAATCTTAAAATAGCACAAATGAAAGTTTTAAAACCCGCAATACTACTATTGGCACTGGTCATTGTTTCATGTAATGCCAATAAAAAAGCAGCCGATGAATCGGCTTCTAAAACGGTAGAAATGGAAAAAATAAATAAAGAAATGATCGAAAAAGGTTTTCAGATGGGTACGATTGTAGCCGGAAAAGACGCTAAAGATTGTCCTTATGCCATTCAGGTTGGAGACAGCGAAAGTGCTTATTATCTCGACCCAATAAATTTGGATGAATCTTTTAAGAAAGCAGATGAAAAGATATGGTTCACCTTCAGAGGATTACGCCTTATGAATCGATGTGAAAAGGCCTCACCTGTTGAAATTATCGATATTCAACGTAGAAGTGAATAATTTAAAAGACACTATGAAAAAAGCGGTTCGATTTGAACCGCTTTTTTTATGCAAGCCATTCTTTGTACGAAAGACTTTGTTTTATTTTTTCTGAAATTTCAGAAATGGAAATTCTTTCTTGCTTCATGGTATCCCGGTAACGGATGGTCACCGTTTGGTCTTCCTTTGTTTGATGATCTACTGTAATACAAAAAGGAGTTCCTGCAGCATCTTGCCTTCGGTATCGCCTTCCTACCGCATCTTTTTCATCGTAAATAACATTGTGATCCCATTTCAAGGTCTCAATAATATCTTGAGCGATTTCTTGTAAGCCGTCTTTTTTAACCAATGGTAAAACTGCAGCTTTTACAGGTGCGACTATGTTCGGTAATTTTAATACTGTTCGAGTACTTCCGTCCTCTAGGGTTTCTTCCTGAAGGGAGTTACTTAAAATTGCTAAAAACATACGATCTAATCCAATCGAAGTTTCTACTACATACGGAACATAGCTCTCATTCATTTCAGGATCGAAAAACTGAAGTTTTTTACCACTGTATTCTTCGTGTGCCTTTAGGTCGAAATCGGTACGGGAATGTATCCCCTCCAATTCTTTAAATCCGAAAGGAAAATTAAATTCAATATCGGTTGCGGCATTGGCATAATGTGCCAATTTTTCATGATCGTGAAAACGATAATTCTCTTCTCCAAGTCCCAGAGACAAGTGCCATTTTAAACGAGTTTCTTTCCAGTACTCATACCATTTCATCTCTTCGCCCGGACGTACAAAAAACTGCATTTCCATTTGTTCAAATTCCCGCATACGGAAGATAAACTGTCTGGCGACTATCTCATTGCGAAAGGCCTTACCGGTTTGTGCAATCCCAAACGGAATTTTCATTCTTCCGGTTTTCTGAACATTTAAAAAGTTTACGAAGATCCCTTGAGCCGTTTCTGGACGCAGGTATAAATCGGTCGCACTTTCGGCAGAAGCTCCCAATTTTGTTCCAAACATAAGATTAAACTGTCTTACTTCGGTCCAGTTTTTTGAGCCAGTATCGGGATCGGCTATGCCTAATTCTTCAATTAAGGCCTTCACATCTGCCAAATTTTCGGTTTCTAGCGATCTCGCCATCCGCTCCAAAACATCTTTTTGTTCTTTCAGGTATTTTACTACCCTCGGATTCGTAGTGACGTATTGTTCTTCATCGAACGCATCTCCAAATCGCTTGCGCGCCTTGGCTATTTCTTTCTTTGCTTTGATATTTAACTTTTCAGCATAATCCTCAATTAGCACATCGGCGCGATAACGTTTTTTGGAATCCTTGTTATCAATAAGAGGATCATTGAAAGCATCGACGTGGCCGGAAGCTTTCCAGGTAGTAGGATGCATTAATATGGCAGCATCGATACCTACTATATTCTGGTGCATATACACCATGCTTCGCCACCAGTATTCACGAATGTTCTTTTTTAATTCCACTCCATTTTGAGCGTAATCGTAAACGGCGCTAAGTCCGTCGTAAATTTCACTGGATCCAAAGATGTAACCGTACTCTTTGGCATGTGAGATAACTTTCTTGAATTGATCTTCGTTTTTTGCCATGGCGCAAAAATAAAAAAACCGCTACGATAACATCGCAGCGGCCTTATATTTTTTAAGATAATCTTACTTTAATTCCATAGAGGCCGTTGCCACCTGTTCAGGACCGTCGAATACATTGATAATATATCGTCCTTCGACCAAATCCTCTTCCTTGGCATCTACAAGAACACAGACATCTAATTCGTCCTGCTCGTAAAAAACTTTGGTAGTGGCACTGTAGTTCAAGGTTCCTTCATCAAATTCGATCACTGCCTTTTCACCTAATAGGTTGTTATTTGGGTTGATCACCTGAACAAAAAGCAATCGATCGCCTTTTTCAGCAATGATATTAGGAGCCAAGGTAAAACAAGTCCTTACCTTATCGGCTCTGCTGGCCCGTTTGGTATCCACGATTTTACCGCTTTTCCTCACGATAACTGCATCACCCTTTAGGTCGGTTGCCTTTACAACAGATCCCTTTTTAAGTGTTTCGGCCATGGCGATGTTTTCTTCACTTACCGAATCGGCTACTCTTATGGTTTCATTTAAGATGGTATTGGTACTGTCCATTTCCATAGCAAGCATCTGATTGGCCTGGATAAGGCTATCGGCCCTTTTAAAGAGCATTTTACGCTCGTTTTTTAAACGTCCTATTTCGGCTCTGTATCTGCTAATTAAAGATAGATTGGCTTCGGCGCCTTTCACAGAGTCAAGTAAAACTTCGATTCGCTCTCTCGCAGCCAGTAAATCCTTATCCTTCAGTTCGTTTTCCTGAATGACCTCGTCATAATTGGCGATTAAATCCTCCAACTCCGATTCTATCTCAGTTTTTTGTTTCTCGAGATTACTTACCGTATTTTTACTATCGTTATACAGTGAGACAGTATATACTGCCAGGGCGATTAACATCGCAGACAGTATCCCGATTAACACCTTAAATTTGGTGCTGTTATTCTCGTTACTCATAAATGTTAGATTTAGGTTTGTAAGGCAAATGTATAAAACTCAGATATCTCCCACCTTTATAAAATGGTAAAATAAATTAAAAAATGTTAAATATCCTGTTTCCACGCATGTGTAACGGGTGTAAGCAGTCACTTTTAAAGAACGAGGAGATAATTTGTGCCAATTGTAGGCACAATCTGCCTTTAGCGTGCTTTCACCGTTATAAAGATCCAGAAATGAAAAGTGTTTTTTACGGCCGATTTCCGGTAGAAAATGCTACTTCCCTCATCCGATTTCAGAAAAAAGGTATCACTCAGCAAATTTTACACAATTTAAAATATCGAGGACGTGAAGAAATTTCAGGTTTCTTTGGAAAATGGCTAGGTGCAGAGCTTTCCGAAGAAAAAGAATACCAACATATCGATTTGGTGATTCCTGTTCCGCTTCATAAGAAAAAGCTAAAAAAAAGGGGTTATAATCAGGTGAGCGGATTTGGCGCTCAAATTGCAAGAAAACTAGGAGTTCCATTTCGAGAAGATATTCTGGTGAAGATTTCAAAAACCAAATCTCAGGTATTTAAGAAAAGACTCATGCGATTTGGGACCGAATCTGTTTTTGAAGTTCAAAACAACCAATCTATCAAGGGGAAACATCTTTTACTGGTAGATGATATCGTGACTACGGGAGCAACATTGGAGAATTGTGCTCAAAAACTAATGGAAAATAATTCGGTGAAACTTAGCGTTGCTACCATTGCGATTGCCTAACAAAGAATCCTTATTTTTGCTCCGATGAATACGACTTTTCGTAATTTTCTTTTGGTATTTTCGGCCGTGCTGTTGTTTTCCAACTGTGCGAAAAAAGGAATGCCGGATGGTGGTCCAAAAGATTCTATTCCACCTGTGATTGTAAAAAGTAATCCCGAAAATTTTACGACCCAATTTACAGGCGACGAAATTCGGATATATTTCGATGAATATATCAAACTAAAGGACCTTCAGCAGAATCTCATCATTTCACCACCTCTAAAATATCAACCCTTAATCACGCCTTTAAGTACTTCGAAGGTGCTGAAAATCAAGATACTTGACACACTTAAGGAAAACACAACCTACTCTATTAATTTTGGGAAAAGTATAGTCGATAATAACGAAGAGAACGAATTTGAGTATTTCAAGTATATTTTTTCTACAGGGACCTATATCGACAGTCTAAATCTCAAAGGAAATATTAAGCATTCCTTATTGCGCAAGCCGGTAGAGGCTACCACTATTATGCTTTACGAGTTTGACGACACCTTCAACGATTCTATTGTTTTTACTGAAAAACCTACTTATATCGCTACTACTCGGGATAGTACAAATACTTTTGAACTCACCAATTTAAAAGAAGGTAAATACAGGCTTATTGCCTTAAATGAGAGCACCAACAACTATACTTTTGAACCCGAAAAAGACGAAATCGGGTTTGTAGCCGAGACTATTTCTATCCCCACAGATAGCGGATACACCATGAAAATTTTTAAAGAAATCCCCGATTATAAAATCACTCGGCCCAACCATATAAGCAAACACAAGATAATTTTTGGATATGAAGGTCGCATCGATTCTCTAGAAATCGATCCTATTTCTAACTTACCCGAAGACTGGGAAACATGGCGATTCAAAGAAACGGGGAAAGACACCATTAATTATTTGTTCAAGCCCGAAATTGATATCGAAGTCACAGATACAC
>JABDKT010000179.1 GCA_013002065.1 Flavobacteriaceae bacterium
GCTGAAATTGTTCTCCCAACAGAGGTACAGGTTTCTTTTCTCCTTGAATGGCTCCTATGAATCCCATGATCCATAAAACAAATAAACCTAGGGAGAAAATCCATCCTACCATGGAAATTCCGGCTAATCCTAAGACGGTGTTTATTATAGTGACAGCTAGCCATAATACTAACAATCCTAGAGTTTGACGTATGTGATAAGCACCATATTCGGTTTTGTTACCATTGTGCATGACCAAGGCTATAATCCAACCAATGAGCCATAAATAAGAGATAATACCTACAGTTTTACCATTATCTGTTGCAGATTCTGACATAATTATTGATTTTAGGTTAGTGAAATAATTTTACTAAAGATAAACTTTCTAATCCAAAAATTTAAACCAAGTCTGAAATTTCTCACTTAAAAAAGGAATGCCTTTCCGCTTATTTAAAATTGCCATTCCAAGAGAAAAAATCCAAAAAGCCACTGAAATCCAATAGATTATGGCTCCTACTAAATATTGTTGCAATGCTACCGATGCAAATAATAGAATCACCAGGCCGAACATATTCTTTATGTGGTAAGTGGCGAAAGAGTGCTTCTCTTCCTTGTTCATAAAGTAGGCGATGATCATACCTATAAAAGTGAGGTACGCTATAATTCCAAGCGTCTTTCCTTCCGGTTTATCCATTGATTACGAGTTGGCCGTTGTTATAGATTCCATAAGGAACTCCTTTTAATTTTCTGCCCAGTTGGGCCGAATTCTTCGAAGTGGAGTGTATGTCCTTATCACTAAACTCTTTTTCGAGCTTCGGATTAAACAAACTTAGATTTGCTTGTGTTCCTTCGGAAATAAGGTGTTCCTCAAGCCCGAATACTTTTTTAAGCCCGATAAGAGATTTCACGGCTAATTCCACATCCATAACCGTTAGTAAGGCTCCCAGACAACTTTCCAATCCGATGCTTCCAAAACTCGCATGATCGAATTCAGTTCGCTTATGTTCCACATCCATAGGATCATGGTCACTTGTCACGCCATCTATTACGCCGTCCTTTAAACCTTTTAATAGTGCTGCATTGTCTTTGGAAGTACGCAATGGAGGCATTAATTTGTAATTGGTATCGAAGGACTCTAAGACATCGTCTGTAAGGGTGAGATTATTTACCGAAACGCTGCAACTTACTTGAAGCCCTTTCTTTTTGGCATCTTTAATCAATTCAACCGATTTGGCCGTGGAGATGTTTGGGATATGTAATTTACCACCAGTGTATTCTAAAATATAAAGGTCTCTTACCATTTGCAGTTCTTCGGAAAGAGATGGAATTCCGTTTAAACCAAGCTTTGTACTGTTCACATTTTCATTCGCCACTCCTTTATGAGCCACATCGGGCTCCATGGGAAACGATTGTACGAGTCCGCCAAAATTTTGAGCATATTGAAGCGCAATTTTTAACAAATTAGGGTGGATGATTGGTTTTTTGTAATCGTAAAACGAAATGGCTCCTTCAGAGTGCATATCGTAGATTTCGGCCAGATCTATACCCTTGCCTTTAGAAGTTAAGGCTCCAACGACATGGGCGGTTACTGCGTGTGCTTCCGACTTAGATTTTAAATATTTTACGTGTGACTTGGTGTCAGGGACAGGATTGCTGTTTGGGTTGATAGCTATTTCAGCAAAACCACTTAAGGCGGCAGTTTGTAATCCGTTGTCCAAATTCTCGCGTTCCTCGTATCCCGGTTCTCCAAGAGAAACACCTGAATCAAACCAACCTTGCGAGATATGCAAGTTTGGAAGGTCAACTACTTTGGCTTTGGGCTCGGAGATAGAAGCTGCTATTTTTTTAATAATTCCTTTTTCAATGAGAACATCTCTTTTCTTGAGGTGATGTTTACTCGATGGGTCAACAATCGTGGCCGATTTTAAGAGTACCTTCATTTATAGAATTTTAAAATAAGCATTTCCAAAAGCAGGAATATCACTGCAAAAATAACAAACCATTTCCAAAAGGAGTTTATTTGATTTGCTTCACTAATTTCATCAAACATTTCTTGTACCGAGTTTGCCGTTGTAACGTCTTCCCAATCCTCTAGATTTTGATACCGCAATTCACTTTCCTTCCTGCTAAAATTATAACTCACATTTTCGATGAACTCCCCGTTATTTTCTATGCTGAAATTACCTGCATTCACAGCCTCATCCATGGTTGTAATTTGAACACTATTCGCTTTGGTTTGCTGCAATGGAATAAAACTCTGAATACTATCCTTGATGGTTAAAATTTCATCCTGACTTAATTTCACAGGAATCGCGAAGGTGTTTTGTTTTCCAATTTCATAATATAACTCTGGCATTGGTAAGCTAAACTGAGCCATATTAATAAGAGTGGGCACCACCAAAGGCGAACTTTTGAAATTTGAATTTTCCAAATTCAAACTAGCCGCGAACAGATAGGTTTTATCCTTTTGAACTACAAAGGGTTTCCTGTCTTCGAAACTTAACATCGAAGTAGCAGTAGTCGTTAAAGGGTAATAAGAATTGACTTTCGGATACTGAAAATTGGTCACTTCTTTCTCAAAAACATCAATATACAGGGGATGGCTAAAATTAATATTGGTGATTTGTTTCGATTGAAGTTGCAGCGCATTTAAGGTGCCCAAGCCCAACTTTTGAATTAAATTATTGTAGCTATTTAGTTTTGCCGATACCGCCGGAATTATACACAAACTTCCTCCGGCATTCTTATAATTCACCAAGGCGTTGACAAGCGAGGCAGGAATCTCGATTAATTCATTGAGTACTATAAAGTCCTGATTGGGTATTTCGTTGTAGTTGAGATTGCCTATTCCTTGCTGATTGTAATCGTAATCGCCCTGTCCGTACAATCGCTGGAGATAATTACTTTCTCCCTCGTTGATGGACATCACCTTTATTTTTTTCGGTGTATTAATGCTGAAAAACAGACTGTTGTCATAATTGAGGTAAGAATCGGTTATTCTGAACTCACCAACAAATCCGTTTTCGGTTTCTAAATCGAAAATAAGTTGTGCGGAATTGTTTTCGGTAATATCCGCCGACGACTTAGCCATGAGTTGTCCGTTCTTGAACAAAGAGACCGCAATGGTGTTATTAACTTCACCATTTCCAGAAACTTCTACAGCCAATTGCGTTAAACTGCTATTCTTAGATACGATATAAGCAGTATCAATGCTTACATTCGAAATGGCAACAGGCTTTAGATGAACCACTTTAATATCCATGTCTTCATTGGGTGAGGAGAGTGGTGTATTTCCTTGGAAATCGGAAATAACAATGAGCTCCTTGGCAAGTGAAGAGTCTGAAGTAAACAACTCTTGTGCTTTTAAAAATACAGCTTCGATGGACAGCTGATTTTGAGCATAATCAATAGACAACACTTCATTTTTGAAATTGGTATGGGTAACATTCCTTCTCGAAGCAGAATTTGTGAACCAGCTTAGTTTGCTATCGCCATCGATGGCTTCGTAAAGTTGTTGTTTTGCTCTTTCAAATAGAGGGCCATTGGGGCCTTTGAGTTGCATGCTGAAAGAATTATCGAGATAAATAACACGTTCCTTTTCAGTATTTAAGGCCAATTTATTCGCGGAATATGGCTGTGCAAAGGCCAATACTACACAGGCTAGTGCCAACAAACGCATTAACAGCGTGAGCCATTTTTTGAGTTGCGAACTTTTACGAGTTTGTATAGTGACTTTTTTCAGAAATGCAACATTGGTAAAATCGACTTTCTGAAATCGTCTAAGCTGAAAAAGATGAATTAAAATAGGAATGAGAAGCAGTAGAAGAGCATATAGAATTTCAGGGTGTTTGAACTGCATTCCTTTAAATATTTGCCAAATATAAGCATTGCATCGATAATTCAAGATCGATGTAAAAAGAAAGACGAAATTTTAGGAAATTATTGTGATGATAAAGGCCGAAGTTCAACTTCGGCCCATCTATTTAAGATATTAGTGACATACTTCGCTCATCATTGCCCAGCTGTTACCGCCAATGGGGTCGCCATTGAACCAGGCGGTCTCAGATTCACCTGTTACCGTATTGGTTACCACAGCATGCGCTGCGACGTAAACACACTCTCCCAGCGGTAATGGAGTAGTAGTAGTGTAAACTACCAATGTAGTTCCACCCGTATGGGTTTCTGAAAGTGGAAACTGACCAATTTTCGGGTTTCCTGCTCCGTTTGTGGGTAATTCGGACAGAGGCCCAACAAACAAATGCGTTTCCTCTATCACCCAATCACCTTCGGTTTCATAAGTTACCACTACAACACCATCGATTAGTTCAACCAAGGCAGTACCTACGTTGATATTTTGGGCAGCAATAAATGTATCCTCATAAAGATTCACTGAATTCTGACCTCCGGAGGTTTCAGCATTGAATAAATTAGCAACCAAATCGTCCGGACTTTCAATTGGTTCTTGAGAGCAACTTAAAAAAATTAGGGGGGCTATAAACAGAAATGTAATTTTAAATTTCATATCATTTGGTTTATAGGTTA
>JABDKT010000225.1 GCA_013002065.1 Flavobacteriaceae bacterium
CCATTTGACCGGCCATCTTCATTCCTTTGAATACTCTCGCAGGATAAGAAGCAGCACCAATCGAACCGGGAGCTCTTAAACGGTTGTGCTGTCCGTGAGTCGCTTGACCCACACCGGCAAATCCGTGTCTCTTTACTACACCTTGGAACCCTTTACCTTTGCTCGTTCCCGCTACATCCACGAATTCGCCTTCGATAAAGTGCTCTACAGTAATAGTATCACCTAATTTATACTCCTCTTCAAATCCTTGGAATTCAACAACTTTACGCTTGGCAGCGGTTCCTGCTTTTTTAGCATGCCCTTCGGCAGCCTTAGTAGCAGTCTTTTTGTCATCGAAACCAAGTTGAAGAGCTTCATACCCGTCAACCTCTTTGGTTCTGACTTGGGTAACAACACAGGGACCTGCTTCAATTACGGTACACGGAATATTCTTTCCGTTCTCGTCAAAGATGCTGGTCATTCCTATCTTTTTTCCAATTAACCCAGACATAGTTTTTATTTATTAATTATTAATTCTTGTTTTTCTTCGGAAACCTCTTTTCAAAAAAACAGGGTCAAAATAAATTCAACCCTGAATCTTATTTTGTTTCCGTTTTTCCTTCGCTCGCAGCTCCGGACATGTCTGCCGAATTACCTTCAGCTTTAATACTTATACCTTGATCTCTACTTCAACACCACTTGGCAACTCCAACTTCATGAGAGCGTCAATTGTTTTTGAAGAAGAACTGTAGATATCCAACAATCTCTTATAAGAGCTTAATTGGAACTGCTCTCTACTCTTCTTGTTTACGTGCGGTGAACGCAATACGGTAAAGATCTTTTTGTGAGTAGGCAACGGGATTGGACCTGTTACTACTGCACCTGTACTTTTTACGGTCTTAACGATTTTCTCAGCAGATTTGTCCACTAAATTATGATCGTAAGATTTCAATTTGATTCTAATTTTTTGACTCATTGCTGAAAATTTATACGTTAGCGGTTCCTCTAGCTGCTGCAATTACTTCTTCTGAAATACTAGAAGGAGTTTCAGCATAATGAGAAAATTCCATTGTTGATGTTGCACGTCCTGAAGACAAAGTTCTCAATGTAGTTACATAACCAAACATTTCAGAAAGTGGCACTTCAGCTTTTACAACCTTAGAACCAGCTCTATCTCCCATATCATTTACTTGTCCACGACGACGGTTCAAGTCTCCAACGATATCACCCATGTTTTCTTCCGGAGTTAATACCTCCAACTTCATTATAGGTTCCATAATTACAGCTCCAGCCGATTTCGCAACATTTTTAAATCCTAACTTCGCAGCCAATTCGAAAGACAATTGATCGGAATCCACAGGGTGGAAAGATCCATCCTTAAGAGTTACCTTCATACTGTCTACCTCGAATCCTGCCAAAGGACCATTCTTCATGGCAGTTTTGAATCCTTTTTCCACAGAAGGAATAAATTCTTTTGGAATATTACCCCCTTTGATTTCATTTACGAACTCAAGACCTACCTTACCTTCTTCTGCCGGTGATAATGTAAATACGATATCTGCGAATTTACCACGACCACCTGTTTGTTTCTTATATACCTCTCTGTGATCTGCCTGACGAGTAATCGCCTCTTTGTACTCCACCTGAGGTTTACCTTGATTCACTTCCACTTTGAATTCTCGTTTCAAACGATCTACGATAATATCTAAGTGAAGCTCACCCATTCCTGAAATTACAGTTTGACCTGAAGCTTCATCGGTACGAACCTGGAATGTTGGATCTTCTTCAGCCAATTTTGCCAAAGACATACCTAACTTGTCAACATCGGCCTTAGTTTTAGGCTCCACAGCGATTCCAATTACGGGATCCGGGAAATCCATAGATTCCAAAACGATAGGTGCTTTTTCCGCAGAAAGAGTATCCCCAGTTTTGATATCCTTAAAACCAACAGCTGCTCCAATATCTCCAGCCTCGATAAAATCGATAGCGTTCTGCTTATTAGAGTGCATTTGATAAATACGAGAAATTCTTTCTTTCTTTCCGGAACGATTGTTCAAAACATAAGAACCTGCATCCAATCTACCAGAATAAGCACGGAAGAAAGCCAAACGACCTACGAATGGATCGGTTGCAATCTTGAATGCCAAAGCTGCGAAAGGTTCATTTACGTCCGGTTTACGAACTTCCTCTTCCAAGGTATCAGGATTGGTTCCTATGATACCTTCTTTATCAACCGGTGAAGGCAAGTAACGACAAACAGCGTCCAATAAGAATTGAACCCCTTTGTTTTTAAATGCCGATCCACAGATCATTGGAATGATAGACATATCCATAACCGCAGCACGCAAAGCAGCATGTACTTCGTCTTCGGTAATAGAGTCTTCATCCTCCATATATTTTTCTAATAGATTCTCGTCGTAAGCAGCAACCTCTTCGATTAGTTTCCCTCTCAATTCTGCAGCTTCCGCCTTTAATTCTTCCGGAATATCAACAACATCGAAAGTAGCCCCTTGTGTTTCATCATGCCAAACAATTGCACGGTTCTTTACAAGATCTACAATTCCTCTAAAGTCCATTTCATCGCCAATTGGTAGTACAATTGGTACTGCATTTGAACCTAGCATATCTTTTACTTGCTGACAAACATTCAAGAAATTAGACCCTTGACGATCCATCTTGTTTACAAATCCCATACGTGGAACTTTGTAGTTATCTGCCAATCTCCAGTTAGTTTCAGATTGTGGTTCAACACCATCAACTGCACTAAACAAGAATACCAATCCATCCAATACACGTAACGAACGATTCACCTCAACGGTAAAGTCCACGTGACCGGGAGTATCGATAATATTGAAATGGTAACCTTGTGCATCGGCAGTAGGTTGTCCATTTTCGGTTGGGAAATTCCAGGTACAAGTTGTTGCAGCCGAAGTAATCGTAATACCTCTTTCCTGCTCTTGCTCCATCCAGTCCATTGTTGCCGCACCATCGTGAACCTCACCAATTTTATGGCTTACCCCTGTGTAATAAAGGATACGCTCTGTAGTAGTGGTCTTACCCGCATCAATATGCGCAGCAATACCTATATTTCTAGTAAGTTTTAAATCTCTTGCCATTTTTTTAGAATCTAAAGTGTGAGAATGCTTTGTTTGCTTCAGCCATCTTGTGTGTATCCACACGTTTCTTAACCGCGGCACCTTCTTCTTTGGCAGCTGCTAAAACTTCGGCAGCTAACTTTTGCGCCATAGACTTCTCGTTACGCTTTCTTGCATAACCAATTAACCACTTCATAGCAGTGGAAATCTTACGGTCTGGTCGAATTTGCATTGGGATTTGGAAAGTTGCTCCTCCCACTCTTCGGCTTCTTACCTCTACGTGAGGCATTACATTTGAAAGGGCGTCCTTCCAAATTTCTAAGCCTGATTTTTCATCGTCTGTTTTCTTTTCTTCTACGATATCGATTGCATCGTAAAATACTTTAAAAGCCACCGACTTCTTACCGTCCCACATCATGTTGTTTACAAAACGCGTCACCAATTGATCATTAAATCTTGATCTGGTAAAAGGGGTCTTTTTTTGGCCTGTCTTTTTCTCATTTCTTCGTTTTAAAAATGTTTAAAATTACTTCTTTGGGCGTTTTGCACCGTACTTAGATCTACGCTGTGTTCTTCCTTCTACACCTGCGGTGTCTAAAGCTCCACGAACGATATGATATCTAACTCCCGGTAAATCCTTTACCCTTCCACCTCTAACCAATACTATCGAGTGCTCTTGGAGATTGTGACCTTCACCACCGATGTATGCGTTTACCTCTTTTCCATTTGTCAACCTAACACGCGCTACTTTACGCATCGCAGAGTTTGGTTTTTTAGGAGTAGTGGTATATACACGTGTACATACCCCTCTTCGCTGGGGACACGAATCTAAAGCAGCCGATTTACTCTTCTTGGTAATTGTGGCTCTTCCTGTTCGT
>JABDKT010000226.1 GCA_013002065.1 Flavobacteriaceae bacterium
GTAAATGCTTTATTCGACACTATTGCAGATATCGTTCAATGGGATTTCAGTTTTATACAGAATGCTGCCCGCATGGAATTATTAAAAGTTTTGGCGGTGTTTTCCTTAGGGTCACTCACCGGATTAGTTTCACTTTCACATTTTCTTGGTTTTCTACTGAAACATTATAAGAAAGCTACTTTTGCGGTTATTATTGGATTCATTACAGGGTCCTTAGGAGTGGTTTGGCCGTGGAAAAACAAAGAATTTGATACCGATTCCAACGGAAATATCTTATATGATGCCAATGGAAAAGAAATAATTACTGGTTATGAGCGCTACTTACCATCAGAATTTTCGTTCGAAACATTTCTTGCAATTTTCTTTATCATTGTAGGGATACTCGTGGTACTAAGTTTAGAAATGTATCAAAAAAGAAAAACCAGACCCAATGGCTAAATACGGACTGATAGGGAAAAACATAGGTTATTCGTTTTCCAAGACTTTCTTCAGTACCAAATTTGAGCAAGAAAATAGGAAAGACACTTACCACAACTTCGATTTAGATAAGATTGAAGACCTCCACTCAATCATCGAACAACATCCAGATTTAAAAGGTTTAAATGTTACTATTCCTTATAAAGAAGCGGTAATATCACAATTGGATAGAACCGACAAAGAGGCGCGTAAAATTGGTGCGGTCAATACCATTAAAATTTTAAAAGACGGCAGACTGGCAGGCTACAATACCGATCATTATGGTTTTGCTCGCTCATTGGCAAATCTACCACCTTTAAAAGATAAAACCGCTCTTATTTTAGGCACCGGAGGTGCTTCTAAGGCCATCGCTTATGTTTTGGAGGCCATGGATTATAAATTTTCTCATGTATCGAGAACCGAATCGGAAGAACACCTTTCTTATAAGAAACTAACCCGAGAAGTCATGAACAATCACTTACTCATAGTGAATTGTACCCCTTTGGGAACCTTTCCCGATATTCATCAATGCCCAGACATACCCTACCACTGGATCACCAAAGACCATATGCTATACGATCTTGTATATAATCCTAGAGAATCTGAATTCCTGAAACGTGGATTTGCACAAGGAGCCAATGTGTCTAATGGCCTTAAAATGCTGGAATATCAGGCCAAAAAGTCATGGTCCATCTGGAAAGCCTAAATTCAATCTAAATAGCGTAAAAGTGTGGACTATTCTTTGTCCATGTTCACAGTTGTTAGTATCTTACGAATAATTAGATTATCGAACCTTAACATTGAAATATATGTCCGACAAAGAATTGCAAAACGAGAAAGAGAAAGAACCTGACAATCCAACTTCAGAGGCGCAAACTGTAGCATCTGAAGAAAAAAGTGAGACACCTAAAGAGGAGGTCAAAGAAGCCGATTCGGTCGAAGAATCTACTGCCAAAGAAGTAAAAAGTGAATCTCCTGAAGAAGTTGTGGAACCCAAAGAAACAACTTCAGAAACAGACACCACAGAGGATATCGAAGAAGAGCAGGATGAAGTTGATTCTTCAGAAGACAGTGATGAAGATGAGGATGCTTCCGAAGAAGAAATAGACTTTCATGCATTGAGTAAGGAAGAACTTATCGAGCAATTCCGATCCTTGCTTAAATCGAAACCCATTCAGGCACTTAAGCAAGTAGCAGAGGAGATTCGCACCGAATTCAACGCTAAATTTTCCGAAGAACTAGAACAGAAAAAACAAGAATTTCTAGCCGGAGGTGGTAATATTATTGACTTCCACTACACTACTCCGTTAAAGAAACAATTCAATTCCTTGTATTTTGATTATAAGGAGAAGCGCGGCAATTACTATAAAAATCTTAAACGTGACCTCCAGGCCAATTACGCCAAAAGAGAGGAACTCATTGAGGAATTAAAAGGTCTCCTCAACGCCGAGGAAAATATAAATACTACTTATAAGCACTTCAAGGACATACAAGAACGCTGGCATGTAGCAGGTCCCATTCCGAGAGATAAATACAATACGATTTGGAATACCTACCGCCATCATGTGGAAAATTTCTATGACTTTCTGCACCTGAATCGTGAATTCCGAGATTTGGATTTCAAACACAATCTGGAACAGAAACTCAAACTCATTGGTCGGGCCGAAGAATTAGGCCAACAGGAAGATGTAGGCAAAGCTTTCAGAGAACTTCAAATGCTCCACAAAATGTGGAAGGAAGAAATTGGTCCGGTAGCCAAAGAGTACAGAGATGAAGTGTGGGATAAATTTAGTGCCGCTACCAAAGTAATCCACGACAAGCGCCACGATTTTATTAAAGAGCAAGAAAAGCATTTCGAAGCCAATGTTGATTTGAAAAATGAAATTATAGCTAAGATTAACGAAATAAGCGAAAAAACTGCTCCTACGCATAGAGCTTGGCAAAATGCGATAAAGGAAGTTCAAAAATTACGTGACCAGTATTTTGAATTGGGCAAAGTGCCACGCAATAAAGCCAAAGAAATTTGGAATAGCTTTAAGGAATCCACGCGTAAATTCAACAGGGAGAAAAACGGTTTTTATAAAAATCAGAAGAAAGAGCAATACACCAATTTGGAAAAGAAATTGGAGCTCATTAAAATCGCTGAAGAAAATAAAGACAGTGACGATTTTGAGGTGGTTACTCCATTGATGAAGAAAATCCAAAGCGATTGGAAATCTATCGGACATGTGCCTCGTAAAGACAGCGATAAAATCTGGAAGCAGTTCAAAGATGCTTGCAATCATTACTTTAACCGAGTCCATGCCGAACGTAACGAGGCCAACAAAGAAGAAACAGCACATCTTGAGGCTAAGCAAAAGATGTTGGATGAAATGGCTTCTTTAAAGTTGAGCGGTGAGCATAAAACGGATTTAGAAACGATTAAATCCAAAATTGCAGAATGGAAGGAAATTGGTCGCGTCCCTTATAACAAAAGAAATATCGAGCGAAAGTTCAACAAAGTGCTGGACGAATTATTCGGAAAACTCAATCTAGGTAAAAAAGAAACCGAAATGATTCGATTCGAAAACAAACTCAATTCGCTAGCCTCACAAGAGGACCAGCGCAAACTGCAAAACGAGGAGTTCTTTATATCCAAGAAGATCAACGAGACCAGAGATGCCATGCGCCAATTAGAGAACAATCTTGGGTTCTTTCAGAATGCGAAAGATGATAATCCTCTTGTGAAGGAAGTGCATCAAAACATCGCAAAACACAAAGAACAATTGGATGTTTGGAAGGCCAAATTGACAAAAATTAGGTCGCTACGAAAGGGTGAAGTCTAGAGTTGTTTGGCTTCTTCCCAATAAATATCCATTTCAGCTAAGGTCATTTCTTTCAAGCTTTTATTTAGCGCTTTTGCCTTTTTTTCTAAAAACTGAAAACGCTTCATGAATTTTTTATTGGTGCGTTCCAAAGCGTTTTCTGGATCTACATTGAGGAAACGTGCGTAATTGATCATGGAGAAAAGAACGTCTCCAAATTCCTGTTCAATTTTATCCTTATTCCCTTCGGAAACTTCGTATTGTAATTCCTCTAGTTCTTCCTTTAACTTCTCAAAAACCTGCTGAGGTTCTTCCCAATCAAATCCCACGCCTGCCACTTTATCCTGAATTCTATTTGCCTTTACTAGAGCCGGCAATGATTTTGGAACACCCTCCAATACACTTTTCTTGCCTTCTTTCAGTTTTAATTTTTCCCAGTTTTGCTTCACTTCTTCTTCATCGGCCACCTCTACATCACCATAAATATGTGGGTGTCTGGAAATTAATTTTTCTGAAATGTCATTCGCTACATCGGCAATGTCAAAATCTTTTGTTTCACTCCCAATTTTGGCATAAAAAATAATATGCAACAACAAATCACCTAGCTCCTTTTTCACCTCATTGAGATCATTCTCCAAAATGGCATCTCCCAATTCGTAGGTTTCTTCAATGGTAAGATGCCTAAGTGTCTCCATGGTTTGTTTTTTATCCCATGGGCATTGCTCTCTCAACTCATCCATTATGGTCAAAAGACGGTCAAATGCCTTCAGCTGGTCTGCTCTAGAATTCATAAAAACAAAACTAAAAAAATCCGTTGGGCGCAACGGATTTCAATACTACAAGTAATTAAAAGTTATTAAGATTTATTCCTCCTCCGAAGTATCTTCTTCTTCCTCCGAAAAGTCGGTGAAACCCTTGCGATTTAGCAAATTGTACCATTGAAGTACTTTCTTGATGTCACTGGGATATACTCGGTCTTCATCATAATCCGGTAATACATTAAAGAAATATTCCTCCAATTCATCTTTACCCGACTTATGGCTTATAGCCTCTCCTCCATTTTCTTTCTCCGAAATTTTTGAAAACACCTTGTGCAAAGGAACTTCTTCGGTTAAAGTATAAATAGCAATTTCAGAAAGTAAACTCACATTTTGACGTGCGCTCACCGTAATTTTTTTTCCGTCCAAAAGGGATTCGGCGAGTAATCCGGTACGTGTTTGAGTTTTCAATTCGTACAATCCCGGTTTTCCTGAAATTGACAATATTTTTTCTAGGCTCATAGTAATTTTTCCTTTTTAAGCGTGCAAATATCTCGGGTTGGAATTAAATTTCCAAACAGTTTATCGTTTCTTTTTAGCCATTGGAAAGCGCATGCGATAATCAACTTTTATCTTTCCTTTCGAAATGTTGGCCAGCTTCCCTTTAATTAAACGCTTTTTAAGAGGTGAAAGTTTGTCGGTAAACAATATCCCTTCAATATGATCATACTCATGCTGAATAATTCTCGCAGCGATACCATCGACCGTCTCCTTCTGCTTCTTAAAGTTCTCATCCAAATACTCGATCGTAATGGTGTCTTGTCTAAAGACGTCTTCGCGAACATCCGGAATGCTCAAACAACCTTCATTATAAGCCCATTCATCGCCTGTTTCTTCAATAATTTGAGCATTTATAAACACCCTTTTGTAGGTACTTAAAAACTTTCGTTCTTCATCAGAAAGCTCTTCATCGTCCTCGAAGGTCGAAGCATCCACTAAAAATAATCGAATTGGCAATCCAATCTGTGGAGCTGCCAGACCGATTCCACGCGCGGCATACATCGTCTCAAACATATTCTCAAGTACTTGATCGAAATTCGGATAGTCCGGATCAATTTCCTTGGTTTTTTTTCTTAAAACAGGGTCGCCATAGGCAACGATAGGGTAAATCATGATTTTCTGTTCAAATAATCCTGTAAAATAATCGTGGCACTAATTTCGTCAATCAATGCTTTATTTTGGCGTTGCTTTTTTTTAAGTCCGCTATCGATCATCGTCTGAAATGCCATCTTGCTCGTAAAACGTTCATCCATTCTTTCCAACTTCATTTCTGGAAAAGCCTTCTTAAATTTTTCGATGAATTTCCCAATGGCGCCTTCCACTTCGGAAGCACTTCCGTCTTTCTGTTTTGGTTCTCCTACAATTACTTTTTCTACCTGTTCTTCTGAAAAGTACTTTTTCAGAAAAACCATTAATTCGGCTGGAGAAACCGTTGTAAGACCAGAAGCAATAATCTGTAATTCATCCGTCACAGCAATGCCACATCGCTTCGTTCCATAATCAATTGCCAAAATTCTTGCCATACAGGCTGCAAAAATAAGGCATTCCTTCAAACAAAACTAAAAAAGCCACATCTTCTGTCTTCAACAATTAGCTTACTTAAGTATCTTTGTGAAAAATTAATAAAATTGATGAATACCCTTCAAATAACCATAGAAAGAGCCTGGGACGACCGTTCCTTGCTTCAGGAAAGAGAAACCATAGACGCTATTCGTGAAGTCGTTCGACTTTGCGATGAAGGTGAATTGCGCTGTGCCGAACCCACTCCCAATGGTTGGCAGGTTAATGAATGGGTAAAGAAAGCAGTGGTTTTGTATTTCCCAATCCAAAAGATGGAAACCATGGAGGCGGGTATTTTTGAATACCACGACAAAATCCCACTTAAAAAAGGCTATGAAGCCAAGGGAATTCGGGTAGTTCCACACGCTGTGGCGCGTCACGGTGCCTATATCTCCAAAGGAGTGATTATGATGCCCAGTTATGTAAATATTGGCGCTTATGTGGATGAAGGAACGATGGTGGATACCTGGGCAACGGTGGGTAGTTGTGCTCAGATTGGAAAAAATGTTCACTTGAGTGGTGGTGTTGGTATTGGAGGGGTCTTAGAACCGTTGCAGGCTGCTCCGGTAATTATAGAAGACAATGCGTTTATTGGTTCTCGTTGTATCGTTGTGGAAGGAGTACGCGTTGAAAAAGAAGCGGTCTTGGGCGCTAATGTGGTGCTTACAGCTTCTACCAAGATCATAGATGTAACCGGAGATGAACCCATAGAAACCAAAGGCTTGGTGCCAGCCAGATCGGTAGTGATTCCGGGAAGTTATGCAAAACAATTTCCCGCCGGAGAATACAATGTTCCTTGCGCATTGATTATTGGTAAAAGAAAAGAAAGCACTAACAAAAAGACATCCTTGAATGATGCACTTAGAGAGTACAACGTCGCTATTTAGATCGCTGTTTTCGTTTTTTCCTTCTCAGTTTTTTTGAATTAATTTTTGTTTGAAATTTTCGGCTGTAATAGCTCATCCAAAGATGTGTCTTATCCTCTGGGGTACCTTGTAGCTCGGCATAAACAGGCGCCATTACGTTGATCATGGTTTTGGACAACCACATTCTGCGGAAGTTCCGCATTCGCTGCTGAAAGTTTAACGATCGAAATCGCATCCGATTTAAATCAATAAGATAAAACTCGTATTGTTTTTCGCCTACTTCATTAATCAAGGTGTTCCCCGGCGAATGATCTAAGAATAGAATTCCTTTTTCATGTAGCTGAAAGGTGAAAGCGGCGAACTGCTTTAGTATTTCGTTTCTATTGGGCCATTTCGGATTGTGATTCAAAGTCCTGAAATCGAAGTCATAATCCATATGCAGGCATATGTAGTAGCTGTCTTTTAATCCGAAGGAAAACCTCTCCAAATAAGCCACCGGATGCGGAGTTCCAACACCTAAGCTAATGAGACGATCTGCATACTCGAAAGAACGTCTGGCCTTGCTTTTCCTTAGAAAACGGTACACCAAGCTCTGGAACACATTCGGAGTTTTAAATTTCTTTACTGAAAAGATCGTACCATCGATCTCCATCTTTTTAATGGTATTTCGATCGCCCTTCACCATGTATTCTCCCACTTCCGAAAAACGATTCAAAACCTCCTTTAAAGGAGTTTTAAATTCTGAATAGTTTGGATGAATCACAAAGGTTTCCTTCATTATAAATTTTAATAACTTCGAAAAAAGAGATACTTTGCGAAGGTAATGCAACCGAAGAAAATACTCGTTATACAAAACAAAAGAATTGGTGATGTTCTCATCGCTTCGGTCTTGGCAAACAACTTAAAAAAGGTCTATCCAGACTGCCATATTACTTATTTCGTATACGATTATACCGCCGGAGTTTTGGAGCAAAACCCGAATATCGATTCTATAATTTTGGCGAACGATAAGGAACTGAAAAAGCTTTCCGTTCTTCTCAAAACCATCCAATCGGTCCGCAAAGCGAAATACGATATTATCTTGGACCCCTACGCCAAATTTCAAAGCAGAATGATGTGTCTGTTTTCAAAGGCTCCGGTTCGTATCGGATTCAAACGTAAACACAAAAATCTAAAGTTGCCTTTTTACACACAGGCGATCGACTTTTTGGAAGAAGCAAGTATGGACTGTGGAAAAGCATTGGAAGACCGTATGAATATGTTGAAATTAGGCTTCGGAATGGACGATCCTGATCCCAAGTATAAAATATTTCTTTCCAACGAAGAACTTCAGTATGCTAAAATTTCAGCAGTAAAAAAACCGGTGATCATGTTAGGCGTTCTGGGAAGTACACCCAATAAATCATTACCCTACGAATATACAGCACAAATCATCGATCATATTTCCGAAAAATACGATGCCACACTCTTGTTTAATTATGCACCCCATCAAAGAGAAGAGGCCGAAAAGATTTATGAATTATGTAAGCACAAGGATCAAATTCGCTTGGATATTTATGAAGATTCCATCCGCGGATTCATACGTTTAATGAATCAAAGTGATTTGCTTATTTCCAACGAAGGAGGAAGTGTTCATATCGCAAAAGCCCTTTCGAAACCAACGTTTACTATATATTCGCCCTATATTGAAAAGTCGCATTGGAATAGTTTTGAAGACGGAAAGTTTCATGACAGCATTCACCTTAAAGACGAACAACCGGAATGGTTCAGCGAAGAATATTCGAGAGAAGAACGCAAGGAGATTGAGAGCAATCCGGAATATTTATACCAAAAATTGACGCCCGAAATAATTCTACGGAAATTAACTCCCTATTTGGCACATCATTTTAAAACAACCGAACGTGAACTTAATTGATAAATTTCATCATTGGCGTCGTCGACGTCGCTGGAATAAGCAATACCGCAAAGGCCGATGGGAAAGCCTGAAAAGCGACCTGGAAGCGAATCGATACTTTCAGATTCGGGAATTTCTTCAAAATTATGCTTCCGAAAACCCGAGTATTTTAGACTTAGGGTGCGGAGATGGCGTGCTAAACGAACGTTTGGGAGATTATCAATTCGAATATTTCTTGGGGATCGATTTCTCTTCGGTCTCGATTGAAAAGGCCAAAGCTAAAAATCTACCAAAGTCTGAATTTGAATCGGTTGACGTAATTAAATTTCAACCCAAGCGAAATTACGATGTTATCATTTTTAACGAAGTGTTCTACTACATTCCCGACAGTGAAAAAGTGCGAGTGATGAATTTACTCTTTGATCATCTAAATCCGGAAGGAATTATCATTACTTCCATTTTTAGAGAGGGAATTGGTTGTTGGGAGTACTTTAAGGAAAATCCGAAGTTAAAGGAAATCGATTTTACCACGGTGACCACAAAAAAAGAAACGACTTACTGGAAAATTGGGGTTTATAAAATGAAATAATTTAAAGCTTCTCCCCTTTTATAATTCCGTGCTCCGTCCACTTCTTATTTTCATCTTTCACGGCTTTTCGAATCGCCAAATTTCGTTCCAAAGATTCTTTCGTTTTATAACCCCTAGCGTGATCCAAATGCAGTACAATCGCTTTGTGACGAATCTGTTTGGGTTTTAATCCGAAGTTTTCCAAACGCTCTCCCAATTCTCTATCGGGACCACCGTACTGCATACGTTCGTCGTAACCATTGATAGCTATAAGGTCTTCCTTCCAGGCCGAAGAGTTACAATTGTTAAAACTGGCGTTGGTTGGGGTGATAAAATCTAAAATACTAGCCAAGGCCGGACCGCTGTTCAATTTTAAGGCTTGAGTTCCCTTTAAAGTATCCTGTTGTTTCAACCATTTCACATCGAAACATCTTTCGGTGGCGATGTCATCTTCCTCAATAACCTCGCTGGTTTTCATCGGTAACTTACAATAACCTCCGGAGAGAAAATATCCTTCCTCTGCATACTTCCCGTGCACCTCAACAAAATCCTTTCTGGGAATACAATCCCCATCGGTAAATAAGATATAAGGCTTGTCTGCTTTGGTTATGGCAATATTCAAAATGCGTTGTCTGCGGTACCCATCATCTTCATGCCAAATATGGCGAAGCGGAACCGGATAATCCTTTTGAAATGATAGAATTAGCTCTTTAGTGGTTTCTCGAGAACCATCGTCGGCCACAATTACTTCGAAGTTATTATAGGTTTGATATTTATATCCCTCCAATACTTTTCGAAGCCATTCTTCCTTGTTATAAGTACTTACAATTACTGAAATTCCTAAACTATCCAATACCTTGATTTTTAACCCTGCAAAGGTAACGAACTTTATGCTTACCCACACAATTTTACTACCTTTGAGCCATGCCAACACTGTCGGTGATAGTTCCCACTTTTAACGAAGAAAATTACATTGAAGCTGCCTTGCGCTCGGTGCAATTTGCCGATGAGATTATTGTGATTGATTCTTTCAGTAGTGATAAAACACCTGAAATTGCAAAAAAGTACGCTTCGGTATTCCTAGAACGAAAATTTGATAATTTCTCGAGCCAAAAGAATTATGCATTGGAACATGCTACCTGCGACTGGGTGTTATTTTTGGATGCCGATGAGCGGATTACCTATCCTCTTCAGTTGGAAATAAAAGAAGCAATGACGGGCGACAAACATGCGGGTTTCAAACTTAATTTTCCGCATTTCTTTATGAATCGGTTTTTGTACCATCATTCCAACGATGTGCTCCGATTGGTGAAACGAGATGGAACCCAATACACCGGATTAGTCCATGAAAAGCTTCAAGTTGAAGGGAGCATTGGTCAATTAAAAAATCCTGTGCTACACTTTACCTACAAAGGATTGGAGCACTATATTAAGAAGAAAGAGAGTTATGCTTGGTTCCAAGCAGAGCAATTACAGAAAAAAGGAAAGAAAGCCAGTTTGTTTTTGATGTTCCTTAAACCGAGCTACCGATTTTTCAGCTCATACATTTTAAAAGGTGGATTTAGAGACGGAATTCCGGGGCTTACCGTGGCAGCGATTAATTCCTATGGTGTTTTTTCACGCTACGCAAAATTGATATTGCTACAGCGCGGCATGAAGTAAATATTATAAAAGCTTGCCGTACTTTATTTTTCTTCGGAATTTTTTGAGACTAAATTCTCCTTTCACGTCAAGGCGTTGAACTTCGTACGGCTTTTTAAACGGAAAAGTATTCACCCGGTTCCCAATTCTTAGTCCGAAAGAGAACTGTTCCTTCTCCAGATGCTTTATAAATTCTTCCTTTTCAGGGTTTTTTCGAGGAAATTTACCGTAAGGATAGGCCAAAATTGGGCCCAAAGGCAGGGCTTTTTCTTCGGCGGTAGAGAACGCTCGGCGGGTATCTTCCTCTATCTCTTCGGAAGTCATTTCGGTGTATTTTTGATGGGCGTAGGAATGATACCCTAGCTCAATAGTTTTGGGGTCTAACGATGATAATTGTTCGGCGGTCATGATGGCTTCGGAAGGAGAATTCCACTCATCGGTCTTGCCAACATAGTTAAGCGGAACGAAAAAAGTGGCTTTTAATCCGTATTTCTTCATCAAGGGATAAGCTAGCTCCAACTGATTCACATAGGCATCATCGAAGGTAATTACGATGTTTTTAGGCGAGTTCAATTTCCGAAGTAAAATCAAATCGGAAAAATGGTAGGTAGAAAAGCCGTTTTCTGCCAAAAATTTAAACTGCTCTTCCAATTTATCCACCGAAATGGTCAATCCTTCGCTGTGATTAGGAGAGACTTTATGATACATTAAAATGGGAAGTTTGGCCACAGCTTTATTCAGTGTTAATCCTCGTAAAATTATTACTTTTACGCAAACTTATCGCAACCCTTGAATAACACCACGAAAATTAGTGCGCTTGCCATTACTCTCAACGAAGCCGAAGTCATCGAAAATTTTATCGAAAGTCTGTCGTTTGTCGATGAGATCATTATTGTAGATTCCTATTCCACCGATGCGACGGTCGAACTGGCTCAAAAACATGAGAAGATAAAAGTATTGCAAAGGAAGTTCGACAATTTTAGTGCTCAGAAGAATTATGCAATTGCCCAAGCCCAAAATGAATGGGTCTTATTTTTCGATCCGGATGAGGAAATAACCACAGAGGTGGCAAAGGAAATTCAAGAAGCAGTTCAAAACCCCAAAGCGGATGCCTACTTTATTCGAAGGCAGCTCTATTTTATGGGGAAGAAAATTAGGTATAGCGGATTTCAAACCGACTGGGTGATACGACTTTTCAGAAAAGATAAGGCACAGTACAATGGTAATTTGGTACACGAAACTTTGGATGTAGAGGGTACGACCGCAAAATTAAGAGCTCGAGTTCCGCATCATACCTATAAAAGTTTTGATGATTATACAGGAAAATTGCATCGATATAGTGCATTACAAGCCCGTATGCTCTATGAGAAAAAGAAAAAACCCAATTTGTTTCATTTTCTTTTCCGACCATTCTATAGATTTTGGCATCAATACCTCCTCCGCTTAGGAATTCTAGACGGAAAAGAAGGATTTATATTGGCTTATGTCAATGCCTTTTCGGTATTTAAACGATATGTGAATTTGTGGCTGTTATACAGAAAAATCAACTAATGAAGGTATTCTTAGAATCACATAACATCAATAACCCCTATACCGGTTTCGGACAGTTCAATTTGCATTTGCTGAAAGGTTTTAAACATTGCAACGATCCTGAAATGAAATTTGTGGTGCATACGCCAAAGAAGCGATTCCTAAAAAAACTCTTCGGAAATTTCTTTGAATACAAATACTACCTCGGCTTGCGAAGATATCCTCGTTTTGCGATACGGAAGAAATACGATGTGTGGCATTCACTCAATCAGAACACCAAAGTTGAGCCCAAATACGACATGCCTTATGTCCTAACTGTCCATGATATCAATTTTGTAGAAGAGATTTCGGGCGACATCAATCATCCTCGAAATCAGTTGTTCATTGAGAAGCTGAAACGAGCAGTCGCAATCACCTATATTTCGGAATTCGCCAAAAAATCTACTCACGAATTCTTTGATGTCCCCAAGGTTCCTGAATATGTAATCTATAATGGCAATCCGATAAAGGAACTTTTAGACACCACTAATTACCAACCAGCAAAAGCGCTTAATAAGAAGTTTCTGTTTACCATAGGAGATTTTAGGGAGCGAAAGAATTTTCACCTGCTTGTGGAAATGATGCAATACCTCAAGGATTATCAACTGGTCATCGCCGGTAACGATACTCGCCCTTATGCCGAGGAGGTAAGAGAAGCGACTCGAACTTTCAAAGTTGAAGATCAAGTGATTTTTGCAGGACGTGTGGACGATTTGGGCAAACAATATTATTTTGAAAATTGCGAAGCCTTGGTGTTTCCATCGCTACGAGAAGGCTTTGGGCTACCACCTATAGAAGCTATGGTATTCGGGAAGCCTGTGTTTCTTGCGAAAACAACTTCCCTACCCGAAATTGGCGGTGAGTTCGCTTTTTATTGGGATCATTTCGATCCTAAAAAAATGGCGACCGAATTAGAAGAGGGAATGAAAGTGTATGAAAACGATAAGGATCGATATCAAACCGGCCTAAAAGTACAGGCGGCAAAGTTCGATTGGAATATCGCTGCCAAACAGTATATTGACGTTTATAAATCGCTGAAATGATCGAAGAAATAAACACCGCACTAACGGTTTTAAAGCGCGGCGGACTCATACTTTACCCTACCGATACGGTTTGGGGGATTGGTTGTGATTCCACCAATGAAGAAGCCATTGAGAAGGTTTATCAATTGAAGCAACGACAAGAAAGCAAAGCCTTGATTTGTCTGGTGAGTGATTTTAAAATGCTCAATCAGTTTGTGGAAGATGTCCCTGAAGTTGCCTACGATATATTAAAGTATGCGGCCAAACCTACAACTATCATTTACGACGATCCTATTCGTATTGCTGAAAATTTAATTGCCGAAGATAATTCTTTGGCCATTCGCGTCGTCCAAGACGATTTCTGTAAGAAACTCATCCGAAAATTTCGCAGGCCGATTGTTTCCACATCGGCTAATATTAGTGGCGCCAAAACGCCGAATTCCTTCAAAGAAATAGCCCCCGAGATTTTGGAGGGCGTGGACTATGTCGTAAATTTGCATCGCAATAAAAAAGGCGCGAAACCGTCGGCTATCATTAAGTTGAAAAACGACGGAAAAGTGCAGGTAATAAGAAATTAATGTCGGCCACCCCTAATTTAGCGAGTGCATTAAACCATCCCATTTTCAAGACTATTTCAAAGGCAGCATCTCAGCTAAATTTGGAAAGTTATGTGATTGGCGGATACGTTCGTGATTATATCTTAAAACGAGGGGATGCTAAGGATATCGATATTGTGGCAGTAGGCAGTGGCATCGATTTGGCGAATAAAGTTGCCGATTTATTACCTGGGCGCACCAAAGTTTCCGTTTATAAAAATTTCGGAACCGCGATGATCAAATCGGGCGAAATAGAATTGGAATTCGTTGGAGCTCGTAAAGAATCTTATCAAAGAGACAGTAGAAAACCAGCGGTTGAAAATGGAACCCTCGAAGACGATCAAAACCGTCGTGATTTTACCATCAACGCATTGGCTATAAGCCTGAGCGATACGAACTACGGACAATTATTGGATCCCTTTGGCGGTATTGACGACATAAAAAACAAAATAATCCGTACGCCTTTAGATCCAGACATCACTTACAGTGATGACCCATTGAGGATGTTAAGGGCCATACGTTTTGCGACACAATTAAACTTTTCCATCGAACGGAAATCTTTGGATGCCATCACCCGAAATGCGGAACGAATCAACATTATTTCTAAAGAGCGAATTGTCGATGAAATTCATAAAATTCTCGCTGCGTCCAAACCGTCCACCGGATTTGCACTATTGCACAAAACCGGATTGTTGCCTTATATTTTTCCCGAATTGGTAGCTCTAGAGGGAATCGAAGAAAAAGAAGGGCAAAAGCATAAAGATAACTTCTGGCATACGCTGGAAGTAGTAGATAATATCGCTCAAACCACAGATAACTTGTGGTTGCGTTGGGCAGCACTCTTGCACGACATAGGGAAAGCGCCAACGAAACGCTTTGATAAGAAAGGAGGATGGACCTTTCACGCTCATGAATTTGTAGGTTCTAAGATGGTGTACAAACTTTTCAAGAGATTGAAAATGCCGTTGAATGAAAAGATGAAATTTGTTCAGAAAATGGTTTTGATGAGTTCTAGACCCATCGTATTGGCTTCCGATGTAACCGACAGCGCGGTGAGGCGTTTGGTTTTTGATGCGGGCGATTATGTAGATGATTTAATGACGCTGTGCGAGGCTGATATCACCACTAAAAACCCCAAGCGATTTCAGAAATACCACAACAACTTTAAAAAGGTACGAGAGAAGATTGTGGAAGTTGAAGAACGTGATCATGTACGTAATTTTCAACCTCCCGTAAGTGGTGAAGAAATCATGAAAACCTTTGGTTTGAAGCCTTCAAGAGAAATTGGTATCATCAAAGAAGCCATAAAAGAAGCGATCTTGGAAGGTGAAATACCAAACGAATACGAAGCGGCCAAAGAGTTTATGTTGAAAAAAGCCGCCGAAATCAATTTAAGTCCCATAGAATAATGTACAGAAAATCTGTTCGAATTGCCCTCATTTTAGTCTATTTAGTGATTGTTGCCGGTGCCATGGTACGAATGACCGGTTCGGGAATGGGA
>JABDKT010000246.1 GCA_013002065.1 Flavobacteriaceae bacterium
ATGCCGACTCAAAAGCAGTGGCGGTTAATGAAACACCGTTTGTTCCGCTAGATTCCCACACACCTGTCACCAAAATTGCCAACGCGGTTAAAGTACATACGATCAATGTATCAATGGCCGGTCCTAACATAGCCACTAAACCCTCACGTATGGGTTCATTGGTTTTAGCAGCTCCATGGGCCATAGGTGCCGTACCAATACCAGCCTCATTCGAAAAAGCTCCACGCTTTATACCGAGGAGAATAAGCCCACCCACTACTCCACCCAAAAAGGCATCTCCTTCATAAAAGGAAGCAGCGAATGCATCGGTGATTATAAGTTTAAAATAATAGGGAACTACGTCAATATGAATTCCGAGAATTACAATTACCATTACAAAATATAGTCCCACCATAGTAGGTACCATTTTTTCGGCTGTCTTACTTATGCGTGAGAGTCCGCCGAGGATCACAATCGCAGTAACCGTTGCCAGTACAATTCCAATAACTAAATCACTTATAAAACCAGAATAGAGTCCGGCCGGTTTCAGTAGAATATCGTTGATAGCCTGTGTCAACTGGTTCGCGTTAAAAACGGGCAAGGCTCCAATCAATCCGGAAATACTAAAGAAAATCGCCAAGGGTTTCCAATTTTTGCCCAGTCCCTCCACAATAAAGTACATAGGACCGCCTTGAGTCTTTCCTTCCGAATCTTTTCCGCGGAATAACACTGCCAAGGTAGCGGTGAAGAATTTCGTTGACATACCGATGACCGCACTTACCCACATCCAAAACACGGCGCCGGGTCCTCCTAAAACGATGGCAACGGCCACACCAGCGATATTTCCCATACCAACGGTGGCACTTAATGCCGTGGTGAGCGCCTGAAAATGAGATATTTCACCTTCGTCGTTTTCATCGTCATATTTACCTCTGAGTACAGCTACGGCATGAAACAAATATCGAAACGGTAAAAATTGAATACGGATCAATAAGTACAGTCCGCCACCAATCAGGATGATAAGTAACGGCAGTCCCCATGCGAGGGAAGACAATTTAGCGATAAAAGATTCCAAGGTTTCCAATAGAGCGAGCTTCGAGGCATCTAAAGTAAATTAAATTTTAAAATTCGGCTCAATTGTCTTTATTTGTACTGAAATGAAACAACTACTAACCGCCATTCTTCTGTTTCTATCGATTCAATTATTTTCTCAGGAAAATAATAAACAGAACGTTTCGTATTTCGTATTTACACCCGAAATAATGGTGGGAAAAACGGCAGAATCCAACGAATTCTTTCCGGAAACGAATCTTCAAACCCAGCTATTGATCAATTTTGGTTGGGATCACAGTAACAACCCTAAGGAATGGGCCAGACGACTTAAAGGTCCTAAAACCGGAATAACTTTAGGCTTCACAAATTTTGGCAATAAAGACAGTTTAGGTGGTGCTATCACGGTGATGCCCTTCATCGAATTCAATATTTTTAAGAGCAGGCGCTTGTTCAGCCATGTAGGCATGGGTGGATCTTATTTTACTGAGATTTACGATGAAGTAAATAATCCCAGAAATCAGGCGGTTTCCACAGAACTAACATGGTCGTTCCGTTCTTATTTATACTACGAATTTTTAAGAACTCGAAAAATCGATTGGCGGTTGGGCGTTGGTTATTCTCATCATTCAAATGGCCATACCCGATTACCCAATCAAGGATATAATTCTTTTCTGGTGAGCCTTTCAGCAGACATAAAAAGTGAAAAATTAATCGCCGCACCTCCACTCTCGGATGCGCCTGAACTAGAACGACGAGTTAATGATTACATCAGTTTTTACGGTGGTTATGGAATCAACGTTTTGTCTCTTGCATATAACGATAAAAGAGGGGTTTATACGATTTCGGGGGAATATGGGAAAGTCCTCAACGGATTGTTTAAGGTAGGTATCGGATTTTATTATCGGTACTACGAACACTATTATGACTATATCAAGAATGAAGAGTTTTTGGTCCGTGACGGACAAGAATTTGAGAAGTTTACCGATAGTCCATGGAAATATGGCACTAACTTCGGTTTGCACGCCAATGGTGAATTCATGCTTAACCATATTGGTTTTAATGTGCAGCTAGGCGTCAATCTTCACAAACCGGCCTACGATATTGATTGGCGAATCAATCAAGGTTGGGACAATACGCCTAGAGAAATTCCCGAGTTTTGGATGCTTGGTGAATACGATTCCAAATATCGATTAAAGAAGACACTGGCTACGCGTATGGGACTAAAATATTATGTGTTTGATACAAGCAATGAACCAATGAACAATATTTTCTTCGGAATACATATCAATGCCAACGGCGGACAAGCAGATTTCACTGATATAAGTTTAGGTTACGTGTATACCTTCGGAAGGAATTCCAACTAGGACTTCAAATATTCCAAGACATTTTTTTCAATCCGCTGCTGAATGTTTGAAACATCTGCCTTGTGAAATGTTTCACCAGTAATATTCTCATAAAGTTCGATATACCTTTCTGAAACAGTCTCAATATATTCGTCACTCATATGAGGCACTTGTTGACCTTTAAGCCCTTGAAAACCGTTTGAAATGAGCCATTGACGAACGAATTCTTTCGACAATTGCTTTTGGGACTCTCCCTTTTCCTGTCGATCTTCATAGCCTTCATCATAAAAATATCGTGATGAATCGGGTGTGTGGATTTCATCGATCAATACGATCTCTCCGTCTTTAGTTTTTCCGAATTCATATTTGGTGTCTACCAAAATAAGTCCGCGTCGGGCAGCGATTTCGGATCCGCGTTGAAATAACTTTCGGGTATAATCCTCAAGAATTGTATAATCTTCTTCGGAAACGATTCCTCTTTTCAAAATGTCTTCTCTGGAAATATCTTCGTCGTGATCACCTTTTTCAGCCTTAGTCGCCGGGGTGATTATAGGTTCCGGAAATGCATCATTTTCCTTCATACCATCCGGCATAGGAATCCCGCATAATATTCTCTTACCTGCCTTATACTCTCGAGCTGCGTGTCCGCTCATATATCCGCGAATCACCATTTCCACTTTGAATGGATCACATGCCTTACCTACAGCTACATTAGGATCCGGGGTCGCCATCAACCAATTGGGTACCAAGTCCTCGGTATCCCGCATCATTTTGGTCGCAATCTGATTCAAGATTTGACCCTTATATGGAATTCCTCGAGGCATTACTACATCAAAGGCAGACAGTCGATCGGTTGCCACCATGACCAAGATGTCATTTTCTAAAGTATAGACTTCTCGAACTTTACCTTTATAGACTCCTTTTTGACCGGGAAAATTGAAATTTGTATCGGTAATTGTATTGCTCATTAATTACGGTTTTCTATCTCCTTATAGGCCGCAATCACCTTTTTCACTAATCTGTGGCGAATCACATCCTTATCGTCCAAATAAACAATACCCACTCCATCGACATCTTTCAGTATTAATAAGGCTTCTTTTAATCCTGAAATAACACGACGAGGTAAATCGATTTGCCCCGGATCACCTGTGATCATGAACTTAGCGTTCTTTCCCATACGTGTTAAGAACATTTTCATTTGTGCGTGAGTTGTATTTTGCGCTTCATCTAAGATCACAAAAGCATTGTCTAAAGTACGTCCGCGCATAAACGCCATAGGTGCAATTTGAATCACTCCTTTTTCGATATAACTCTCTAGCTTTTCGTGAGGAATCATATCGCGCAACGCATCGTACAATGGTTGCATGTAAGGATCCAACTTTTCCTTGAGATCTCCTGGAAGGAAACCAAGGTTTTCACCAGCTTCCACAGCGGGACGAGTAAGGATCAATCTTCTTACTTGCTTTTCTTTTAGGGCTTTCACGGCTAAGGCAACACCAGTATAGGTTTTACCTGTACCGGCCGGACCAATAGCGAATACCATATCATTTTTACTAGTCATATGGACTAATTTACGCTGATTCGCAGTCTGAGCCTTGATAAGACGACCACTTACGCCATGAACTAACACTTCCCCACTATCGACTGGAGTTCTATAGTCTTCTTTGCTTTCACTTTGAAGTACACGTTCGATAACATTTTCGTCTAATTTGTTGTACTCGGCGAAATGCTCTAACAACATGGTTAACCGAGTGTCAAATTCTTCTAATATTTCTTCATCGCCATAGGCTTTAATCTTACTGCCACGGGCCACAATTTTTAGTTTTGGGAAATACTTCTTGAGAAGGTCAATGTTTGAATTCTGAAGTCCGAAAAATTCACGGGGGCTAATTTCGGTTAGCTCTATAATAAGTTCGTTCAAAAGCGAGTTGTTTATATAATTGTATATCTAATGTAAATATAGTTTTTCTACTCGCAAAAGTACCCTATTTTTGTGGTAGTTGTTTTAACAAAATATCAACAATTATTACCGAATGCCAATTGTCACTTTAACTACCGATTTTGGAGAGAAAGATCACTACGTAGGTGCGGTAAAGGGAGCCATATATAATGAGCTTCACGACATTAAAATTGTTGATATATCTCATTCCATCTCACCTTTTCATATTACCGAAGCGGCTTATATTATACAGAATGCATATCGAAGTTTCCCTCCCGGGAGCATTCATATTATTGGTATTGATAGTGAATTAAGTCCGGAGAATCGTCATATAGCTGTAGAATTAGATCAACATTATTTTATTTGTGCCAATAATGGTATCATTTCTATGCTCGCTTCGGAAATTAAACCTGAAAAAATAGTGGAAATCAATATTCACGATCGAATAGAAACCAATTTCCCGGTTTTAGATGTTTTTGTGAAAGTTGCCTGTCACATCGCTAGAGGTGGAACTTTGGAAGTGATTGGAAAAACCGTGGAGGAAGTAAAGCAATTAGTAGGTATAAAACCCGTTGTGAATACCGAAGAAAACCAAATTATCGGAAACGTTATCTACATCGATAATTATGGCAATGTAGTATGTAACATTAGTAAGACATTATTTGAGAAAGTAGGAAAAGGTAGAAACTTTAAAATAACCGCACGAACAGCCAGTTTCAATAAAGTGTATACAAACTACAGTGATGCGATCAACTTTGACATTCCGCAGGAAAGACGGGAAGAGGATGGTAAAAAATTGGCACTATGGAATTCATCACAATACTTGGAACTAGCCATTTATAAAAGTAATCCGAAGTCGGTGGGAAGTGCTTCTACGCTTTTCGGTCTCGAATATTGGGACACAGTAACGGTAAATTTTAGTTGAAAATTTTTAAATAGTTTTGACACGATTTAAATGAAAGCATTAATTAAAAAAGAAATAAGTAATTTTTTTTCAGGACCAATCGGTTATCTGGTGATTGCTATTTTTCTTGTGATTAACGGTCTTTTTCTTTGGGTTTTTAGTGGAGAATTCAATGTGTTTGATGCCGGATTTGCCGACCTCAATGCTTTTTTCGAACTAGCTCCGTGGATCCTTCTCTTTCTGGTTCCTGCGGTCACTATGCGTTCTATAAGTGAAGAAAGAAAGACCGGCACTTTGGAACTTCTATTAACCCGACCCATTTCGCTGAGAAGTTTAGTTTTGGGAAAGTTCTTCGGAAGTTTCTTACTCATTGTATTGGCCTTAATACCAACCCTGCTCTACGTTTGGACGATTTCAGATTTAGGCAATCCAGCCGGAAACTTTGATTTAGGTAGTACTATTGGATCTTATTTCGGATTGCTTTTTTTAGCGCTCGCTTATACTGCCATTGGTGTTTTTAGTTCGTCTTTGACTAAGAGTCAGATCGTGGCTTTTATCATTGCTATTTTGCTTTGTTTTGTGTTTTACTACGGATTCGAAGGTCTTTCGTCGACTAGTTCAAGTTTTGACTTGTCTTACTTCGGAATGAAATCTCACTTCAACAGTATTTCACGTGGAGTTATCGATACACGCGATCTTATTTATTTCTTGAGCATCACTGCCCTGTTTTTAGTATTCACTTTTGTAAAAATTAAAGAACTGAAATGCTAAAGGATAAAAGCAATACGCGGCTAATTGTAGTTTCACTCCTGGTAGTAGTGGCTGTCAATTGGTTAGGCACCTTAGCATTTGAGCGGTTCGATTTGACTTCAGATAAACGCTATACGCTATCAGAAGCTGCAAAAGCGACCTTATCTGATGTCGAGTCACCTATTACGATTGATATTCTTCTCGAAGGAAAATTGCCTTCAGAATTTAAACGTCTGAAAACAGAAACTGAATTATTGCTCGAAGAGTTTTCAGCCTACAATAAGAATATAGTTTACAATTTTGTCAATCCTCTGGAAACCGACGATCCTGCTGCTATGCAACAACAAATGACGCAGTTAGGGCTCAAAGGCGCCCAAGTTGAAATCCGAGAAGGAGGCAAAGTTAGCACCGAAATAGTCTATCCTTGGGCACTTGCATACTTCAAAGAAAAAACGGTGAAGATTCCATTGCTTAAAAATCAATTGGGTGCAACGCCCGAAGAACGCGTAAATGCCTCTATTCAGAATTTGGAATACGCCTTTGCCGATGGCTTTGGAAAACTTACGCAGCCCAAAAAGCGAAAAGTGGCTGTCATCAAAGGTAATATGGAACTCGAAGATAAATATCTGGCCGATTTCATCACTACGCTGCGTGAATATTACTTTATTGGGCAGTTCACTTTGGATTCGGTCGCCGTTAGCCCGCAACGAACTTTAGAATCCTTGAATGAATTCGATCTCGCAATTGTCGCTCAACCCATGCAGCCTTTTTCCGAAGAGGAAAAATATGTGATGGACCAATACATTATGAATGGCGGTGCCTCGCTTTGGTTGATCGATGCTACGATTCAGCGCTTGGATACGGTGAGTGGTAATTCATTTGCCTTTGGACAGGATTTGAATCTTAACGATTTCTTTTTTAAGTATGGTTTACGAGTAAACCCCAATTTAGTGAAGGATGTGTATGCCGCGCCTATTGCGCTAGCTTCAGGACAAGAACGAGATGCGCAATACAATAGATATCCCTGGTTGTTTAGTCCGTTGTCCTCTAGCGCCAATAACCATCCTATCGTGAATAATATTGAAGCTGTTAAGTTTGATTACGCCAGCTCTATTGACACCTTACCGAATTCAATTAAAAAGACAGTGCTGCTTAGCACCTCCCCTATCTCGAGAATCGTTGGCCTTCCAGCCGAGATAAATATCGACAAAGAAATTCCGGAGAATCTGCGTATCGTAAATGAGGGGCCAAACCCGCAAGTATTTAATGCCGGCGAGTTGCCATTAGCTGTGTTATTGGAAGGCAAATTCACTTCCGCATACAGCAATAGGGTTAAACCTTTTAATATTTCAGAAGTGAAAAATGAAAGTCCGGAAAATAGTATGGTGGTAATTAGTGACGGCGATGTAATTAAAAATCAGTTGGACCGAGGAAGACCCTTAGAATTGGGCTTCGACAAATGGACGCAGTCGTTCTATGGAAATAAGGAATTTTTATTGAATACTGTTAATTATCTTTTGGATGACAGCGGACTTATAAACATTCGCACCAAAGAAATCGCAGTTCCCTTTTTGGATGTACAAAAAACGGTCGAAAAAAGATCCTATTGGCAGTTTATGAATCTACTGTTACCACTCGGTTTATTGGCCATTTTTGGAATTTCATTTCAATGGCTTCGGAAAAGGAAATACGCTGGCTAAATGTTAATAAGTTTGTTTTAACAAACAAGCGTTTTAGGATATATTTGTAGTTAGGTCGGTAGTGACCGACAGCCAATTAATAGAGGACGAATTCAGAAAAAAATATACATGAAATTTATTGTATCAAGTTCATATTTATTAAGACAACTTCAGGTGCTTGGGGGCATCATAAATAACAATAATACCCTTCCTATTTTAGATAACTTTTTGTTTGAGCTGAACGGAAACGCTCTTAAAGTTTCTGCGTCCGACTTAGAAACTACGATTTCTTCAAAATTAGAAGTAGAAAGTAATGAAGACGGTAGTGTTTGTATTCCTGCAAGGCTACTTTTGGACACTTTAAAGACTTTTCCGGAGCAACCACTCACTTTTACGGTAGAGGACAATAACACTGTCGAGATAAGTTCTAACCACGGAAAATATGCGTTGGCCTATGCGAGTGGCGAAGATTTTCCGAATGCGGTTGAGTTGAAAGATCCAAGTTCGACCGTCATCCAGGGTGATATACTTGCTACTGCCATTAGTAAAACAATTTTTGCAGCGGGTAACGATGATTTAAGACCGGTAATGAGTGGCGTATTTTTTCAATTCTCTACAGACGAGCTAACATTTGTAGCCACCGATGCACATAAATTGGTAAAATACACTAGAAAAGATGTGAAAGCCTCACAAACTGCTGAATTTATTATGCCAAAGAAGCCTTTAAACCTTTTAAAAGGAATTTTGGCCGGTAGTGAAGAAGATGTAAGTATTGAATACAACGAGAGCAATGCGAAATTTGTTTTTGATAACACTGAAATGGTCTGTAGATTGATCGACGGAAAATATCCAAATTACGAAGCGGTAATTCCGAAGGAAAACCCTAACAAGCTCTCCATCGATCGCAATCAATTTTTGAATTCTGTGCGCCGTGTTAGTATTTTCAGTAATAAAACAACGCATCAAATTAGACTAAAAGTTGCAGGCGCCGAATTAAACGTTTCTGCCGAAGATATCGACTACAGCAATAAGGCAGACGAACGACTTACTTGTGATTATCAGGGAGACGATATGCAAATAGGTTTTAACTCGCGTTTCTTAACCGAAATGCTAAATAACCTAACTAGTGACGATGTTTCCTTAGAAATGTCATTGCCCAACCGAGCAGGAATTCTAACTCCTGTTGATGGCTTGGACGAAGGCGAAGAGGTAACTATGTTGGTGATGCCGGTGATGTTGAATAACTAGGTTTTAGTTAGAATACTTTTGTTGTCACTTCGAGTGATTTTGTGAATATCATGAACAAAATTGTATCGAGAAGTCACAGCCGACAAATTTGATTTAAAACATAAAAAATCCCGCTCTTAGGCGGGATTTTTCGCTAACTATAAACAAACTACTTTATAAACCGTATGGTTGAAAAATAACTAGGTTCTTGTCCGTTACTGGCTCGTATGGCATTTACTATGGGTAGCACGAATCCGACGATTCCAACGAAAATAAATCCGAGGATGCCAAGTCCGAACAACAGTATGCCGGGGATACAAATAATGGTGATAAGTATAAGAGATAACTGAAAGTTAATCGCCGCTTTACCATGATCATCCATATCCATCACCTTATCTCGCTGCGTAAGCCAGAGGATTAAGGGAACTATGAGTCCGCCAAATCCTGTCACATAGGTAAGGAGTTGAGTTAAATGCATGACAACGATAAGACTTCTGTCTTCACGCTGTGCTGTATGATTGAGTACTTCCATTTTCGATTGATTTAGAGGTTACAGTATATTGGTAGCTAGGATGATAAAAATGTTACAGGCACCGTCCTAATTTGTATTTTTGCATTCCATGATTTATGACGACACCATAGTAGCTTTAGCAACTCCTGCAGGCGCGGGCGCAATTGCGGTTATCCGACTTTCGGGTAAGGAGGCGATTTCTATTGCTTCGGAAATTTTCATTTCTATTTCCGGCAAGGTCCTCCAGGAGCAACCTTCGCATACCGTACACTTGGGTCATGTTGTTGATGGAAAAAGAACCATAGACGAGGTATTGGCTACGATTTTTAAGAATCCGCAGAGTTATACAGGTGAAGATGTGGTAGAGTTTTCATGTCATGGAAGTAATTATATTCAGCAAGAGATCATTCAACTTTGTCTTCGGAAAGGATGCCGTATGGCACAAGCCGGGGAGTTTACCTTAAGAGCCTTCCTAAATGGTAAAATGGATTTGAGTCAGGCGGAAGCCGTTGCCGATCTTATCGCAAGTGATAGTGAGGCGAGTCATCAGTTGGCAATACAACAGATGCGCGGCGGATTTTCTTCGGAAATAAAAGCATTGAGAGAGGAGTTACTCAATTTTGCATCTCTCATCGAACTGGAGTTAGATTTTGCAGAAGAAGACGTTGAATTTGCCAATCGTAGCGAATTTCAAAAGTTAATCACAAGGATCACAGAAGTTTTAAAGCGATTGATCGATTCCTTCGCCACCGGAAATGT
>JABDKT010000265.1 GCA_013002065.1 Flavobacteriaceae bacterium
CAATGATGGGGAGTTCATTTTCCTGACTCAAAGTAAAGGCAGTTGTGTCCATTACCTTCAATCCTTTTTTAAGTACATCATCAAAACTGATAAAATCGAATTTTGTTGCCTTGTCGTCTTTTTCCGGGTCACTTGTATAGATTCCATCCACTCGCGTACCTTTCAGAATAACGTCGGCTTCAATTTCAATCGCTCTTAAAACGGCTGCCGAATCTGTAGTAAAATAAGGGTTTCCGGTACCACCTCCAAAAATCACCACTCTTCCTTTTTCCAAGTGTCGAACCGCTTTCCGACGTATAAAAGGTTCGGCAACTTCGTTCATTTTAATGGCGCTCTGAAGTCTTGTCGGTATTTCTTCATCTTCCAAGGCACTTTGTAATGCAAGTCCGTTGATTACTGTGGCTAACATGCCCATATGATCACCTTGAACTCTATCCATTCCTTTGCTTGCACCAGCAACACCTCTAAAAATATTCCCTCCGCCAATTACAATGGCGACTTCGACACCTTTGGCAGTGATCTGTTTAATTTCCTCGGCATATTCCTTGAGGCGTTCCGGATCGATTCCGTATTGTCGATTTCCCATGAGCGCTTCACCGGAAAGTTTGAGAAGTATTCTTTTGTATTGCATGATCGAAGATTGCTTGAGCAAAAATAAAGAAAAATTGTGGATGAAGTATTCTAAATAAAAAACCGCTTGAAGTTAATTTTCAAGCGGTTTTTAATTTTATTTCAGATTTCTTTACACCAAAGAAACTCTTTCAAATCCAACTACACTAACATCGCCTTTACTGGCAACATACTCGGCAACCGATTGTTTCTCATCCATGATAAAGTTCTGGTCCAAAAGACATTGCTCTTGATCCAAGGTAGTATTATCACTCACAAAACGCTCTAATTTTCCAGGTACGATTTTGTCCCAGATTTGCTCAGGCTTGCCTTCGGCTGCTAATTGAGCTTCGATATCAGACTTAGCTTTTGCTAGAACTTCATCGGTCAATTGAGCACGAGAAATGTACTGAGGTACGTTTTTCAAAGTTTTACCTAAACGACCTAGTTCTATGTTCTCCTTTTCGATTACGGCAATTCTTGCTTCGGTTTCGGAAGCAACATAAGCAGGATCAAAATCTTTATAAGAAAGAGTAGTGGCTCCCATAGAAGCTACTTGCATAGATACGTTCTTAGCGATCTCGGCAGCACCATCCACAGCAGCAGAAAGTCCAACTAAAGCAGCAATTTTGTTTCCGTGAATATAAGAACCAACGAAAGGAGCTTCCAAAGTTTTGAAACCTCCAATTTCAATCTTCTCACCAATTACTCCGGTTTGCTCGGTCAATTTCTCTTGAACAGTCATTCCGTCGAAATCGGCTGCCAAAAATTCTTCCATTGAAGACGTTCCTAATGCAACTTCGGCCATTTTATGAGCCATTTGCACGTAAGAGTCATTTTTTGCAACGAAGTCGGTTTCACAATTTAAAGAAACGATCACACCTTTGTTGGCAGCTTCGTTTACTTTTGCGATAACAGCTCCTTCGCTAGAGTCACGATCGGCTCTTTTCTCGGCGATCTTCTGACCCTTTTTACGTAGGATTTCAATAGCTCTATCCATATCACCTTCTGCCTCAACTAATGCCTTTTTACAGTCCATCATTCCGGCTCCGGTTTTCTTTCTTAGGTTATTTACTTCTGCGGCGGTTACTTTTACCATCGTTTTCAAGATTATTTTATTTAATTATTGAAATCTCTTAGATCGAAAGTTAGCGTAAAGCTAATTCGATAAAAGATTTCGGGTTTTACAAAATTGTTAATTATTCTTCTTCCTTAACTGCATCGGCGGCAACAGCTGCTTTTGTAGTTTTTTCAGCAGGTGCTTGAGCAGCAGCTTCACTATCTTTTCCGGCTTTTCTTTCAGCTAATCCATCGATGATCGCGTTAGAAACACTAGAAATAATTTTCTCGATAGACTTAGAAGCATCATCGTTAGATGGTATTACATAGTCGATCGGTCTTGGATCACTATTAGTATCTACCATCGCGAAAATTGGAATGTTCAATTTTTGAGCTTCCTTCACAGCAATGTGCTCTCTAGTGGTGTCTACAATAAAAAGCGCTCCTGGAAGACGACTCATATCGGTAATCGAACCTAAGTTCTTTTCCAATTTAGCACGAGTACGATCTACAGCTAATCTTTCTTTCTTGGAAAGTGTGTTGAAAGTACCATCTTGCTTCATTCTATCGATAGAGGTCATTTTCTTAACCGCTTTACGAATAGTTACGAAGTTGGTCAACATTCCACCCGGCCATCTT
>JABDKT010000277.1 GCA_013002065.1 Flavobacteriaceae bacterium
CTATTACTATTCGATCGGGATTTAAAGGGTCTACTGCCAATGAAGGCTCATTACCGGCATCACCCACTATATCCATTCCAGCGGCATCGATATTTACTTGAGTCGTGAAATAATCGGAACGGCGAACATTATAAGCCTCTTGCTTTGGCATAAGTGACCTATCGACAAAAACATAAGGATCGTCTGGAATTTCGTTATGAAAATCACGGTCGGCAGCCGTGTTTTGCTGCGCATTTATACACAGGCTTGAAAAAAATAATACAAAAATAGGTGCGTAATAATATTTCATAATACTGATGTTGAAGAGATATACATGCCTAAAGTTAAGCGAACCCACGGAGTATTTAGTTAAAATGTAGCTAAATGTATTCGGAATATATAAAGTAAGAGAATTAGTCTTCTAATTCCACGGGAGCGTTAGTTTCGGCAGAGATCATCCAGCGGTCACCGTAAATGGACTTGTACCTTATTTTATAATTGAAACTGTCACTTTGAATGGTCTGCATGATCTTAAGAAAGTTTTGATAACTGTAATCATCGCCACCCACTTTAATCAAATTTCTCGAAGCCCCGGCAGGTAAGGCAAAACCCTTTTGCAAGGTTGAGTTATTGATTACCGTGATGCTGTCGGTGTTTGGGATATGATTTTTAAGAAAATCTACAAATTCTAGATCATATTCCTTATCCTGAAAATAAATTATCCGACTTTCAATAATGGCAGGACCCACCCCATAGTTTACAATTTCAATACTGAAAGTTTTGTTTTCACCATTGTTGGCAGTTTCCATAAGCAGGTAAGGCATTACCGAAAGATGACTTTGCTCCTCTATTATGTTGGTTTGTTTAACGAATATAAATAGCGTGAATATACTAATGCCGATAGCTGCGAAACTTACTATTTTATCTGAGGTCCAGAACTTTTTCTTCATTTTAAAAGCATTTGTTCTTAAAATTACAATATTCTTAAATAATTCATATATTCGAAACCCACAAACACACTATTTATGTACAAGAATCTACTCACATGCCTCTTCGCATTATTGCTTACTACCCCCATCCTGTTTGCTCAGGAATACACGGTTGAAATAGAAGAAGAACAAAAAGCCAATCGCTTATTTTTAAATGCGGTGAATAAAAATCTGGTTGATTTGGATGTTGCTATTAAAGTGGAAGGAACCGGATTTAGACAACGAAAAGGAATTCCAAGAAAGGTTAGAGTTCCGGCAACTTCGAAAGTAAATTTGATAAGTCTCATCGTGGAACGCGGTCAGCAAGCGATGTACACTTATACATTGGATGTAACCGATAGTCTTTCCAGGAGAGTAATTCGGAAAGAATTTGAAAAGATCAAAATAGATCCAAAATTACCTATTACGATTTATATTCCTGAAAATTGCACCAATTGCGATAGTATAATTGCACCATTGAATGAAACACCTTATAAGTATAAAGCTTATAAAATTTCAGAAGATGAAAATGTGAAAAATCAACTGGAAAGAGCCTTTGCAAATTCGTCAAGACCTCTGGAAACCATCGATACTGCCATTATCACCTTAGGAGGAAGTATGTATTTGTATCTAACCACCTTCGAAGAAATGATGGCAAAACTGAATGAAGAGGATGAAGAAAAAACAGAAGAATAGTCTTAGTCAAATTATAATAGACAAGCCTCTTCGGAGGCTTTTTTATTTATTCTTTACCACCGTAATAATGGCCCTTCTACCCGTGAGTAAATTCCATTCTTTGGCCGATATGATGCGTCCTTGATCGTCGTAAACGTGCAATTCGGCCGTGTTGGGTCCTGAACTCCCCTGATTAAGTGCTTCGAATTCTATCCGATTTACGCCCGGCTCTAAGGTTAAATTAAATCCGCCAAAACTACCATTCAAAAAAACTCGTGACTGTACGATATCGCCATTCACATAAACTCGTATTAAATCTCCATCAACATATTCATGGTCACGGTACTTCACCATAACGTATTCAGCACCTGTTAATACTTCGCCTAACATTTGATCTCGGTCGAATTCTTTGGTGGGCTCCTTATCTTTGGTAAATGCTTTTGGTGTTTTGCCTTTGTTGTTCTCCAACAATCCGTCGTCCTTGGACATATTTAGCATTTCAGGTTCCGGATTGCCTAAATCGAGATTAGTACGCGGATCCCTTTCTTCGGGGGGTAAAGTTAAGCTAGGTTTTTTTCTCGCCGGTAATTCCAATCCGCTGGGATTCGCCACGTTGTTATCTTCAATTTCGAATTCAATCGAATTGGTATTGGTCTCAATTTGGGCGTTTACAGCCCCTATTGAAAGGAAGAAAAGTGATATGGCCAACCAAGACTTATTTTTCATTCTACGATTTTGAATTTCTCGTGCAATAATCAAACCAAAAACTAATTTTGAATATTTTCAATTGATTTGTTTTTGGCCCTTCTCCTTTTCCGAAGTAAAATATACAAAATCAATAAAGCGATGGGTATCACGATATAGACGATTACTTCAAACGGATTAGAAAAATCCAACGGAGTATTGTTATCGGGTTTCGGTACTTCACTGGGTATTTGCATGTTCTTATAATTTTTCAAAAAGTGGCTTTCACGACTGGCGAAAAGTACACAATTTAAATCGACTCTATCGTTTTTGTCGCTGCTGAAATTGTCTTTTTCAGATAAATTTAACGCCTAAAGTCTGTTAAAGATTTTCTTAACAAAATTATAGCATTTTTTAATCAATAATTTCAGTCATAATGATGTTATTTTGTACAACAAACCATTAATACTTAGTAAAATGAAAAAGTTAACTGCACTCACCGTGCTTGGCGCAGCTGTGATTCTCACTTCCTGCGTTTCTAAAAAGAAGTATGTTGAATTGGAAAGCCAATACAACGAAACTAGATCAACCCTTACCAAAACCCAAGTCGAAAAAGAAGAAATTGAAGCCAAATACGCTAAAATTGAAGAGCGTGTGGCCAGCTATAACGCTAAGATAAGTTCTTTAACCGATGCTAATATCGAATTGGAGAATACTAGTTTAAAGAACTATGGGAATGTGGTGATTTCTAAAAATGATAAGGAGCAAATGAAAGCTGCACTTGCTAAAGTCGATCAAAATGAATTGGCCGAGGCGAGAACTTTGCAGGATTCAATGAACTTGATTGTTTCTTATAACCTAAAGAAGAACCTGGACAATACCCTAGTCGCTGAAGGTGAGGAAGATGATATTACGGTCGATATAGATGAAACCGTAGTAATGATCACCATATCCGATAAGTTATTGTTCAAATCGGGAAGCTATCGTGTAAACCCGAAAGCCGACAACTTGTTACAAAGACTAGCCGATGTAATTAACAGTGAACCGGCTATGGAAGTTTTAATCGAAGGACATACCGACGCTCAAACTGTGAAAAAAGGTGCTTCAGTAAAGGACAATTGGGATTTAAGTGTAGAAAGGTCTACTGCTGTGATCCGAAAATTGCAAGATCAATTTAACGTAGATCCCGCAAAACTAATTGCCGCAGGAAGAAGTAGTTATCAGCCAATCACCGATAATGAAACAACTGAAGGAAGATCGAAAAACAGAAGAACAAGAATAGTGATATTGCCAAATCTAGATAAGTTTTTGGCTTTATTGAGTGCAAACTAATCAATACTTAGCTCACTTGATGAAACGGCTTCAAAGAA
>JABDKT010000280.1 GCA_013002065.1 Flavobacteriaceae bacterium
GTCTTTAATGCATCCGGCATACGAACGGCCATTTTCATCAATTCGGTGGGGTCGCCATCCACCACATTTTTCAATTGTTGGATATATTGTTTCACTACTGCTTCATTAAGCTGAGTGTTGGTTTCCTCACCGGTTATTTCAACAAATAAATTAAAATCAACTTTGCCTCGGGACAGAGACTTCGAAATATGATTTCGCATCGCCAATTCCTTTTCTCTATAAACGCTTGGAACGCGGGCATTCAAGTCGAGATTTTTACTATTCAAGGATTTTAATTCAACGGTTATTTTTTTCGATGGCAATTCGAGTACACTTTTGCCATAACCGGTCATGGACTGGATCATATTCGTAGTTTATGCCAGCAAAGGTAGTGATTTTAGGTGTTTCAGAAGAAAACAGTAAGAAATCAATTTAAGACTCAATCCTATTTCCCTGTGTATCAAATTTTGATTTTAAATGGTTTTCTGTGAACCAAAGAATTGAAACAATTAAAAGTGTATTAACCACGATGGTGATCATGAAATTATATTCAGGATAAATAAAATACAACAAAGGAGGAAAAATTAAGCTTAACAAACTCATTCGAACCATTAATCTAGACGAATATTGGTTGGCCGTGTTCCAAGTATTCTCATTTTGCATGGAACGGTTCGTTCTGTAACCGTAAATATGATTTATTTTTTTCGGTGGGAATTTCTGTAATATTAACCCCAGAATTAGCATGAAGATACAGTAACCTAGTGCCAAATATAAATTGGTGAGATCCGACATATTTTGCTTTACTTTATTGAACCCAAGTTTTAATCGAGTCTCTTTATCTTTATATTTCGATACCAAACTTTGTCATCATGGTCCTGAAGTCCGATATGCCCGGTTTGATATTTTCCAAATCCTTCCCAACCCTTAAACTTAGAATCGGCTACCATCGCATCCCATTCTTCTCCATGAACAGGGAAGGTGAACAATTCATTACCGTTAAAAGTCACTTTACCTAAATTCGTGCTATGATTCACTTCTAAGACACAGGTATTCCATTCACCTACAGGAACCGGAGCATCAAAGGGAGCTGCGATTAAATCGTATAAGGAAGCCGCCACATGTGTAGGGAATTTGCCATCGGGATGGCCTACATTGTCCAGAACTTGAATTTCGGGACCTGTTTCATAGGCCTCAGGGAACTTTTCATCTTCGTAAATCCCCCAAAAGATTCCACTATTTCCTTTTTCTGAAATTTTCCATTCCAGAGAGAGGACAAAATTGGTAAACTTCTCTTTTGTGATGATATTTTTACCTCCTTCTTCACCTGGGGTGAACGCCAAAGTGCCATCTTCGATCGTCCATTCGGGATACATTTCATCTGTTAGATATCCTCTCCATTGATCCATGGATGTTCCATCGAACAGCGTAATCCATTCAGAATCCTGACTTGTAGTTTTTTCTTCAGTATTTTCCATTGCAGTTTCTGTTTCCTCAACATTATTTTTTGTCTCGTTTTTACATGCCATCGTAATCGCTAATAAGACCAATAGTAAAGAAATTCTTTTCATATTAAATATATTCATCATTTTTAATTTTTGCTTAAAGTTCAATTCCAAGGTTGATACTGCTTCGGCTGTTTCTAATATCCTCATTGATATTATCCTCCACAATGTTGGAAAGCCCAAGTTGATGGACTAATTCTATAAATAGGATTGAATTTCCACTTTCAGAAAGAGAAAATTCATATCCAAATCCGCCGGTGAGACCTAAATCGTTGCTCGTAAATTCTTCTTTTACTTGTGCCGTGCCTTGATTTGCACCCACTAAAAAACCTATATAAGGTCCGGCTTTGAAATACCAATTGGTGTTTTGACCGAAATGATAATTTGGTAATACGGCCAAAGTTACATAATGAAGCGTCAAGGTGCGACTTATTTGCGAGTCATTACTCGACAGTTTATCTATCACCCTACCATTCTGATTGTAAAATAGGTCCATTTCCAGACTCCAGAGTTCCGAAAAATGATAATTCCCGGCCACACCTCCATTAAAACCTAGGCGAAGATTCGAATCAATAAGATCTTGCGCCGACACAATATTTGAGACACTTGCTCCACCGAAAACCCCAAAATTAAAATCTCCGGTATCTTGTGAAAAAGACACCCAGCTTACTAAAATAAGGACTGCGACAATTCCTTTTTTAATTCCCTTCATTCTAAAGGCCTAAAATTTTCTTTAATTTTTCTTTATCTATTTCGGAACCTGCAAAATCATCAAATCGTTTTTGAGTGGCCTCGATAATATGATCACTAATAAATTTAGCACCTTCTCGAGCTCCTTGCTCCGGACTTTTAATCACACATTCCCATTCCATAACGGCCCAAACATCACAACCGTATTCGGTTAATTTGCTGAAAACAGTCTTATAATCTATTTGCCCATCACCCAACGATCGATAACGCCCCGCACGATCTTTCCAATCACTGTATCCGCCAAAGGCTCCTTTTTTACCCGTTGGGTTAAATTCGGAATCTTTTACATGAAAGGCCTTTAT
>JABDKT010000284.1 GCA_013002065.1 Flavobacteriaceae bacterium
TGCAGATGCAGTCTGGCCAAATGGAAAGTATAGAGGAAGATGTTGAGATGCTACGTCAAATATTAGACAATTTAGTAGTGTTTTCTTTCGAACAAGAAGACTTGTTGGATGAATTCAAACAAATCGAATATGGTAGTGCAGTTTTCGGAAAAAAACTAAACGCCCAAAACGATTTAAAATTAAATTTTCAGCACATTGACGATAGCTTATTCGCTTTATCATTGCGTCAACCACTTATTGGTGATAAAATCAATGAATCGCTTACAGAGGTAACATATAATATTGATAAATCCATGGAGCGGCTGGCCGAGAATAGGGTGAGAGCGGGGATTTCGAATCAACAGTATACAGTTACCGGAGCGAATGAATTGGCGATCCTTTTAAGTGAATTATTGGGAAATATGCAGAATCAAATGATGATGAGTGCCTCTGGACAAGGCCAAGGCCAAGGACAGGGCCAAGGACAGGGTCAAGGTCAGGGGAAAGGGTTCCAGCTACCGGATATTATTCAGGAACAAGAAAGTTTGTCTAAAAAGATGCAAGAAGGAATTAATAAAGGTGAGGGAAAAGAAGGCAAGGAAGAGGAAGGCCAATCTGGAGAAAATGGTGAAGGTGAAGGGAGTGATAGTAACGGACAGAAAGGAGAGAACAGTCGTGGAGGAGAAGGTGGAAAAAGCGGAAAAGGAAAAGGAGGAAATAACGGAAATTCAGGAGAAGGTGATGGAGAAAATGAAGATGGTTACAATGAAGACCTCAATGGCGAGCTGTATGAGATTTATAAGCAACAACAACAGTTAAGAAACCAGTTAGAAGATCGTCTAAGCAAGGAGGGTCTAAAAGGCAATGGCGGCAAATTGATTAAAGAAATGGAAGGGATCGAACAACAGTTGCTGGACAAAGGTTTTAATCAAAGAACACTAGAACGAATGCTTAACCTGCAATACGAGTTATTGAAATTAGATGAAGCCGATTTCAAACAGGGGCAGGAATCACGAAGAGAATCTAAAACCAACAAAGAATCATTTACGAACACCCTGCGATTGAAGCCAGAGGACATAAAGAAATACTTCAACACTACAGAAATTCTTAATCGAGAAGCCTTACCTTTGCGGTCGAAATACAAAGAGGAGGTAAAGAAGTATTTTAACGACAAAAATGATTGATTTCTTTTTCGAGACAGAATTCGATTTACATAAAAAAGAAGAGTTAAAAGAATGGATTACGGAAGTAATAAATTCTGAAGATAAAACACTGGGTGAAATATCTTATGTGTTTTGCAGTGACCATTATTTACATTCAATAAATCTGAAATTTCTAGATCATGACACCTTTACGGATATTATCAGTTTTGATAATTCCTTAGGTAATGAAATGAATGGAGAAATTTATATCTCTGTTGATAGAGTAAAAGAAAATGCGGAAGAGTTGGGTGAGAAATTAGATGATGAATTACATAGAGTTATGATTCATGGAATTCTTCATTTTTGTGGACATAAGGATGCTTCGGAAAATGATAAGATGAACATGCGGAAAAGAGAGGACCAAGCATTGAGCAAAAGGCAATTTATCTAGATCGTTGAAAATCAGGCAGATATAACTTCAAGTGTCTGAGAATGAGACATTTATAGTATATTTGCGTTCAATAAAAAGAAAATGTTCCACGTGGAACAATACATATGTTTGATAAAGAATACGATGTTATAGTAGTTGGAGGCGGACACGCCGGTTCGGAGGCGGCGGCAGCTGCGGCGAACTTGGGTTCAAGCACGCTTTTAATTACAATGAATTTACAGAACATAGCACAAATGTCTTGCAATCCTGCCATGGGCGGAATTGCAAAGGGACAGATTGTGCGTGAGATTGATGCGATGGGCGGATATAGTGGTATTGTATCAGATAAAACGGCTATTCAGTTTAAGATGCTGAATAAATCTAAAGGTCCTGCTATGTGGAGTCCAAGAGTGCAAAGCGATAGGATGCGTTTCGCAGAATCTTGGAGATTAATGTTGGAGAATACTCCTAATTTGGATTTTTATCAAGAAATGGTATCGGGGATTATCGTTGAAAAGGACAAAATTGTTGGTGTTAGAACCTCTCTTGGATTAGAAGTAAGAGGGAAAAGTGTGGTACTCACCAATGGAACTTTTCTGAACGGACTTATTCATATCGGAGAAAAACAATTTGGAGGAGGGCGTGCAGGCGAAAGAGCGGCTACAGGAATTACAAAGGATCTTGTGGATTTAGGTTTTGATTCCGGAAGAATGAAGACCGGAACGCCACCAAGAGTGGATGGGCGGTCGTTAGACTTTTCAAAAATGGTTATTCAACCAGGGGATGACAAGCCACAAAAATTTTCATTTTCAGACGAAACAAAACCTTTAGATAATCAGAGGGCCTGTCATATGAGCTATACGAGTCCGTTGGTTCATGAATTGCTTAAGGAAGGCTTTGATCGTTCGCCCATGTTTAATGGCTCTATAAAAAGCATAGGACCTCGATATTGTCCTTCAATCGAAGATAAGATTAATCGGTTTGCCGATAAAGAAAGACATCAATTATTTGTGGAACCTGAAGGATGGGACACGGTAGAATATTACATTAACGGGTTTTCCACTTCGTTGCCTGAGGAAGTTCAATTTAAAGCCTTAAAAGAATGCGACGGGTTTGAAAATGTAAAGTTCTTTAGGCCGGGTTATGCCATAGAATATGATTATTTCCCACCAACACAATTAAAACACACTCTGGAAACAAAATTAGTTTCGGGTTTGTTTTTTGCGGGTCAGATTAACGGAACCACGGGATATGAGGAAGCA
>JABDKT010000286.1 GCA_013002065.1 Flavobacteriaceae bacterium
GGACAAGGTCTCGTAAAATCCCAAATACTATTACCGTTCCCATCTCCATCTCCATCGTTGGGTAGTAAATCTTTATAATAGGTCCCACCTTTTCCATCAGGTACTTCTTCAGTTCCCACAAAGACTAACTTTTCTTCATTTCCATCCATAGCCAAATATGCTCTTGCCTGTGCCCCGGAACCCTGGCCCTGAATTTCTGCCAATAAACCCTGTAAGTCTTGAATAGGAATTAAAAATGCTTTACAAGCGTTAGGGTGACTGGACCTCCATGCTGTGGTTTGTGCAATCGCCTGTGGCAGGGTAATTTTTTTGTCAGCTTGACTCATAATTAAAATTTTTTTGGTTAAGCTTTAAAATTAAAAAAACCCTCGTTAGAAAACGAAGGTTTTGAATTATAATATTGTAATTAAATTATTTTATTCTGGAAATTAGATTTCGTGTGGAAGAATTCTTCACATCTTTCAAGTCTTGGCTCTCGATAGCATTTAACGTACCCTTTGCCAATTTTTTTCCTAGCTCGACACCCCATTGATCATAACTGAATATATTCCAAACTATTCCCTGCACAAACAATTTGTGTTCGTACATGGCAATTAGACTTCCTAATGATTTAGGCGTTAGCCGATTAATGAGAATTGTATTAGTAGGCCGATTCCCTGAAAAGACCTTAAAGTTATTCTCAACTTCACTGCCGTATGTTCCCTGCATTAGCGCCTCGGTTTGAGCCACACAATTGGCCAACAATTTATTCTGATGATCTTCTTGGCCATATAAAGACTTTTTGAAGGCAATAAAGTCGGTTGGAATTAATTTCGTCCCTTGATGAATTAATTGAAAAAAAGCATGTTGTGCATTCGTGCCTGTACTTCCCCAAACAATAGTTCCCGTTTCGTAATCGATAGTATCACCGTTACGATCCACTCCTTTTCCATTGCTCTCCATAATCCCTTGTTGAAGGTAAGCCACTAGCTTGGATAGATATTGAGAATAGGGTACGACACATTCACTTTCGGCCTTGTAAAAATTATTATACCAAACCGAAATAAGCGCCAAGGTCACAGGAATATTGGATTCGAAGGGTATCTCTTTAAAGTGAAGGTCCATTTCATGAGCGCCTTTCAGCAGTGATTCAAAGTTGTCATATCCCACCGCGCAAGCTATCGACAATCCTACGGCACTCCAAAGCGAAAACCTTCCTCCTACCCAATTCCACATGGGAAAGATATTTTCAGAAGCAATTCCGAAGGAACTCACAGCATCCAAATTGGTAGAAACTGCCACAAAATGTTTGGCAATCGCATCTTCATTTGCCTTCTCCAAAAACCATTTTCGAATGGTTTGTGCATTGGTTAACGTCTCTTGTGTGGTAAAGGTTTTGGAAACGATAATAAATAAGGTAGACTCTCGATCCAGACCTTTTAAGGACTCCATGACATGATCACCATCGACGTTCGATACAAAACGAACGTCCAGATGATTTTTATAATATGCCAAAGCATCGCAAACCATATCGGGTCCCAAATCGCTTCCACCAATACCAATATTCACGATATGCGTAATGGCCTTACCGGTATGTCCTTTCCAATCGCCGGAAATAACTTTTTGGGTAAACGATTGTATCTTCTGAAGGGTTTCTGAAACCTCAGGTTTCATTGCCTTAAAGTTTCGCAATTCGGTATGACCAACTGCCCTGTCCTCGGTTTCATTGATTCGTTCTCCTGAAAACTGAGCGTCTATGGCATCTTTCAATCCCACTTCGGCAGCTAATTCAGAAAGTAATGAAAGTGTCTCCTTTGAAATTCGATTTTTGGAATAATCCACATAGAAATCGTTCCATACTATTCTCAATTCGTCCGCTCGATTGAGATCGGCAACAAATTGATCCTGCATCAACACATCTTTGGTTTTCCCAAAATGTGAGCTAAGCCTTTTCCAAGCTTCGGTTTTCGTCGGATTTATTTTTGGAAGGCTCATAGGAAATATGTTGGGAGTTTAAGAAGTAACTTTTAGCCGGTGCTTTCGGTAGTATTCAATCAAACCATCTATGGGTCTTCTAATTATAGTCCCGAGCTTTAAATGATACGGTTTCATGGCATCGCGTATCATTTCTTCTGAAAAGTGCGCGATCGAACCAATGAAATGAATTGGTACATTTTGAGCTTCAGGATAGCAAAGTACGCGGTTTTCTATAAACTTCTTCATCCCGTCACTTATCAGTTTATAGAAATAACCCTTCACCTCTTCCGACGTAAAAATAAACTCAGCAAAGGAGGCTAAATAGGTATTCGGATTTTCCTTCTGGTACACATTCAGCTTTATCACATCGGGATCTAAATCGAAGCGTTGTTCAAATTCTTCAGCCAGTTTTTCGGGCATTTTCTTATAGAAATAATCTCGTATAAGCCTTTTTCCGAAGAAATTTCCACTCGCCTCATCCATCAACACATATCCTAAAGAGGGAACATAAGCATGAATGGTGGAGCCGTCGAAATAACAACTATTTGAGCCGGTACCCAGGATACATACAATTCCTGGTTCGGTGGTGGCGGCATAAACAGCAGCCAACATATCTTCATTAACGTCTACCTTGGCTTTAGGGAAAAGATCGGAAAGTACTTTGATCAATGTTCGTTTGGGAGTTTCTGTTCCACTACCTGCTCCATAGAAATCCAAGGTTTCCACTTTCGAGAAGATACCTTGTAAATCGGCATTAGCATTAATGCGATTATACAATTCTTCCTCCGAAACAACCGCCGGATTCAATCCTTTGGTTCGGGTTTTTAAAAGAACCTCACCCGCTGAATCTAGTAAAATCCAATCACATTTGGTGGATCCTCCGTCTGCAATTAAAGTCATAATTTATAAGCTAGCAACGTGAGCGGCCAGATCGACCAACTTGGCAGAATAACCGTACTCATTGTCATACCATGCCACTAATTTAAAGAAATTGTCGTTAAGGGCGATACCCGCATTAGCATCGAAATTACAGGTGTTTGGATCACTCACAAAATCCTGCGAAACTACCGCATCTTCCACATAATCGATCACGCCTTGGTATTGCTGCGAAGTAGCAGCTTGTTTAAACAAGGCCTTAACTTCTTCATAGGTAGCCGACTTCTCGGTTCTCACCGTTAGATCCACCACAGATACATCGGCAGTAGGAACTCTAAATGCCATCCCGGTAAGTTTTCCTTTTAAGGCCGGTATTACTTTGGTCACAGCTACCGCAGCTCCCGTAGAAGTTGGAATAATATTAGTCAATGCACTACGTCCTAAACGATAGTTCTTTTTCGAGGGACTATCTACGGTATATTGAGTTGAAGTTGCAGCATGTACCGTAGTCATCAACCCTTCAACAATTCCTAAGTTGTCGTCAATTACTTTAGCCATAGGTGCTAAACAATTGGTGGTACAAGAAGCGTTGGAAACTACATTGTCTTCGGGCTTCACATCTTGGTGATTCACACCCATCACGAACATAGGTGCGTCCTTTGAAGGTGCAGAAATCACAACTTTTCTTGCTCCGGCCTTAATGTGTGCCCCAGCAGAATCTAAAGTGGTAAAGATTCCAGTACAATCGATAACTACATCAACTCCTACAGCATCCCATTTAAGATCTTCAGGGTTTCTTTCCGAAGTTACTCGAATGGTTTTGCCATCCACTACTAAATTTCCATTAGAAACTTTTACATCTCCCGAATATTTCCCGTGTACCGAATCATATTTTAAAAGGTATGCCAAATGATCTACTTCTAGCAAATCGTTTACCGCCACAACTTCTACATTATCATCTTGGGCCGCAATTCTAAAAGCGATTCTTCCAATTCGGCCAAAACCGTTTATTCCAATTTTTGTCATAGTTTTTTGATTTATACAGATGTTATATCTGCTACTCTAATTAAGTCTAAGTCTATTTCGTTTTCTCCTTTTATAGCTTCGGAAAAAGGCACCGACACAATTTTGTTATGAGAGATACCAATCATTACATCACTTTCTCCTCTCATTAAAGCATCTATGGCCCCAACTCCCAATCGGCTGGCCAATACTCTATCGTAGCAACTTGGCGTCCCTCCTCTTTGGATATGACCCAATACTGTTACTTTCACTTCGTATTCGTCCAAATGCTCTCTTATATAGTCGGCTAAGCCTAAAATATTTTTTCCAATTTGGTCTCCTTCGGCCACTACGACTATACTCGACGATTTCCCCGACTTCTTACTTCGTTTTAAGGAAGCTAATAATCGGTCTTTTCCCATATCCTCTTCAGGAATTAGGATTTCTTCAGCTCCGGCACCAATCCCGGCATTTAAGGCAATATCTCCTGCATCTCGCCCCATCACTTCCACCAAAAATAGGCGGTTGTGCGAATTGGCGGTATCTCGAATCTTGTCGATGGCTTCGACAACAGTGTTTAAAGCCGTGTCGTAACCAATAGTATAATCGGTTCCGTTGATGTCGTTATCAATCGTGCCCGGCAGTCCAACGATGGGAAAGTTATACTCCTGATTAAAAATATTGGCTCCGGTAAACGTTCCATCTCCACCAATCACAACCAATGCATCAATATTGGAGTTTTTCAGATTGTCATAGGCTACTTGCCTTCCGGCTTTGGTCCTAAATTCATCCGAGCGAGCCGATTTCAGAAAAGTACCACCTCGATTAATAATGTTTTTAACCGAACGAGGTCCCAACTCTTTAAAGTCTCCTTCAATCAAACCCTGCAGTCCTCTCATCACTCCCACACATTCGAGACCGTGATAGGCACAAGACCTTACTACAGCTCTTATGGCCGCATTCATACCCGGTGCATCTCCACCGCTTGTTAGTACCGCTATGCGCTTGATTTCTGTACTCATTAGGGTAAAATTATGTCATTAAATTCACTTTACAAACCATATTCTTAACTATAACGTTTTCGTTTTATAACTTTTATAAAACAGCCCCTCGAAAGGGGCTTACAATTATCATTTCGTCAATATTACGTACTCCCAAGGAGCAAATTTTTGCGTTCCGGGTTCTTTAATATTAAATACGCCATCGGTCATTGCATTGGTAAAAGCGCCTTCCAAATTAATATTGAATTCGACTTCTTTTCCACTTAGATTAGCGATGTAAACCAACTCCTTGCCATCTTTTTTTCTTCTGAAGGCGAGTATTTTAGTATCGTCGGTAGTATTAAGACGTTCGTAACTTGCGGCATCTTTTCCTCCCCACATGCCTTTGGAATTATTTTTGAGCTCTCCCAGTTTGGATAATAATTCCCAAGCCGATCTTTTTTCCTTTGGAATAGAATCCTTTTCAAAAAACTTCAAACGTTTCTCTAAGTTGTATTCTTGTCCGCTGTAAATCAACGGCATCCCGGGCATACAATATGTCAAGGCGGTAATAGCATCGGCAGCCGGGCCCATGCGCTCCTTTACAGAACCTGCCCATGAGTTCTCATCATGATTGGTCACAAAATTCATAATGATATCTTGTTGTTTCCACTTTTGGTAACGATGAGTCATATACCCATCGAAACTCGATACATCTTTTTCTCCTTTGGCAATCGCATTAAAAATATGGTGTACTTCCCAGCCGTAAAGCATTTCAAAAAGGTTGTTATCTGTCAATTCGGGATAATCGCTTTCGGCAAGCATAAAAATGTCCTTTTCGGCTCTTAGTCTTGGAATCGCTTTTTTCCAGAAACTCGTTGGCACCATTCCCGCCATATCACATCGGAAGCCATCAATTCCTTCTTCTTTCACCCAATACATCATATCGTTGATCATCTCTTCCTGCATCTCCATATTTTCATAATTGAGATCGGCTACGTCTTGCCATCCCACCGGAGTTCCATCTTCATTTAAAGGATCTGTAATTTCTCCCTGTGCGTTTTTTGTGTAATAATCGGGATGTTCAAAAATCCATTTGTGGTCCCAACCCGTATGATTTGGCACCCAATCCAAAATGACATACATATCATTGTCGTGGGCGGTTTGTAATAATTTACGGAAATCATTCAAGTCCCCAAATTCCGGATTGATTGCTTTGAAATCGGATACGGCATAATAACTCCCCAAGTATTTTTTACGTTCTTCTAGATCCTCAATATCTTCGATCATAAGGTCTCCAAAGGCCTTTCTTTTTACTTCCGAGATAGGAAATATGGGCATGACCCAAATAATCTTCACTCCTAGTTCTTTTAGTTGAGGAATATCCTTTGTGAAAGCTTCAAAGGTTCCTTCAGGTGAGTATTGCCTGATATTGGCCTCGTAAATTACAGCCGATTCCAACACCTCGTCGGTGATGGGTTGAATCTCTATTGTTGTCTCCATAGAAGGGTCGATAGATTTATTGTCCTTATTTCCGCAGGAAAAAAGGAATGGGGTTAAAAATAAAAAACTTAGTATTTTTTTCATGAATCTTAATTAGTCGCTTCCAACAGCACCAAGGTATGTTCCGAACTCAGTGTCACTTCACCATTTTCAACTGTGGACATC
>JABDKT010000289.1 GCA_013002065.1 Flavobacteriaceae bacterium
AGTTATTCCGAAGAGAATCCCACCCAAAAAAGTGAGTACAAGTACCAAGGTGTTTCTCAAAAAGATATGCGCCAATGAAAACAGTACGGCGTTTACGAAAATGAGTAATGCTTCCGACTTAAAAAGATCGCCATACCTGTTAAAGAAAAATGTTCGATAGATGATTTCCTGTGGCCAAACAGAAATTAAAGAATAGATAAAAAGAATAAAAACAAACAGCTTAGGATTGTTCAATGGAACGTAGAACAATGCCGATTTGTCCACCGCCCAAACATATGCTGTTGTAATAATTGCTATCGTTGCAAAAATGAACGCCGTCCTTCTTGCGAATAATCGCCAATTTAATCGTTCTTTGATTTTAAAAGAAATACCTTCTACTTTAATCAAAACGTATATTACGTAAACGAGTCCAAGTAGCACCATACCTGCCTTTGCATAAAAAGAATACGGAATCGCCAAACTTAATGGCAACAGTATAAATAGCACTAATAATTCTAGGCTGCGATATCGTGCTGTTTTCATGAAATTATTGAGATTGCGGTAGTGTTTTTTACTTCTGAAATGGTAAAAGAACTTTGCGTACTTCCAATATGTCGCAATCCGGTTAATTTATTTACCATAAAATTGCGAAAATGCTCCATGTCCTTCACCAGTACTTTTAAAAGATAGTCGTATTCTCCACTCACATGAAAGCATTCAACAACCTCCTCCAATTGAATAACCTCCACTTCAAAATCGACGATGGAATCCTGTAAATGTTCTTTTAATTTAATCTGACAAAATACCATAAATCCCCTATCAACCTTAGATTTATCCAAAAGTGCCACATAATTTTTTACAACGCCTGCTCTTTCCAATTTCTTTATTCGCTCGTAAACAGCGGTGACCGAAAGATTGAGTTTATTAGAAAGTTCCTTATTGGTTTGCTTCGCGTCCTGCTGCAAATAATCCAATAGCGCTTTGTCTACTTGGTCTAATTTCATTTCTGAAAATTTTTCTGAAATATAAACAATTAAGAGAATAATAAGAAATATATGCTGTGTTTAATAGTTTTTATAGTTTTTTATACTGAATATTTATTTATTCATTGTTATTAAGTCTATACTGACGTAATTTTGATAAACAATTAACTAAAACAATACTCCCATGGCATTCAAACCAGCTAATAAAATTCAAGATTTACAATACTTCGGAGAATTTGGAGGTGTTAATCCGTCCATATCCGATTCTTCGACGTATACATTTTTATCGGCCAAGACAATGTTCGACACGTTCGAAGGTAATGCCGAAGGTTGTTACTTATATTCCCGTCACACCTCTCCTTCCAATTTGTACCTAGGGGAAGCACTGGCAGCTATGGAAGGCACCGAAACAGCTCACGTTACCGCCACAGGTATGGGAGCAATTACTCCGGCAATCATGCAATTGTGCAAGGCAGGTAGTCATATTGTTGCCAGCCGAACTATTTACGGAGGGACCTATGCTTTCCTTAAAAACTTTGCACCTCAAATTGGGATTGAAACCACTTTTGTGGATATCACTAATTTGGAAGAAGTAGAAAAGGCTATTTCAGAAAACACCAAAATTATTTATTGTGAGTCGGTTAGTAATCCGTTGTTAGAAATTGCAGATATCGAAGGCTTATCGGAAATTTCGAAAAAGAACCATCTTCAATTGATGGTGGATAACACCTTCTCCCCTTTATCGATATCTCCGGCTAAGCTGGGTGCCGATGTAGTGATTCACAGTCTCACCAAATTCATTAATGGGAGTAGTGATACTATGGGTGGTGTTATTTGTGGAACTCAGGAATTTATCGATGCCCTGCGAAATGTAAACGACGGAGCCAGTATGCTATTAGGGGCTTCAATGGACAGTTTGAGAGCAGCTTCTATTCTGAAAAATCTACGAACATTACACATTCGGATGAAACAACACAGTCAAAATGCACATTATTTGGCTGCAAAATTTGAGAGCGACGGACTAAGAGTCGTTTATCCCGGATTGGACTCACACAAGGGACATGAATTGTTTCAAACTATGATGAACACCGAATATGGTTTTGGTGGAATGCTCACCCTTGATGTAGGAAGTTTGGACAAGGCCAATGATTTAATGGAATTAATGCAGGAGCGCAATTTGGGCTATTTGGCAGTGAGTCTAGGGTTTTACAAGACCCTTTTTAGTGCCCCCGGAACCTCTACGTCCTCGGAGATTTCCGAAGAAGAACAAAAAGAAATGGGATTGAGCGACGGTCTCATACGTTTTTCCATTGGGTTGGATAACGACATCAAGCGTACGTACCAACTTATGAAGGAATGTATGTGCGATACCGGGATCCTAGAACCCCAGTTTGCTTTGAACTAATACATAACTTTCAATTTATTTCTGAAGCATGGCTTTAATGGCCTTAATTTCCTGTTTCAGTGTTTCAATTTCTGAATTTTGAGTCTCGATAATTTCTTGTTGTTCCTGAATGGCTTTGATCGCCAACGTTCCAAATCCGGAGTAGTCCAGCATATAAGTGGAAGTTTCCGATGCATTCGACTCCGGTTTTTTAACCAAGTCGGGGAACACTTTTTCTACATCTTGAGCGATGAAACCTAAATAACGCTTTGCAGTTGTTTGACCTTTAAACTTATAATCCACAACTTCCAAGTCCATCACCTTATTTAGAACACTCGAAACCGGTAGAATATTTGTCTTTAAACTCCTATCTGAAACCGGAGTGTAGGTACCCGATACATCATCGAAAGCCCCTCGGTTCGCATTATTGTAATACAAGGTAAGATCGTTGGTTGTGAAAGTATAAAAATGCCATCTATCGGCATCGTTCGCATTAGAAATGGACAGTCCGTTGCCGACACCGGTTGGATGATTTACATGAAATGCAGTGGATGGTGTAAGTGTATTTACCCCAATTCTATTCAATCCTGCGTCTAAAAAAAACATATCGTCATAGGCATCGGACTCAATCCTGAAATTGCGATCCAAGCCCTGTTCGTTAAAAATAAATTGTGTGTTTGCGTCAAGATTCACTGAGGTGGATCCATTTTCATATAAACGAAATACTCCGTCATCTCCATCATCAATTATACTTGCAATTATAGTTCCTGAAGTATTCACGTCGCGCCAGTAAACATCATCTCCAAAATTTGTAATTCCTCCGCTATCCACTTCAAAAACATCTGCGCCATTGTCATGGATAAAGAAGTCGCCCACGCCATCGAGATCGATGATCAAATTATTAGCTCCGGCAGAAATGGTTGTAGCTTGTGTAAGCGCACCACCCAGCTGAACGTTGTTTGAAGCAAGCGTAAGTCCGTTATTCGCTGTTGTTGCTGCACTGCTCGTTGACCATGAAAGAC
>JABDKT010000142.1 GCA_013002065.1 Flavobacteriaceae bacterium
GAACCAATTAATACTTTATCACTTCTCAAGTTGGCCGCAAATTGCTGAGCGTAAGAAGTATTGGGATAATTGGCCTCCAATCGGGTTTTTAGTTTGTCGTAATAGGTGTTATCTGAGAGGTCTTTCAAATAATAGGCATGCAATTCACTTCTGGGATCACTTAAGAAATTAAAAATGTAAAGTTCCGCTAGTGGTTCGTTCAACTGTTCACCATAATTCTGAAGTGTCTTAAACCATTTTTTGGAATTTATCTTCCGGTTTGCTGCACTGCGATAGGTGCCAAAGGCAAACTTCATATCATTCTTTATCGAATCTATTTTGAGCAGGGTGTTGGCTTTTTCGTTGTTGGAAACCACCTTACAAAACATTTCTTGATCGAAGCTAAAAGGCAGTTCCAATTTGTCGCTATTGTTGGCGATAAATAACACCTCCTTGCTGTTCTCACAATGACCTAAAAAGTGATTAGCGGCTTGTTCGTTGGGTTTACAATTGTCGATGTGAATTCGGTATATCCTGTTGGAATTAGGAAGATTATTTCCGGAGAACCTAAAGTAACCACTGCTGTCGGGAGAAGTTTGTGCCAAGATTTGCTCCGGATATACACCCGAGATTTTACGATAATCCTCAATCACAGAAAGATAAACATCTCCTTCCCAGGTCTCGGGATCGACATTTCCGGTAAACTCATATTGCCCTAAACAAGGGGTAGAAAATAAAAGAATGGAAAGGACAATATAGAGACTGTTCAATTTCATTGAAAACGAAGATATGCAAAATAGGTTGGTGTAACAAAACGCCCCTTGGAGGTACAGATAGCTTGAATATTAATCGTAAATTTGTACTATGAGCATTTGGAGAGTATTGCTTTCTATTTTATTTCCACCGTTGGCAGTTTTAGATAAGGGATGTGGTTCTATAATTATCGTTTTAATTTTAACCATTTGTGGGTGGATACCGGGTGTAATTGCAGCCCTCATAATTTTAAATAACCCAGACCGATAAGATATGTTTAAAAACTTCGCACTAACCGTATTGATCGCTGTAACCCTAGTTGGTTGTCAGATGAAAGAAACCATGGTCCTTAACGAAGATGGAAGTGGGAAAATTTCGATTTCCATGGATATGCGTGAAATGATGGCTTTTGGCAGTGAAATGGAAGAAGATTCACTAAAAATTAATGTGGATACCATCATACGCATGAAAGACTTTTTGGTTGAAAAGAAAGACAGTATTGCTAAGCTCGATAAAGAAGAGCAGGAGCGTCTAAAAAAGCTTGAAAATTATAAGTTTCGAACGTTGGTTAATTATGAAACTCAGGAAATGTTGGTGGATGTGTACACCGATTTCAAAAATGTGAATGAAGCCAATGATATTATGAGTGCGTTTAGCCAAAGTGGTTCCTTCATGCAGGGCATGAGCAATGAGGTTAAAATTGAGGATGACCCGGATTCGGGAAATTTAATTGGCGTGGATTATTCCTTCAGAAAGGGAAAATTCATGCGAGATGCTTTTATCATCGACAAAGAAAAGCACAGTGTTCAGATGGACAGTATTGCTCAGGCCGAAGCTTTTATGAGTAGTATGAAATACACTCTGAAATATACATTTCCGAAGAAAATAAAATCCTCTTCCATCGAGGACGCAAAATTTTCATTGGATGGAAAAACGATAGAAGTGGAACGTTCGTTTATAGATTATATGAAAGACCCGAATGTTCTGGATTTAACGATTGAATTGGAGAATTAAGTATTGAATAAAAAAGTAGAAATACAAGACCTTGGTCTGAAAGACTTCAAAGACACCTGGGATTATCAAGAGGTTCTCTTTAAAGGTATTTTGGATACGAAAATCCGAAATCGGCGAGAAGAACTATCATTGGAAACTCCCAACTACTTCTTGTTTGTGGAGCATCCGCATGTCTATACATTGGGTAAAAGTGGTGATCTGGATAATCTATTGGTTTCCGAAGAGAAATTGAAAGAAATCGATGCGACTTTTTACAAAATTAACAGAGGAGGTGACATCACCTATCATGGGCCGGGACAAATTGTGGGCTACCCTATTTTGGATTTGGATAACTTTTTCACCGACATTCATAAATACCTGCGTTTTTTAGAGGAAATGGTCATTCTCACTCTTGCTGAATACGGCTTAAAAGCAGAACGTTCGACAGGAGAAACAGGGGTATGGTTGGATGTGGGAACTCCTTTCGCCCGAAAGATATGCGCTATGGGTGTTAGAGCCAGCCGCTGGGTGACCATGCACGGTTTTGCACTTAATGTAAATGCTAATCTCGGGTATTTCGACCATATGATCCCCTGCGGAATAAAAGGCAAAGCCGTCACCTCATTAAACGTGGAATTAGGTAAGGCGGAAGTCTCATTGGAAGAGGTTAAATCTAAGCTACTAAAACATTTCACGGCTCTCTTCGAAGCCGAACTTATCGAACAAGTGATTTCATAAAAAAACCGAAGCAGAAAACTTCGGTTTTTTATTTGGCCTTATTTATTTCGTGAATGAAGTGAGTAAGCTCATACCTCTTACTTTTCCACTTTTGTTATAGTCTTCCACTTTTACCACACCAACTCCTTCGGCTATCCATTGTTTTGTGTCGTTTCTCATGTTGGTGCCCATTTTCATGACGGTAGTTGAGGTGATTACATAACATTCGAAGGTTCCCGCCGGGGTAGTGACACTCTCTTTACCAACCACTTTTCGATCGACAATCGAGGTTTTCATATTCATATTCATTCCTGAAAAATTAATTTTCACGTTAATCCCGCCATCTGGTAATTCCTGTCCCACGCTAAGGTCGTTCGGAAAATCGATGTTGGTTCCCGTGACCGAAACTTCAGCGTCCTCTCCGAATTGTTTCATCATTTCCGGACGAGATAGCGATCTAAAATCCATGGATACGATACCGTTGCTGCAGAGCACATCGTAGGAAGAGGTCGAAATTAAGTTGCCTTTTTCGTCGATAAGCTTATGCGACATTTTTGCGGTTTCTCCGTTGCCATTAGAGCCTACCTCCTCAACAGAGTATTCGACCATTCCTTGCATTTTCCCCTTTTTATTGTACATGGTGAGTTGTGACACAGCTCCTTCGGTAAATGGATAATACTTACTACAGGTTTGTGCGTTGATACCTAGTCCGAAAAGGACCATTAGGCTTGTTATTACTATTTTTTTCATGATTTTCGTTTTTAAATTTTCGTTCTTGTTTTTAGTCGTTCCTCTTGTAATTCATCGCCGTAAATTCGTAATACATATATCCGAAACGGTCGTACCAATCCGGAATTCCGTATTGTGCTTCACAGTCGTTGAGTGCCATTAATGCCCGTTTCTGAGCTTCTAGTAATTCCGTAAACTTTTGGTCGTACGTTTTCTGAAGATCCTTGACCGACTTTTCAATTTTGACACGTTCTGCCTGCCAGGCTAAACCGGAGACTCCATGCACACCGGATACATTATCCCCAAAGGCAATCGCTCGATCGGTGAAGGTTTTAGTACACTTATAAATTGTTTTGAGTCGCTCGAAGGTATATCGGCTGTGATTTAATTCGCGCCGAGCCTCTTCGAAACAGGAGCCACAATCTGCCGTTTCACAGAAACTAGGAATTCTTGGCATCCCTGGTGGTGGAGCCGAATTAATGCAGTCTCCCAGACCCACATAGGAGTCATATAGATCTCGTACTCGTCTATATCGCTCATCGTTTTCAATAATTTCTCCCACATCTCCTAAGCGGTCTAACCCTTCGTCCAAAGCTTCGACTCCGTCTTCAATTAAATCTCCGGCTTCCTCTCTCAGCCAATCTTCATAACTACCATCTCCCAAACTACCCGATCCGAAGGTGCCATTCACACCTTGCGCGCTTATCTGCCCAATTCCAAGCAGTAAGAAAACTAAAATGAGTCCGGCTTTTCCTTTGTTCATTAGTTTGGCGGCAAGGAATCCGATTACCAACAACGCCACTCCAAGAATAATGTAGAGTAAGGTATTAGAACTTCCACCCGAAGATGAACTTCCGGAGTTATTTGATGCGCCGCTACCTTCTTCAAGCTCACTTTTGTTTGCCTTTTTAAATGCCGAGCCTAGATAATCTTGAATGGGTCCACTGGCATAGACCACTATGGTATAATTGATTTTATTTCCGGTTGGGAGAACTTTAAATCCGAAGTCACCTTCCGTTCGAAGTTTAAAGTTGATAATTCCATTTTCCGAACTCCCTGTACTTTCCGATTCTTCTACATCGTTCCAGGTATTTCGGACTAATTCGGCTTTGAAATTTGGTTTTCCGAAGTTGCTGAAAATATACACATCAATAAATTGAAACATATTAACTCCCTTCACGAAAAAGAATTGAGGATCTGTCTCCATGGTTACGTTGGCCACTACAGACTGCGCTCCTTCCATATTTTTGTCCTCTTGGAGTTCCAACTGGACGGGTTTAATATTTTCGTCCAAAGTATAAGGTTGAGCAAATGCTGAAGTAACTAAGAGCATGCATAAGCTCGCTATGATTAATTGTTTAGTTTTCATCTTATTGGATTTTTACCAGACTATCATTTTCTGTTTCTTTGATAGCCTCATCGTTACGTTTGTTTTTTCTTTTCTGTTTTTTTGGAGCATCGATTACACTGTCCAAAACCCGATCGGTAGATTTGCTTGTTTCACGTTCTACTCGCCTTTCAACCGTTCTTTCGGCTGCTCTTTCAACTCTTTTTCCGAGCTTCTTAAATAACTGTGCTTCCATTTGAGTCCCCATGAGTAGCAATAGGGCGAGAAGCAAAAATTTTAAATTTTTCATTTCTTCACTTTTTAAAGGTTGTTTTCTTTATCACCTTGTTGTTGTATAAAATTTTTAATGTGTAGATCCCTTCCGACATGCGATTTATGTTTATAAGTATCTGTTTATTGGGGACGTTTTCCAGAGTACCTTCATACACTCTTCGTTTTTTCATATCGAATTGCTTAGGATCGACAGTGTAAAACTAGGGATGGAAGAAGAGGGAGGTCATGACCAATGTATCTAATAGAAGGACATATGTAACAAATCGGAATTTGACTGTAAAAGGCTTGTAAACTTGCTATACGAACTCGGTGGGAGTGCAGCCGTATTCTTTTTTAAAGCATTTTCCGAAGTAGGAAGGATCATTAAAGCCTACAGTATAACCAACTTCAGAAACGGAAATTTTTCCTTCGCGCAACAGATTTGCGGCTAATTTTAATCGCTGTGATCGGAGAAATTCGGTGGTAGATTGTCCGGTAAGCGCTTTAAGTTTCCTGTGTAATTGCATTCGACTTACGCCCATTTCAGAAGAAAAAATTTCGGCAGAAAATTGAGAATTTGTGATATGTTCGTCCATGACCTTTTGAAGACGTTCTAAGAATAACTCATCGGCGGAAGACACTGCAATATCTTTAGGAGTTAATATGACTTCCTGTGTAAAGCGTTCTTGTAATTTCCTCCTATTTTCTAGAAGATTTTCGACGGTTGCCTTGAGATAAGATGTGCTAAAAGGTTTGGTAACATAGGCATCGGCTCCGGTTTCGAGCCCTTTTAATTTTGACTCGTCCTCTATTTTTGCCGTGAGCAACAATACAGGAATATGAGAGGTAAGTTCGTGTTCCTTGACTTTTGAAGTAAACTGAAAACCATCTAATTTCGGCATCATCACATCGCTTATGATTATATCAGGGATCAATTTAGACGCCAGTTCGAATCCCGATTGCCCATCTTCGGCATATTGAACCAAAAAGCTACTGTCGAAGATAGAACCCACATATTCACGAATTTCTTTATTATCGTCGGTGACTAGTAATATGGGCGCATTTTCATTCGGAAAAAGTGCCTCATTTTCTACTAGTTCTTCTGTTGGTTCCACAGGTATTTCTTCGGAAGTTTGAAGAATTTCTGAAAGTATTTCATCATCCTTATAAGATTCTCTCGACGTTGGAAGTTGCAAATTAAATTGCGTAAAAGGACCATCTTCCTCGCTTTCTACCCTAATGGTTCCCTTATGAAGCTCTGCCAATTCCTTGGTAAGCGCTAAGCCAATTCCTGTGCCCGGATTTTGCGGGTCGGTTTGATAGAAACGCGAGAATATACTGTCTCTTTCCGAAGGGTTTAAATAAATGCCGGAATTTTTAACTGAAATAGAATAATAGCCATTGGACTGAACCGTACTTAGCTCTATTTTACCACCTTCGGGCGTATATTTCACTGCATTACCCAATAGGTTAAAAAGAATTTTTTCCAAGGCATCTCGGTCGAACCAATGATTTGCATCCGTTTCTTTTACGGAAATTTCAAATTCGATGTTTTTTTCTTCCATGGCAAACCCGAAGGCCATCGCCTGTGCTTTGACGAATTTTGCTAGATTTCCCGGCTGTACACTCAAATGGAGATTTCCACTTTCAAGTTTGGATAGAGCCAATAATTGTTCTACCAGAGATTCTAGTCGTTGAGTGTTTGACTTTGCAGTTCTAAGGTTTTTTCGTTGGCTTGGGGAAAGTTTCTCAGAAGCCAATTGATCTTCAATAGGGCCTTTGATTAAGGTAAGTGGGGTACGGAATTCGTGAGAAATATTGGCAAAAAATGTAGATTTTGCCGTGTCTAATTCTTTTAGTTTGCGATTGGTTTTCTGCCGATTTCTATACTGGAAAAAGAAAAAGATTCCGGTAAAGGTGGTTAACAGCAAGCCGCCTAAATATAGATTTCGTTGATTCCGCTTCTGTTCTTCGGCCAATTCGTTTTGTGAGGTGAGTAATTCAATCTCTCGGTCGCGGCTCTCGGTTTGATAAATTCCTTCAATTTCCTTTATCCTTTCAGCACTTTGGATTTCGTTTAAAGAGTCCTTAATTTGTGTTGCTTTTTGTAGGGATTCGTACGCACTGCTATAGTTATTTCTGTTCGCATAAGCCACCGACATCAACTCTAAAACCTGCAAGTCGATGGCGCTGTTTTTATTTCCTTTATTCAAATCCAAAACCTCATTTAGTGTTTCAATTGCATTACTAGTATTATTTCGTTCCAAGTATAGTTTGGACAGTTCAATTCCACTTTGAGAGGCTTCATAATCGAAAATATTGCGCTTGTTGAGATCCAAAGCTTCTTGAAAAAAACGCTCGGCTTTATCCAAGTTTCCCAGATCTCGGTTCAGAAGACCTAAATAGGTGTTTATTTCGGCAAGGGTGCGCTCGTCCTTAATGGCGCCAAAGAAGTCACGACTCGAAAGCAGCAAAGTTTCGGCCTCACTGTATTTTTCTTGATGGTAATAAACTTCACCCAAATGCCTGTTGGTGGTTTGCATATAGAAATTGGCTGCACTCTCGGGAAGTTTTTTAAACTCCTCATTGGCTTTCAAATAGTATTCTTCGGCGGTGGAATAGTCTTTTAAATCGGTGTAGATATTTCCCAAATTTTGAAAGGCCGCAGCGATAATATCGGGTCTAAGAGGTTGTTTTTTATGAATGGAATCCACCACCAACAAATTGGAAATTGCCGGCTGGAGTTCGTTTTTTCTAATATACGCACTGGCCAAGGCGATGTGTGTGTCGGGTACAATATTGTAGTAACCTTCTGTGATGCTGTCCTTCATGAGAAGGCAATCCTTACAAGCTTTTATGGCAACGTCCAAATTTCCTTGAAGGTAATTAATGCGACAGAGTCCATTGAGTGCGAGGCTTTTTCCTTTGGTATATCCGCTTTCATTTGAGAGTTGGTAAAGTGCGTTGAAATTGGTAATGGCCGAATCCGGCTGTTGAATTCTTCGGAAATAAGAAGCAAATAGATAATAAGACTCGGCTTTACCAACGATATAGTCCTTTTCGTAACTCAGGCTTTGAATTTGCTGAATATAATAAAGGGCACTATCGGGTTTTGGATTGATAAGTTGAGAGACCTTCAGCTTGTAATTATAAATTGTAGTGGAATCTTCCGAAGGTATTTTAAAAATAGAATTGGTTTCATTTTGACCCCACGTCAATGAAACAAACAGAAAAAATAGTAAGCCGAATAAAAGCCTCATTCACCTTTAATTGATTGATTCATTTAAAGATAGCACTTTTCAGAAAAAGAAAAATTATGTGAGGTTAGTATGTGCAAATCGATTGCGAACTACCGAATCTCGTATAAAACAATTTCATTCTCACCACCTTGTACAACCAAATTGGACTTGCCATTTCTATTGGCATCGGCCAGATCGACCACCGAACTTCCATAGACAGGAAATCCTTTTATTGCGTTTCCATTTTTGTCGAAGAGATACACCCGTTTTTCTTGTAACTCGGTAATAGAAACATAGGTGTTTCGGTTTGAGACATGTACTTGCGGCTTATTGTAAAGTCCGAAGGGTAATTCTACCAATTTACCATTGATGCGCATCAAATTATCGTCCAAGGTCACCTTTGTGGATCCATAGATAGTGAAATAATAATTTTCGGAAACATTGAGGGGTAAAGCAGTTGTTTTTCCGGTTTGCGATATCGTTTCCTTGCTTTGCTCTTCGGTAATTACCACAAATTTGTTGCCTTCAGAGAATACAGGAATTTCAGAAAAGTTAAATCTCTTATTAACGATCACCCGGTCTTTCCCCACGCGGCTTAAGATGTTGAGTTTACCGTTTTCTTCAGCAATAACAATATAATCCTTATTGCTCATTCGAATATGCTTTGGAGGGAATAGTATATCCGATTGCGTATTTTTAAATGTAAACCCCTGTACGATTTTTGCTTTATTGTCGTACATAAACACTTCGTTGCCCTGGGTAACTACAAAACGATATTTTCTCTTTCTGTCATAGTCGAAAACTGCCAGCGGTTGAGTGATTTCGTCTTGGTACTTCAACGGAAAAGGCTTCACATTTTTACCATTCCTGTCCAGCACATGTAGTGTTTTCGGGGTGCAAAAAGCCAATTGTTTTTTACCGTTTTTTAAAATATCAATTTCTTTGATTTGACCGAGGATAGGTCCGTCCAGCTGTTTTTTCCATAGAACTTTACCACTCGATGAAATGAGATGTAGCACATTTTGCACATCCTGAACGGCTATATCTTTACCGTTGGTTCGATGATTACTGAAAAACTGTGGAGCGGATAAAATTGTATTGTCAATGGAGAAATTAAAGAGTTCTGCAATCACACCGGAACTTTCTTGGAATGCCTTTGCTTCTTTAGCGACTAAGTTGATGTGAGCAAATCCGCGATCGGCCGTAATTTGACCCACAATCAATGGAAATCCGTTGGCTTTCTTTGCTTGAACGCCTAATAATTCGGCTAAGAAATTGTCCACATTACCATTCAAACTATACACACTTACCGAGGAGGAAACGGAAAGATCCAATGCAGTATTTTCGAAATATTGGGTATTCACTAAGGTGGCGTTATTTTTATAAGCTGTAACGATTTCTTTTGCTGAAGTTTCATTCGAACTAAAGACAAAGTAATCGTCCAATTCGAACGTAACAGAAACCTCGGTCTTTGGTAATATTTCTGAAAAAATATCAAATAGCTGATCATTGTCTGCCAAACTAAAAAGTGCCGTTTCTTTGAATGAGCTTGGCTCGGCCCGATATGGGGCCAACTCTTCACCAGTGATTTCCGAATCGATACTATGCAATACATAAGAAACACCCGATGGAGTTTCGATAAAGCCTATTTCAGAAATAGATTCGAATACCGGTGATAGATTTACGCTGTCTGTATGAAATCGTCTTAGGTTGTTTGCAAGAATTTCATGGTCGTCGAATGTGATAGAAATAGCTTTTTTGGCATTCAAAGGAACAATATTAGGTAACTGGTTGGGTTGCGGACTTAGACCCTTAAAAAGTGTCGTAAGGTTGGGTAGGGTGTCTCGATTAATAAGAACTCCCGCGGCTGTCACTCCATTTGGAATGATCTTATAGCGTAAGGATGCCAATTGATCGAAGGATGAACCTATCGTATCACTACTAATCGAACACTTTATGGGGAATACCATGACATTTTCTTCATTCGCTTCAAGTTTCAATGCCTTTTTGAATGCCGAATTTTTTGTTGATGAACCATCGACTATTTCTTGTAGGATTTCTTCGGAAGTGGAAATTATAAGAAGACTATCCACCACCGATTTATAACTCAATTCGCCGTCAATTTTAACCTCAACGATGTTATTTTTTTTATACGAACTCGCTTGGATGGTGGCTTCGGGGATGGAGTCTGTGTTAAATATCTCCGGATGATTTCTGGTAATAAAGGTGAAGGTTGAACTGGTGTCGTTCTGTTTCAGACATAAAACACCTTCCCCAATGGGTTGAATATGTTTTAAAAAGTTATTGCCATTGTCAACGTAATCCCATGATTTGGAGAGCTTGAATTGATTATAGAAAGCGCTGTTTTTTAAATCGGATTGCAGCGTTGCCAGATTACTAATTTTTACAGCAATTTCAGTTTCTTCCGGCACATATTCAACGAGTGCATTATTTCTTTGATTCTTCTGTCCACAACTAATTAGAGTGGCAAAAAGAATTATAGCAATAGACATATTTCTGAAACAGCGCATATACAAAAGTAACAAGGAAAATTAGCCTTTCGGACATGAAAGTTTATAGTTTATTGACGGGTTTTTAACAACTTTAATAACCTAAAATTTCAGTTTTAATTGTTCGGGGAGTAGTCGGAAACTTTTACGGTGATAAGGAGAAACACCAAACTTCTTTATGGCCGCCCGGTGTTCCTTGGTGGGATATCCTTTGTTGCGATTCCAGGCATAGAGAGGAAATTCTTCATTGAGTTGGGCCATATACTCGTCGCGGTAGGTTTTGGCTAAAACCGAAGCCGCGGCAATATGTAAAAACTTTGCATCGCCTTTCACAACACATTCGTAGGGTACTTTTTGATAAGGTTTAAATCGGTTGCCGTCAATGGCTATGAATTGCGGACGAGCGTTTAATTGGTCAATCGCACGATGCATTCCCATAATAGAGGCATTCAAGATATTAATTTGATCGATTTCTTCCATCATTACGTGTGAAACGGCAAATGCCACTGCTTCCGATTCGATAATGGGTCGCAATTCGTTTCTCTTTTTTTCTGAAAGTTGCTTGGAGTCGGTGAGCCAAGGATGACTAAAATCGTCCGGAAGAATAACGGCCGCTGCAGTCACTGGTCCGGCCAAGCATCCTCGTCCCGCCTCATCGGTTCCACATTCCAATAAATCTTTGTGAATTTTTAACTTTAGCATCGAAATTAAAAATACGCAATTCCGTTTAAAAATTTACCTTTGCCACTAAAGATTCACCGGGATGAATAAAACATTTTTGCTACTTCTTTTCCTTTGCACATGGGCAAATATGTTTTCTCAAAACTTTCCGGCGAACTATACCGGAGATCAAAACGATAAGTCCCAAAAACCCGCTGTTGAATTGTATAAAATGGTTTCTTTGGACAGAGACACCACCTACGTAGATACAACCCTCACCATAAAAAAGGCCTTTAAGTTTAATTACTTAAGAAGAGATAATTTCGAGTTGTTACCTTTTTCCAATGTGGGTCAAGTGTATAATTCGTTGGGTTATACTTTTGATGAGTTCAATTTGAAACCCCTATTTGCAGCTCAATCTCATCAAATTAATTACTTCGATGCCGAGGACATCCAATACTACAATGTTCCAACTCCTCTAACCGAACTGTATTTTAAAACTGCATTCGAACAAGGACAGCAAATGGACGCTTTTTTTACGGTGAATACCAGCGAAAAATTCAATTTTTCGATTGCTTTTAAGGGACTTCGATCTTTGGGACAGTATCAAAATATCCTTGTGAGTAAAGGAAATTTCAGGTTTACTTCCAATTATCATACAGCAGACAAACGATATAATATTCGGGTGCATATGACGGCTCAAGATGTGCTTAACCAGGAAAATGGTGGGCTTACCGAAAATTCGATCGATTTGTTCGAGGCCAACGATCCAGAATTTGATGATAGAGGAAGATTGGATGTCAATTTCGAGGATGCTGAAAATAAATTGGAAGGTCTCAGGTTCTTCGGGATTCAAGAATATGAATTGATTAGTAAGAAAGACAGTACCGGCTATAATGTGCTTACCCTGGGCAATACCATAAGCTATGAAGATAAGTTTTATGAGTATCGACAAACAAGTCCGTTTGATGGTTTTGGAGAGTCTTATCTCACTTCCGATTTAAGAAAAACCACCAAGCTGGAAGATTTTCAGATCAAGGGAAGTGCACGTTTAGATAATTCCATTTTAGGATCTATTTCGGCTTGGGTAGGATATACCGATTATAATTACGGATATGATTCGGTTTTAGAATTGGATGACGGACGCATAGGTAATCGTTTAAAAGGGAATTTGGTCCAAGCCGGAGCGACTTATCAAAAAGAATATAAAGGCTTTGAACTTTTCGGAAAAGGTGCGATCAACATTTCAGGAGATTTCGATGGAAATTATTTGTTGGGAGGAGTTGCATTTCAATTTGACGAAGATAATGCTGTAAAAGCATCCCTCAAGTTACACAGTGTGGCGCCACATTTCAATTTTCTGCTATACCAAAGTGACTATGTGAATTACAACTGGCAGAATAATTTCGAAAATGTAAAAACTCAGGAACTGAAGTTCGAACTACGTTCGAAAAAATTACTTGATGCAACTGTGAGTTATACGGGAATTGACGATTACACATATTTTGCGATAGCCGACGGCGACATTACACCCACCGCAATGCAATTCAATGACCGAGTGGACTATTTAAAAGTGAAAGCCGAAAGAGAGTTTCGTTATGGAAAATTTGCGTTGATGAATACAGTAATGTTTCAGCAGGCATTGAGTGGAGAAGAGGTTTTTAATGTTCCTGAAATAGTAACGCGACAAGCGCTTTACTTCGAAGACGCTTGGTTTAAGAAAGCCATGTTTTTACAAACCGGTATCGGATTTAAATACTTCACCGAATACAATGCGAATGGCTATGATCCTGTTTTAGCTGAATTCTATGTACAGAATAATGAAAAAATTGGTGGTTTTCCGCTAGTCGATATTTTCTTCAATGTAAAGATCAGGCAAACTCGTATTTATTTGAAATACGAACATGTGAATCAGCTATTTAATTCTACGAATAAGCATTTCTCGGCACCGGGTTATCCATATCGGGATGCTTCGATCCGTTTCGGATTTGTGTGGAATTTCTTTTTATAAACTATCCCGTACTCGTTCTAACATTTCTTCGGAAATAGTATCGATCAAAACACTATCGATTTCACTAAACGGATTAACATCGAGTTCATTCTTGGGCCAAATATCCTCATCTCTCAAACCCTCTTCAGCTTTCCAAGTTTCACCTAGTTGGTTTAAAATAGCTTCCTCCCATGTTGATGGGTGCTTGGCATCGATCCAGACCACATCTCGATATTCGCAATCGATAAGCGCCAAATCTGGAGTTGCAGCTCCGTCAAACTTTTTACTATCGTCTCTTTTGGCGGCGACAGTACTCAATACAAACAAACGTTTTCTGCCTGCGATTTCCTTGACAAATGGTCTAAACTCAACAGGTTTATTTACACTCCAATCGTATTCTTTTCGAGATTCCACCACTTTCAATGGCATGGCAGAAACACCTGCCATCCCTTCTTTCTTGGCGGCATGATTGTAATAGAAAAGTTTGTCGGTTCCATCGGCCGGAATCATAACGCTAAAAGATAAACTGGTTCGTTCTTCACCAATTGGTTCTAATCCGAACCAATGATATAATCCGCTATAAGCATCCACACTCATAGTGTCGAAGTTGAAGTCGGTGACAAAAGGCTGCTGATTCTCATCATCTTTCAAATCAGGAATCTTAACCGCCGTTTGCATATTCCAGGGCAACGGATCTGTAAATCCGCCTAAAAATTGAAGCGATTGTGCTTGCAATCGGGAAACTTCCTCGGCTACTGTATTTTGGCGAGTGAGGAAGGGATAATTTTTCGTCTCCTCTGCCGAAATGTAGGTTCCCTTTCCAATTAGTATCCTTTCAAAATAATCCTTCACATCATGTTCGCCGGGTTCGATGATCATTACGCCGCCATAGGTAGGATAAGGGAAGAAAAAGCCTCTCCATTTGATGAGATTTACTACTTGTACCCACTTTCCCGAATCGTTCTTCATATAAAAAACATCGCTGGGTTCATGGTTGAAAAGTTTAAAGAAATCGAATCTCTGCACTACAGCATTGTAAGTGTTTCTGCTAAATGCAAGTGACTCACCTATCGAAAAGGTTACAGGTATGCGATTTTCACCTGAAAACCTCGGAAAAGGCGATGTGCTTTCCACGATAAAGATCTCTTCCGTATTATCATTCATGCGTTGCCACATATATTCTTTGGACGGTTGCACGGCCATAGTCCACTGGTTAGAAGAATCGACTCGTACTAGGTGGGGGAGCGAAACCTCTTGCGTTTCTCCAATGGATTCATAAGCCATAGTGACTATATTATTGAATGGCTGAATTCTTTCATTTTGAGTAAGTGGTAACTCGTGTATTTCAATTTTGTTCAGGTCGTTGAAGATATTGTAACTCTGCATGAATTGATACAAATTCAATTTCCAACCAAAAAACCATCCAGTGACGAAGAAACCGAGAATTCCTATAAAAATCAGTATTCGGCGACCCGCACTGGGAGCTTTGCGGAATTTTGAAATAGTGAAAAACAAGAAAACCAGCGCAATTAATATGAGGAATATAAATTTCCGAAGAAATAACAGCGCAGGCTGATAATCATCTCTCAACACAAACAATGCTACCAAAACTACCAACCAACCTAAGATGGAAAGTACCTTTTGCTTTCTGCCTTTTTGCCAATATCTTTTGATCATTGAGTTTGGTTTTAGGAGTTAATTAATCATACCGCGATCTTTAAATCGGTCGCGCGCACTTTTCTTTGGCTCTTCTTCCACTTCTTTTTTTGGTTCTTCTGAAATTTTCTCACCTTCAGTTTTGACTTCTTCATTTTTACCTTCGGCTAAGTCCTCAATAAAATCCTTACCCTTCTCAAAAGTTTCCACAATATTTTCTTTAGTGAGGCTCTTTTTACCCATAAAGAAAAAAGAAGCTATGTATGTCCCGGCCAAGGTCCCCACAATGGCCGAAGCAAAATACTGTACATAAAACTGATTAAAAGGTGTCACAAAACCAACGACTGCGGCAGCTATTACGAATAATAAGGTGACCCAAACCAGTCTCATTAAAAAGGGTTGTACATAGACAAATCCCTTGGGGTTATCGGCTTTCATTTGAAGATCCTTCGCATGCATAAGCTTATTGAAGAATCGATACAATCGGTTGTTTTTGGACTCCCTCACGTAAATGACGATTCCAAAAAGTATGGCCGAAATAAATACTATAATTTCTATGGTCATGGCTGCTAGTTTTTATTATTCTCTAAGATACAATCTATAACCCACTCACAATAAGATGGTTTCCATGTTTTGTAAGTGGCGTAAAAAGTTTCCTTATCGTACCAATAAAGATGTAATGGATCTTTAGGGACTATTTTGATGAGTAACTTCCAAATGAGTTCCTTTTGCTCTTCCTCCAAATTTGAATCGGGCTGTAAAAGTGCCTTGATGTACTGCAAATCGACTACATCCTCTATTTTGAGTTCTCTTTCAACAATCCTCCGCTGATTGTACAATTCAACACTCATGAGTCGTTTTTTGGTTTCGACATCAAGAGTGTTTAAATATTTTTTAAAGAGAAAAGGACTGTCTAATATTTCCTTCAAATCATGTTCGGTTTCGGTTAAAACATCTACAAAAAGATGTTTTTTAATTCGCTCGTAACGAGGTGTTTTGGCCGCTTTTTTAATATCAAACTCGGTAATCCTATTATTGACAAGCGAAGAGGTAAGTTCATTATGGCTAATGTGATACAAAGAGACATCGTGTACCGTATCTACAGTCGCCTTATTAAACATTTCCATGTCTTCAAACACAATGATGTCTGTCGCAAAATCTCTTAAAACGAAAATCCCGCCGAAAGCTTTTGTGTAGAATGATTTTATATCAAGCAAAATAGGTTCCAATTTCAGCTTTCGGGCCCTCAAATCACCATATACCTTGGCCGAATCCAACAACTTTGAGTGAATTTTTCGGTCGATGAAATTGTTACCGCTTTCAAACTCTTCCACTAGCTGAAATTGTTCTTTTTGTTTCAATTCTAAATCATTCAATAATTTAAAACTTACAGACAGCTTTTTATACCTCAACAAATCAAAAGGTTCGTAATACGCGTCTATATTTTGGTCTAGATGCAAACAAATTGCCGAATCTTTGGTGATGTCTCGGATTTCCCTTTCATAGGCCGCAAAAATTGCTGACATAATATCTCGATCAAAACTGTGAAACGGCATGTGAACCGGTTTTCCTTTTTGGTTGGGCGAAATAATGATAGCGTTCGAATTTGCCTCTCCAATATTCAAGTAATAAGTGTTTCCTTTTTCTTCTGAAATCTCCGGACTCCAACCCATACCGTCCACCGAAAACTTCTCTAATTCGGTGGGTTTGAGGCCTAACATTTGAAGACAACCATTATACCTTTTGGCGAGAGAACCGGTAACCGGTACCAGCTCGCCACCAAATAATCCAGCTGCTTTGAGTTTTTCCATTAATCTAAATCTTCATCAAATTTCTTGCGGGCTTCCATTTGAATGTTCATCTCATGAACACGTTTATCCACCTTTCGTTTAAAGTCGGTATCGGCAATGGTTGCTACATTGTCTAGATATCTTACTACTTCCTGTCTTCGTATATCGGAGAAGTTAAGTCCTTTCATATTTTGTTGCATCAATTCCTGTAACATGCCAAATTTGGTGTCGTAGTCTTTTCTGAAATAAGCCTCAGGATCGTCAAACCAGTCTTTTGGTAAGTCGAAATCGGTGAGGCGAAGTGACACCGCACTTTGAATGTTCCGAATGTCTCGAGAGGAGAAAAACGGAAATTCCTTTTGAATGCTTTTGTATAATTCGGCGTAAAAGAGATGTTCCTCATCTTTGAATTCGGATTCTACTTTTTCGAATATTTCATGGACTCTTTCTTCGGTAGGATCTTCGGCATGTTTTAAAATTTCTCCTAAGTTTTTTGCCAAACCTTGTTCACTGAGGTATTCATAGTCCTTCGGATTTTTCATATTTACAAAGCCCGGCATGGTCGAATCTAACTTGCGCCACCATAGATAATCCTGATCAACAAAATCGGGGATGGTTCGGGCACCGTCGATTTTAAATCGGCCCTGCACTCGCGAAATAACGGCCTTGTCTAACATTTCAGGTAGATTGGTAAATAACCCAATGGAACTGTTTCCATAATTCACGGCATAGGCTCCTTCCGTATAACGAAGGAAGACGCCAATCACTTCCTTAACACCTGCGGAAACACCCTGTGCCGTTCGTTCTTGTAAGTTGTTTTCGGCATCATCAATAGGTGCGAAAATCAACCGGGTTGGATCTTGTAAAGGTTTCATCCATTGCACCATCTTCTCGGCAGATCCTCCTTGGAAAGTCGATATTAAGGTGTCCGGCATGGGATGAAATAAAAACGGAATATCCAAATTGTCACAGTGTTTCTTTAATCGAGTGGCGATCGCAGCGATAAGCATACTCTTTCCGGTACCCGGAATTCCATATCCCATAAAGACGGGCATAAATCCGCCGAGTTCCTGAAACGGATTCTTCTTGGCTGTAAAGTCGTAACTCATTAATCGCTCTGTCAATCGGCGTGCAAAATGTTTCGCATCGCGATTTCCAACGATTTCCTCAAATTGTATTTTATTGAATTCAACACTTACCGCAGTGCCTTCGAATACATTCTCCCAACCCGAAACAGCAAACTCACTATTTTCAAGTTTGTAGGTGCGGTCGGTAATGGTTTCGGTGAATTCTAAAGATCCTAAACGGAGTTGAATTTCCGAAATTATGGCCTCAAAATAAACCACTGTCAAATCGAGAACGTCCTTATCACTTTTTATAATCTCCGGATGATTCAGATACTTATCGTAATAGAATAACATGCAAGAAATACCTTTTATAGGTGACAAAAAGGAGAGCTCAGGAATTCCCGCAAATTTATTTTTCATCACGCTTAGATCATCGGAGGCTTTCGGTTTTAGATCGTATAATATTCTGTATGCCGTTCCGAAGAGCATAAAGGCAGTGGCTGTATGCTGCTTGGAGTCGAATTCACGTCTTTGATCATTTCCTAAATCCGATTTCCGTTCGTTGAGACTGGTAAGGCCTGAAGCGTCATAGTAGCTGTCCTTTAGCCAAATTCCCATGGTGAGCCCTTCTTGAACCGCATATAAGGTTTCATTAAGATGAATTGGAATCGCCACAGAATCGGGTAGGAGCCGTTTTTTTAAAGCCAACACCGAGCGAGATACTGAAGTCACCTCGGACGTGGTTTTGCCGTTGGCCTTCGATAAGTAGAGCAAAATGGAATCGTCCTTTGCGTCCTTATCTCTATTTTTCGCCTTGTAACCCTGTTCCCATTGCACGCCTTTGAGATAGGACGTGGCTTCGTCTCGCAGGGTGGCGAGTTCTGATATTTTTATAGGAAAAGTGGTGTTGTGTTCCATATTATAGTTTTAAGGCTGGTATTTCGATGGGTGCCTTCGTTAAACGGTTAATGCTTTCGGGAATCTTGTCATATAATAGTTGAATCACGCGATGAGAAGTAAACAAATAGGTTTCCGGTTTTTGGGGTTCCCAAACTTGTAATATTTGCTTGTTGAAAAAGCTTCCTTCTGCAAATTGATCTGAAGATCTTATTTCTTCAATGGACAAGGATGTGGCGAATTCGGATAGGTTTAAATTCTTTTTTATGATTCCTTCCAACAAGATATGAGTAATCTCTAATGCATCTTTGGCAAAGACATTATGTAGAGGCCCTAAATCGATTTTTCTGAATTTCTTCGGAAGTAATTTTGGAAGTTTTTTATCGATCGCATAGGCCATCATATCCAGACTCATATCTCGATCAGCTACACGTTCCAGAACTTCATATATTTCTTTGGTGTAATCTTCCACGTCGGTTTTATGTAAATCGAAATACATAAAACAGATAAAAGGCCTATTGTAAGTGACATCATAAAAAGACCAACTCACCAAATAAGGTGCTTGATGGTTGTTTTCAATTTTAATGATTTTACCCTGGACAAATCTTCTGAAGATATAATTTTTCTCTACCGAAGTGTAATAAACAATCGAAGCAGCTTGTTCCAGTTTTCGTTTAGGGACAGGTTCTTTGTGTTTTAATAAACTCTCGAGAAATTCCTCTTTTAGTTTGTCCGGATCCGGCAATTTTGCAATGTGCTCTTGTTTTAATGCCAAGTCGTTTATAAGGTACCGGAATTCTAAATAATTGGGAAAACCTGACTCGGTGAGGTCTATCTTCATTTTCTCCTCTTCGTCGTAAAGGTATTTTACACGAAAAGCTTCCAGCGAATAGGTGAGTAATTCACAGTATTGCTTAAAAAAGGACAACTCCAACGAATTACACAATTCATGGTCCACCATGGACTTCACCAAATGCTCAAAAGCGTGGTTTACAATTTTAAAATACACCGAATACTGCTCTTTATTGTCAAGAACAGCACTATCGAGAGGTGTAACTATTTGGTTGATGGACATTATTTGATGTTATTATGAATCGAGCGCCAGCCCGACGAATCGTACTGGCGCTCGACCGGACATTGTCACTCTATTTACCCTAACAAATCCTCCTCAGCGGGGGGTTCTGGATTTTCAGGTGTTTCTGAAGGTTCATCGCCTCCCGAAGGCGCGTTGCCGTCGGTAGCGTAAAACTCCTCAAATATTTCTTTCATATCGATACCATATCGATTGGCAAAATCCTTTTGAATTTCAGCATCTTTTTCTCTTATCTCCTGAAGTGATTCGGCATAACTGCTATACACTCCTTGCATTACTTTTTCATGAACCGGAATATTATCCATCATCTCCTGTCTTGCTCTCGCACTTGCCGAATGCATGGACGCAAGGGTTTGTCCGATATGCTCATCGGTTTTTACACCTAAATGTTCGAGTATGGCCGCAAATTCCTGATCGGTTCTAGCTTTGAGGGCCACCACATAACCGTCATAGTACTTGAGTCTTTCGTCGGTGTCACTCTTTAATTTGGCTCTGTGAGTTTGAAGGTTACTTCTTAAGGAAGTCAGCACCTTTATCGTTAAGTTATGCTTGTGTACAAAGCTATCCTTGCTAGCCGCCAGAGTAGTGTAAGCATTTTTCAATCCTTCCAATTCTTCTACTTTTTGCTCAATCTCTGTAATCTTTCCAATCGCTTCGCTGTACTCGGTAGATTGTTTATCGGCTATTTCTTCCAAAGCTTGTCTGGCTTGTTTTAAGAGCGAATACTGCTCCTCCAACTTGTCTTCAGTCTCTTTTTTCTTTTCTAAGGCCTTGGTATGATTCTTACTCGCTTCAACAATCGCCACTTGTAGTTTATCTTCCACTTCCTTGATCTCAACTTCGCGATTTTTCAATCTAGTAACTGCTGCCTGACTCTTATACGAGAGTTCTGCAAGTAAGGTTTGAACATCGGCGCTTTCGATTCTTTCCTGAAACATCTGTTTTGCCTTTAGATCGGCACCTTCTCTCACTTTTTCGGCTGCTTCTAATTCGGCTTGACGCTTTTTAATTCGCGATTTACGTCCCCATAGGTTGTTCCACCAATTGTCTTTTACGTTCTCGGCATCTTCAAGCGCCAACCGGGCGCGTTCCACCCCTTTCTGGGCGTCGTCAATCACTTTTTGCTCTGCGGCGTTGAGTGTAGAAAACTTTTCGAATATAATTCCCACCTCATCTTGGTAGTCGGTGAGGTCTTTGATCGCTTCGAGTAAAGAGGTGCGGTCTTTTTCGGCCATACCTACCACGTCGTCTAGGGTGGCGTTTAAAATTTTCTGGCGCATTTCAGGATCGTCTTCCTGGGCCAATTTGGACTTCATTTGGTCCACAGCTTTTCCCCAATTGACTTCTACTTTTTCTTGTTTCTCTGAAGAAGAGTCGGTTTCTAGTAAATCAAAATCATCAGACATAGGTATGGCTATTTTATATGGTTATTATTGTTTGAAATTTCGGAGTTTCAATTTCGGTAAAAAAATCGAGTTGGGAAACTCAATTTCAGAAATTTAGGTGGCGCATTTCGAAATGTGCGTTGTATTAGTCTTTAAGCTGGTTGAAATGTTACACCGCGATAGCGATAGGAGCGGTTACCCCCACCGGAGTAAAAGCGGATAGCGCGGTCGTGAACGGTGCTTTGCTCTCGTTCACGGATCGCCCAAAACAAAAAACCCCGACACTTGGCCGGGGTTCTCGTTAATAATTGAGTATTAGTCTTTTAAAACACCTCTGGAAATCACCATTTTTTGGATTTCGGAAGTACCTTCATAAATCTGGGTGATTTTAGCATCCCGCATAAGGCGTTCCACGTGGTATTCTTTCACAAAGCCATTTCCACCGTGAATTTGAACGGCTTCCACCGTAACCTCCATAGCAACTTTACTGGCGTAAAGCTTGGCCACAGCACTGCTTAGATCGTAATTGCCTCCTTGATCTTTATCCCAGGCAGCCTTCATCACAAGATGACGCGCTGCTTCGATTTCGGTGTGCATATCGGCCAACTTGAAGGCGATCGCCTGATGGTTACAAATTTCGGTACCGAAGGCTTTTCTGATTTTAGAATATTCTTTGGCCAATTCATAAGCCCCAGAGGCGATTCCTAATGCCTGAGCGGCTATTCCAATTCGCCCGCCACTCAATGTTTTCATCGCAAATTTGAATCCGAAGCCATCTTCACCAATTCTATTTTCTTTGGGAACTTTTACATCGTTGAAGTTTAAAGTATGCGTATCACTTCCTCTAATTCCCAATTTGTCTTCTTTGGGACCAACTTCGAATCCGTCCCAGGCTTTCTCCACAATAAAGGCGTTGATACCTCTATGTCCTTTTTCACGATCGGTTTGTGCGATGACCAAATAGTAATCGGCACTACCTCCATTGGTGATCCAGTTTTTAGTCCCGTTTAGGATGTAATGATCTCCTTTATCAATCGCAGTGGTTCGCTGGGAGGTAGCATCACTTCCCGCTTCAGGTTCACTAAGGCAGAAGGCGCCTATCGATTCGCCAGTCGCTAGTTTGGTAAGGTATTTCTGTTTTTGATCTTCAGTTCCGTAGGCCTCCAGTCCCCAGCAAACCAATGAGTTGTTTACTGAAACTATTACCGAAGAAGAGGCATCGATTTTACTCAACTCTTCCATGGCCAACACATAAGAGATGGTGTCCATTCCGCCGCCACCGTATTTGGGATCCACCATCATGCCCATAAAACCAAGTTCGGCCATTTTCTTTACCTGTTCGGTGGGAAATTCTTGCTTGTTGTCTCGTTCGACTACTCCCGGAAGTAATTCGGTTTTTGCAAAATCGCGAGCGGCATCGCGTATCATTAAATGTTCTTCGGAAAGACTGAAATCCATAATAAAAATCCTTTTTTCTAAAACGTTTTCGAAATGAGGTGCAAAGATAGATTTTTGCCTGCAGTTATTCAATAAATGGTGTTAATTTTACTGAAATGAAAAAAAACCAATATCAAGTAATTGGGGTGATGAGCGGAACTTCCCTTGACGGGGTCGATTTGGCCGAATGTAGGTTTACTTTTTCTGAAGAAACCGGCTGGGATTTTAACCTAGGCGTCACAGAAACTATTCCTTATTCGAGCTCTTGGAAAGCGAAGCTTGGGGAAGGTGTTCACTTTTCGCGAGGAAGGTTATCGACCCTCAATGAAGATTATACTCAACTTTTGGGCAGGATTATTTCAGAATTTATCGAGAAAAACAAACTTCAAAATATCGATGCAGTTTGTAGTCATGGGCATACCATTTTACATCAACCAGAGGAGGGTACCACGCTACAGATTGGCAACCTTCATGAATTGGCAGATTTGGTCAATGCCACTGTGGTTTGTGATTTTAGGGTGCAGGATGTGGAGCTTGGCGGACAAGGAGCGCCTTTGGTTCCTATTGGCGACCGACTGTTGTTTGGAAATTATGACTATTGTTTGAATCTCGGCGGATTTGCAAACCTATCCTTTGAACAGAACGGAAAAAGGATTGCCTTTGATATTTGTCCGATGAACATTGTGCTCAACGTTTTGGCCGAAGAAATGGGAAAACCTTTTGACGAAGATGGGAAAATCGCGGCAAATGGAATTGTAGACTTTGATTTGTTGAATATTTTAAACCAATTGGAATACTACCAAACTTCACCGCCTAAGTCGTTAGGTTTGGAATGGGTTAATAAACATATTTGGCCCATTTTAAATGCTTCGGAAATATCTGTAGAAGATAAAATTGCCACTTTTACCGAACATGCCGCCATGCAATTGGCAGGTAATTTTGAGCCGGGACATAGTGTACTTTCAACGGGAGGAGGCACTTATAATAAACATTTAATGTCACGACTATTATCGTATAAAGCGGTTGAACTTATTATTCCCGAACCAAAAATTATCGACTGTAAAGAAGCGTTGGTGTTCGGATTACTGGGCGTCTTAAAGCTAAGGGAAGAGACTAATTGTTTGGCCAGTGTAACTGGGGCAAAAGCAGACCATTCTTCGGGCGTAATATTTTCAGTATAAATTAATATTCAATCAAATCGAGTAGGTCAATTTTTCTATCTTTGCCCACCATTATTCCTGAAATGAAAGAACTACTTAAAAAATACGAAGAGAAAGAACCGGAAATTGTATTTCATTGGAACGATCCCAATACCGAAGCCGAAGGATGGACCGTGATCAACTCGTTACGCGGTGGAGCCGCCGGTGGAGGAACAAGAATGCGACCGGGATTGGATCAAAACGAAGTGCTTTCTTTGGCAAAAACCATGGAAGTAAAGTTTACGGTTTCGGGGCCTGCCATTGGTGGAGCCAAATCGGGAATTAACTTCAATCCCAGCGATCCAAGAAAAAAAGGCGTACTCGAAAGATGGTATAAAGCAGTTTCTCCTCTATTGAAAGCCTACTATGGAACAGGAGGAGACCTCAATGTGGATGAAATCCATGAAGTAATTCCCATCACAGAAGAAAGTGGAGTTTGGCATCCGCAAGAAGGAGTGTTTAATGGGCATTTCACACCTACGGAGGCCGATAAAATAAACCGAATCGGACAGTTGAGACAAGGGGTGATTAAGGT
>JABDKT010000026.1 GCA_013002065.1 Flavobacteriaceae bacterium
ATAAACTCACGAGTGAATTTACCCAGAAACTTTCAGAAAGAAATATAGAGCAATACGCGGTATCTAAACGTCACTGTTCAGGCACCATCGAAATGTTTCAAATAAACGGAAAGGTTTGTAGCAGTCAAGGATCCTATTTTGAAGTGTATGTTATTTGGAAAGAGGAAGACACTTCATTTGTAAAGAAAATTGACAACTGCGGACTCTATTTGTCGATTCCATTACCTAATCATTCTATTTCTGAATTCATTACCGAAAATCACGATTCCATGAAAGAGGAAGAAGTAAAGAATTATGAAATTGCCAGTCAGTTGAGTGGTCCGATATCGAGAACAACTGTCCAGCCTTGCTTCCGGGAGGTTTCAGTGACTCATGCAAATATGAGCCATAACATAAAATATAATCTGTTTGATTTAAGCAATGATGGACTAGAAAAGAATATCAATTACGATTATAATAACTCGTTACATATGGTGATGTTGGATACTAAGATTTCCGAAGTAATTAAAACCCATCAAAACAAATTCAGAAGACAATAAACTACGCTCCAAATGATAATTGACCTAAGAAGTGACACTGTCACGAAACCATCGCCCGAAATGCTTGAGTATATTATTCAAGCCGAAGTAGGGGACGATGTATATAAAGAAGATCCTACCGTAAATGAATTGGAGAGAAGAGTGGCCGATTTGTTCGGTATGGACGAAGGATTATTCTTCCCTACAGGCAGTATGGCAAATCAAGCTGCCATTAAGCTTCACACAAATCCTGCAGAGCAACTTATTTGCCATAAATATGCGCATGTATATAATTATGAAGGTGGTGGTGTTTCATTTAATAGTGGCGTGTCCTGTAAGCTATTGGAGGGTGATAGAGGTATGATCACGGCCAACGCAGTGGAGGAGGCAATTAATCCGCCGGACTTTTATCACAGTCCGTTAACGACTTTGGTATGTTTGGAAAACACTACTAACAAGGGTGGCGGTGCTTGTTATGATTTTGCTGAAATAGAAAAAATCAAAACCGTATGCGAGCTTCATGGTTTGAAACTTCATCTTGACGGTGCTCGCCTAATGAACGCCTTGGTCGCCAAAAATGAAGATCCCGGCAGATACGGAAAGATTTTCGATACCATTTCTGTTTGTTTTAGTAAAGGAATGGGTACTCCTTTAGGAACTGTTTTACTTGGGACCAAGGATGCAATGAAAAATGCCATGAGGGTAAGAAAAGTTTTAGGAGGCGGAATGCGGCAAGTGGGATATATGGCTGCTGCGGCCCTGTATGCCTTGGATCATAATATCGAAAGATTAGCAGACGATCATCAAAGGGCGTTAGAAATAGCTTTGGTGCTTAAGAGTAGCAACTATGTAAAGAAGGTGGAGCCTACCGAAACCAATATTATTATATTTTATCTAAACGATGGATTGGATCCCCAAAAGTTTGTGGGTGATTTAGAAGCTCGAAATATCAGGATTAGCGACATGGGTCAAGGAAAATTAAGGATCGTGACTCACTTAGATTACACACAGGAAATGCATGAAACTTTGATGCAAGTTCTCGATGAATATTCTCCATAAAAAAAAGCTCCACAAGGGAGCTTTTTTTATTTCGTTTTGGAAATTTATTCTGTTTCTTTTACTGACGCTCCTGGAGCATTTTTCTTAACAGATTCAATTCCATTTTCCATACCGGACTCACCGGCGTACATTTGGCTACTTCCAATGATTTGACCGTTGGTAGATTTGATGTTAAAATGGAACTTTCCATTTTTTGCAGTTTTTCTTTCAAAGCAATTATCATCGCCACAATTTTTCTGAACAGACTCGATACCGTTCATTGCTCCAGACTTAGAAGCATACATTTGACTCGATAAAATTACTTGACCATTTCCTGCTTTTAAAACGAAGTGATATTTGTCTCCGCTTTTCTTTAATTCGAACATATTTTGAAGGTTTAGAAGTTAAACTTATTTGTCGAATACAAAGATCGAAAAAAAATATTTACTTTCTAATCAATTGATACACTCAAAGTTAGCTATTTTAAGTACTTCGTCGTCAATAGGATGCACGTAATCGAAAAGCAAAGATGGTCGAGCAAATTAGTTCACGTTTTATTAGTAAATTTAAAGGTAATCAACCTAATTTCGTACACTCAAAATTTAATTTTAATATATCATCAACATGAGAAAATCTATTCTATTTGTCTTGGCTTTATGTGCGGTATCATTCGCTCAAGCACAAGATCTTCCAACAAACCCAGAACCGGGTAAATGTTATGTACGTTGTACAACTCCTGACGTTTACGTGAACGAAACTGTTCAGGTAATGACGAGACCTGCGTACAAAAAATTACGTACTGTTCCTGCTAAGTATGAAACTACTACAGAAAGAGTAATGGTTAAAGCACCAGGAAAGAAATTAAGAGTTATCCCAGAGAAGTGGGGAACTGAAACAGTTACTTACCTTAAGAAGCAAGGGGCTTCAACTTTAAGTGTAGTGCCTGCATCTTTTACAAGTGATAGTGAAACTATCGAAATCAAACCAGCCTACGCTCAGTGGGAATTAGGTTCTCCTGCACCCGATTGTGCTTCCGGAAATCCGGACGACTGTCGTTACTGGTGTTACAAAGGGTACCCTGCAGAGTACACTACTGTTTCTGTAACTAGATTAGCTAATGATGCTTCAGTTAACAGAAATATGGTTGCTGAGCAGTCTGGTACTTACACTAAGAGAGTTGTTACTGAACCAGCAAGAGTAATGG
>JABDKT010000069.1 GCA_013002065.1 Flavobacteriaceae bacterium
TGGAGTCGCCTTTTCCTGAAGTGATTCGGCCTATCGATGGTCAAGAAGTCATGGACGCTATAAATGACAGCTATTCCGAATTGGGCAACGAAGAAACAGTCATTATCGTTCGTTCTAACAAAAGAGCGAACATTTATAATCAGAACATCCGTCAGCGAATTCTGTTTCAGGAGGAAGAACTATCGGCGGGAGATTTCCTGATGGTGGTAAAGAATAATTACTTCTGGGTGAAGCCACATTCTGATGCGGGGTTTATCGCCAACGGAGATATTGTTCAGGTACTAGAAATTTTCGGCATCAAAGAGTTGTACGGGTTTCGTTTTGCTGAAGTATCCGTTCGTATGGTCGATTACCCTAATATGAAACCTATAGAAACAGTACTGTTATTAGATACACTTACTTCCGAAACACCTTCTCTGTCCTATGAAGATTCCAATAAATTATACGAAGAAGTGCGCGCAGATTACGCCGATGAAAAATCGAATTACAAGAAGTTTCTTGCCGTAAAAAACAACAAATACTTCAACGCGCTTCAGGTAAAATTTTCCTATGCCATTACCTGTCACAAATCACAAGGTGGGCAATGGAATACTGTTTTTGTGGAACAACCGTATTTACCCAACGGAATTGATAAAGATTATTTGCGATGGTTGTACACAGCAATCACCAGAGCAAAGGAAAAATTATACTTGCTCGGTTTTAAAAACGAATATTTTGAGGAGTTTGAGTAAACCTTTTTAACATTTTGACATCTATCTAATATATTCTTTGCTGAATTGTTAAGAATATTGATAATCTTGTTATTTTTGACGTCTTATAAAAAAGATACAATTTGAAGATAATTGCTATGATCCCCGCGCGCTACGGCGCCTCAAGATTTCCGGGAAAGCTAATGCAGGATTTAGGGGGTAAACCCGTAATTGTGCGAACGTACGAAGCTACTAAAGAGACCGAGCTATTCGATGAGGTCTATGTGGTCACGGATAGCGAAATTATTTTCAAAGAAATTGAAATCTACGGCGGAAACGCAATCATGAGCAAAAAGGAACACGACTGTGGAACCGATCGTATTGCCGAGGCTGTAGAAGAGATGGATGTAGATATAGTCGTTAATGTACAAGGTGACGAACCTTTTACCAGCAAATCTGGATTGGAAGAGGTGTTGAATGTGTTTAAAGGTCCGGATGCCGATAAGATAGACCTGGCTTCCTTAATGACCGAAATTTACGACTGGAAGGAAATTAGTGATCCTAATGCCGTAAAAGTTATAGTAGATAAGGACAATTTTGCTCTTTATTTCTCACGTTCACCTATTCCGTATCCTAGAGATAAAAATGCTGCGGTACAATATTATAAGCATAAAGGAATTTATGCTTTCAGAAAACAGGCACTAATGGATTTCTATCGATTGCCCATGCGATCGTTAGAAGCCGCCGAAAAAATAGAATGTATTCGATATTTGGAATACGGAAAAAACATTAAAATGGCAATTTCAAATACTCAGGGAATTGAAATAGATACTCCGGAAGACTTAATCCGGGCAAACAGAGTCTTGAAAGAAGACAAAACCATCACGGTGAATAATAAATACCGAAATTTTCCAATGGTACCCAAAGTGGTATTCGGACGAGGATGTTTCGATCAATTAAGCTCAATTCTAGCACCCAAGCGGAAAGACAAGGCTCCATTTATATTTTTAGTGGACGATGTGTTTGAAGGCAATAATGGATTGATTGGAAGACTCAACCTTCGCTTTAACGACAAATTGATATTTGTTTCTGCGGAAGAAGAGCCGAAAACAGAACAGGTAGATACCATCGTTAAAGCTATAAAATCTGAATTCACATATAGTCCATCCGGAATTATTGGAATAGGAGGAGGTTCCATTTTGGATCTTTCTAAAGCAGTTTCCATTATGCTAACAAATAAAGGAAGCGCTTCAGATTATCAAGGCTGGGATTTGGTAGATAACAAGGCTGTTTATCACGTGGGAGTTCCAACCATTTCGGGAACCGGTGCCGAAGTTTCACGAACAACAGTACTAACTGGACCTGAGAAAAAGTTAGGGATCAATAGCGACTATACACCTTTTGACCAAGTCGTTTTAGATCCGGACCTCACGATTGGTGTTCCTAAGAATCAATGGTTTTATACCGGAATGGATTGTTTTATTCATTGTGTTGAATCATTAAATGGAACTTTCTTAAATGAATTCAGTAAGAGTTATGGGGAGAAGGCCTACGACTTATGTAAAGAAATATTCTTGAGCGATCACCTTTCCGAAGAAGAATCGAGAGGAAAATTAATGATGGCCTCCTGGCACGGTGGAATGAGTATCGCTTATTCTCAGGTAGGTGTGGCACATGCCATGAGCTACGGACTTTCGTACGTACTAGGCACCAAGCACGGAATTGGTAATTGTATTGTATTTGATCATCTCGAAGATTATTACCCTGAAGGAGTAAGGCTCTTCAAGCAGATGCGTGAAAAACATCAAGTCGATATTCCAAAAGGATTGTGTTCCAACCTAACACGCCACCAAATGGACACCATGATTAACATCGCATTGAGCTTGGTTCCTCTTTGGGAAAATGCTTTGGGCGACAATTGGGAATCCATCATGACTCGTGAAAAACTGGAAGAACTATATCTAAAAATGTAGTACCTTTTCTACATAGATATGGGCTTGACAAAATTCATTTTTTACAAAATACTCGGCTGGAAAATTCGTGGGCAATTTAATCCTGAATTAAAGAAATGTATCGTCATCGTGGTGCCTCATACCAGCTGGCACGACTTTTACGTGGGTGTATTTGTTCGCCGTATTTCCAAAGTTAAAATTCATTGGGTAGGTAAGAAGGAGTTGTTTAAATGGCCCTTTGGCTATTATTTCAAATGGATGGGCGGATCGCCTTTAGATCGCACCTCGGGACAGAACAAAGTAGAAGCCATCGCGTCCATATTTAAGAAAAAAGATGAATTTCGCCTCACCTTAGCCCCGGAAGGCACTCGAAAGAAGGTCGACACTTGGAAGTCGGGCTATTATTTTATCGCCATGGAAGCGAATGTTCCTATTATCCCTGTCGCTTTTGATTACAGCACTAAAACGGTAACCATCAACGAACCTTTTTATCCCACGGGAAACTTTGAAGCCGACACCAAAACTCTCCGATCCTATTATGACGGTGTTGTTGGAAAAGTTCCTGAATACTCCTGATCGGGATTTACGTATTCAATATTTTTATTTGTAGATTTATGAAAAATATTGAAAATGAAAAAATTACTCTGCCTTTTATTGCCCTGCTTCGCTATGGGCGTTTTTGCTCAGACTCCCTGTGAAAGCGGAACTGCCGCCGGATTTGAGTGCGACGGATACGATCTAATTTCGCAAATTCCTTTGTCGGTAATGAATTCGGTAAAAGCGAATGATTCCTGGGGATGGACCGACCCGCAAGATGGAAAAGAATACGCAATTATTTGTTTAAACGAAGCGACTGCTTTTGTGGATATTTCAGACCCAATAAATCCTATATATTTAGGACAATTGCCCGGAAATAGTCCCGACCATATGACTTGGAGAGATGCGAAAACCTACATGAACCATGTATATATCGTTAGTGAAGATAGTAACCATGGAATGCAGGTTTTTGATCTAACTCGTTTGCGAAATGTTACGAATCCGCCGGAGATCTTTACCGAAGATAATATTTACACCGGTTTTGGAAGTTCGCACAACATCGCAATTAATGTTGATACTGGCTATGCTTACGTAATAGGTTCGACCACTTTTGGTGGTGGAGCTCATTTCGTTGATCTCTCCGATCCTGTAAATCCTGCATCTGCAGGAGGCTATGCAGCAGACGGATATACGCATGATGCTCAAATAGTGATCTACAATGGACCCGATACCGATTACACCGGACAAGAAATCATGTTTGCCAGTAACGAGACGGAAGTCGCCATCGTGGATGTAACCGATAAGGCCAATCCAACAACGATCTCAACCATAGCTTATTCCAATGTTTCTTATACCCATCAAGGATGGCTTACGGAAGATCAGCGGTATTTTTTATTGGGAGATGAGACCGATGAATTGAATTTTGGAAACAACTCAAGGACCATCATATTTGATTTTGCCGATTTGGACAATCCGGTGGAGCATATGGAACATTTCTGGCCCACAGGTGCAACCGATCACAATGGTTATGTAAAAGGCGATAAATTTTATCTTGCTAATAACGCCGCGGGTTTACGGGTATTGGATATTTCAGATATTGCCAATCAAAATGTAGTTTTGGATGGATTCTTCGATAGCTATCCAACTAATAATACAGCAGGTTTTAATGGCTCCTGGAATGTGTATCCTTACTTTGAAAGTGGTCATATTGTGATTAGTGACAGGGCAGAAGGGATGCTATTAGTGAAGGCTTCAGTAATATTATCTAATGAAGATTTTGATGCGAATAAACTCAGGATCTATCCCAATCCGACAAACGGTGAGCTTAACATTGCGCTAGAAGACACCAATGTGGAAAGCGTTCAAATTTCGGATGTAATGGGAAGAATTGTCTTTTCTAAAGATTATGAAAACGTTCAGGAATTGGCGATAGATATTTCAGCAATTACAAATGGAATCTACTTCGCAACGATTAATAACGCCATAAGTAAGAAAATAATCAAGAATTAAATGAAAAAGCCACTCAATGAGTGGCTTTTTTTATGCTTCTGAAGAACTTTCATCCATGGTGTGATATACATTTTGAACGTCATCGTCTTCCTCAATTTTTTCAAGTAGTTTCTCGATATCCGCAGCCTGTTCAGGAGTAACCTTTTTAGTTACCTGTGGGATTCGTTCGAACCCTGATGACAATATCTCAATATTATTTTCCTCTAAGAATGATTGTATAGCGCCAAAACTTTCGAAGGGAGCGTAGATCAAGACGCCGTCCTCATCCTCAAAAATTTCTTCTACACCAAAATCAATCAATTCCAGTTCCAATTCCTCCATATCCATATCGCCCACATCCACCCGAAAGTTACACACATGATCGAACATAAAACTCACCGAACCGGAGGTTCCTAAATTTCCGTCACATTTATTGAAGTAGGAGCGAACATTTGCTACCGTGCGCGTATTGTTGTCGGTGGCAGTTTCTACCAAAATGGCAATTCCATGCGGTGCGTATCCTTCAAACAGAACTTCTTTAAAATCACCTTGGTTTTTATCGCTGGCCCTTTTAATGGCTCTTTCAATATTGTCCTTAGGCATATTTACCGCCTTGGCATTTTGAATCACAGCTCTAAGGCGTGCATTTCCGTCAGGGTCGGGGCCTCCTTCCTTTACGGCTATTACAATATCTTTTCCAATTCGTGTAAAAGCTTTGGACATGGCCGACCAACGCTTCATTTTTCTTGCTTTTCTAAACTCGAAAGCTCTACCCATGCGTAATAATTTTGACTACAAATTTAAAAAAATGAAGGAGACACCAAAGTTTAACTCACCAAACTATCGATCACTTTTGCTAGGTCGATGTCGTTCTGAGTAATACCGCCTGCATCATGTGTGGATAAACTAATTTCTAACCTGTTGTAAACATTAAACCAATTGGGATGGTGATTCATTTTTTCTGCTTCAAAAGCAATGCGAGTCATAATTGAAAAGGCATCTTTAAAGCTTTCAAATTCCAGCGCGGTGTGAATGGCATTTTCTGCATATTCCCAGTTGGGCAGAGATTCAAGGGCTTTTTCGATTTGTGCTTCGGAAAAGGGTTCCATATTTTATGATTTTAAGGTAATTATTTCTTCGTTTAGGGTGCTATCTTTAATGACTTCGGCCACTGTGATGCGGTAGTTTTTTGGCAACTTATTTTTCTTCGGAAGAATAGCCAAATAACGATCTTCATTACTTTCAAACACACTTTTAAAGATAGGGGTTTTGTCGCTTATCTTTTCAGAAATCTCCTTAAATAAATCTTCATGGTGCACCACGTCTTTGGTGGATAAATGGAAAATACCGAACATCTCTTTATTGATGATATAATGCACTTGCTGGGCAATCTTATCACTGGTCGTAAGGCTTATGATAAGATTTGGAAACACCTCAAAGGCTGCCTGGTGCTTAATGGCTTGCTTTAATTGAAATAATCTTGGGGCGTTTACTCCCAGTACCATAGGTAATCTTAAAATTGCATAATTCTCTTTTGGTAATTGCTGAATTCTTTTTTCTACTGAAATTTTAAATTTTCCGTAATCACTTTCAGCTAAAGGCACATCGTTTTCGTAGGACGGAAATTCTCTTTTTGCATCGAACACGTTTACTGTCGATAAGTACAACAGTTTGGCATTCGTTGCTATCGAATATTCACATAAAATTTCGTGTGCTTTGAATTGTGCTTGAAAATCTCCTCTCAATGCAGAGACAATAATCGTGGGCCGAATAGCCTCTAATATTTCAGAAATATCATCTTCTGCAACATTGTACTTATAAAAAACCTGATTGTTTTCAAACAACCCTTCCTGACTGCAGTAGGTACCATAGACATCATAATAGGACTGCAACTCTCGATAGAGCGTATTTCCTATAAATCCAGATGCACCAAGTATGAGAATCCGAATCAAAACTATGCCTTGTAGAAGGGTAATTTAACAACAGTCGCAGGGACTGCGTTCTTTCTAATTTGAATGTGGATCTTTGTTCCGGGATCCTTGAAAATCGTAGGGACGTACCCTAATCCAATACCTTTACCCATGGAGGGAGACATAGTTCCGCTAGTCACATTTCCAATAATCTTCCCATTTCCATCCACTATATCATAACCTTGGCGCGGAATACCTCGCTCATCCAATTCGAAAGCGATGAGACGACGTTCCGGTCCGCGTTCTTTTTCTTTTTTTAAATTTTCTGAATTGATAAAATCTTTGGTGAATTTAGTGATCCAACCCAGTCCCGCTTCAATAGGAGAGGTGGTGTCGTCGATATCATTTCCGTAAAGACAATAACCCATCTCCAACCGAAGGGTATCTCTAGCTGCCAATCCGATAGGCTTGATGCCCCAATCGGCTCCGGCTTCTAATACCTTGTTCCATATTTGTTCCACTTCGCTATTCTTGCAATATATTTCGAAACCACCGCTACCGGTATAACCAGTTGCACTCATAATTACATGTTCAATTCCTGCAAAATCGGAAACCTTGAAGGTGTAAAATTTTATATTGCTTAAATCTTCCGAAGTAAGTGATTGCATGGCTTCGACAGCTTTCGGACCTTGAATAGCCAAGAGGGAAAAATCTTCAGAAAGATTGCGCATTTCGGCACCCATGCTATTATGCTGGCTAATCCAGTTCCAATCTTTTTCAATATTGGAAGCATTGACTACCAATAGCCACTTTTCAGCATTCAACCTATATATGATGAGATCATCAACAATTCCCCCGGTTTCATTGGGTAGACAGCTGTATTGAGCTTGTCCGTCCACCAATTTCGCGGCGTCATTACTACAAACTTTTTGAATTAGATCTAAAGCATTAGGGCCTGTAATTAAAAATTCGCCCATATGCGACACATCAAAAACTCCTACGGCATTACGCACGGTTTCGTGTTCGGCATTAACTCCTTCGTAAGAAACAGGCATGTTATACCCGGCAAAAGGAACCATTTTGGCACCTAAATTTTCATGAATTTTAGAGAGAGCTGTATCTTTCATTTCCATAAATTTTGGCAAATGTAGCAAATGTGTAAAAAGCAAACGCGCCTTTTGTTTGATTGTTTTCAACAAGTTGGTAACTTGCAGCAAATTCGTTAAAAATGAACATTTTTTCTTCAGAGCAATTGTATGAGGCCGATAGGATCACCACCGAAAAACAGGGTATCTCATCGCTGGATTTAATGGAGCGAGCTGCAGGGCAAATCTTTAACTGGTTACATCAAAGAATGCAAGGTGCTCAAGTGCCCATTCATATTTTTTCCGGAATAGGAAACAATGGAGGAGATGGGCTTGTACTGGGAAGATTACTCATTGAAAGTGGTTATAATGTTACAATTTATGTTGCCAATTTTACCGATAAACGCTCCAAATGTTTTTTGATTAATTATGATCGAGTAAAAGCCATCACTAAAAAATGGCCTATTTTGATGACTTCGGAAAAGGACTTTCCCGAAATTCATCCGGATGATATAATCGTTGATGCGTTGTTCGGAATTGGATTAAACCGTGCTCCTGAAGGATGGGTTAAAGCCTTAATCCAATACTTAAATGCCCAGAAGGCATTTCGATTATCTATTGATATCCCCAGCGGATTGTCGGCCAACACGCCTTTGTTAGATCCTGAAGCCGTAATTCAGGCGAATCATACTTTAACTTTTCAGGCTCCGAAGTTGGCGTTCTTCCTTCCGCAGACTGGAAAATATGTGCCCTTTTTTGAAGCTCTGGATATCGGCTTGGATACTGAATATATGATGACGACGCCTCCCTTGGCAAACTTAGTAATGAAGCCACAGGCAAAAACTTTTTACAAGCAACGCGAAAAATATGCCTATAAATCACACTTCGGACACGCCTTGGTGATTGCCGGAAGCGAAGGTAAAATGGGAGCGGCGGTGTTGGCGACCAAAGCGGTATTGAGAACAGGCGGCGGATTGGTAACTGCATTCGTTCCAAAATTGGGAAGAGATGTATTGCAAGGGGTTGTACCGGAGGCTATGGTTATTACCGACGAAAATGACAGTGTAATTTCAAACATTTCCTTTGATATTGAACCCACTGTGATAGCTGTGGGACCCGGAATTGGTACTTCCGAAGAAACAATGAAAGCGCTTAAAGTTTTATTGAAAGTAACCGATAAGCCGATGGTTTTAGATGCAGATGCGTTGAATTGTTTGGCATTGGATAATTCACTTTTGAAGTTAATTCCAAAACATTCAGTATTGACACCGCATCCCGGGGAGTTGGAGCGCTTGATTGGAAAGTGGGAGAACGATTATGACAAAATTGAAAAAACCAAGAAATTCTCAAAGGATCATTCAGTTATCGTGGTTATAAAAGGTGCCAACACGATTACCGTCTTGGAAGATTCCATGTACATTAATAGTACCGGAAATCCGGGAATGGCAACTGCGGGTAGTGGAGACGTGCTCACCGGTATGATCACCGGTTTGATGTCACAAGGATATGAGCCTCTGCTGGCAGCCATCTTTGGGGTTTATTTGCACGGAAGCAGTGGAAATTTGGTGACTCAAGAGAGAGGTTTTGAGGCTTTGATTGCATCCGATATTATCGAAAATATTGGCGACGCTTTCATCGAACTTTTCCAGCAAGAACCACCACCGCCAGTACAAGAAGAACAGGCTGAAGAAGAGCAAAAAAAAGCTCCAAAAAGGAGCTGATTTTTTAAATGAGTTCGTTGAGCATACTGCGCAACTTCGGATTTGAAGGTCGGGGTGCGTCGGGCGTTACAACATTCCCATCGGGATCGATGAGGATGAATCGAGGAATTCCGAAGATATAATAATCCTTTACAAATTTTGAATTCCAATCGTTGTCGGCATACAATTGAACTCCGCCTAAATCCTTATCGTTGACCATATCGATCCATTTTTGGTGGTCTTTAGCCTTATCGATAGATATGCTCACAAATTCTATATTCTTATCGTGATATTCTTTTTCAACTTCCTTTAAGAAAGGAATTTCTGCCTTGCATGGTCCACACCAAGTTGCCCAAACATCCACATAAACGTACTTGCCTTTTAAATCGGTTAAACTGGTAGTCCCACCACTGTGATTTTCATAATCAACGAAGACAGGAGAGGGTGTACCTGCCGGGAGATTTTCCCTTAAAGTGATAAGATCTCCAAAGTATTTTTTATAACTCTTGATAGTTCCGGCCAAGCCTTTTTTGGCGTTATTCACCACCATAGAATCCAAATTTGTCGAGGAATTGATAAATTCATTGACCGTCTTGTCAAGTTCCGACATTTTTGAATTTAGGTCGTTCATGGTCATCTTGTCGATATCGAAATCCAAAAGTTCTTCCTGTTTCAATGAATTTTGCACTATGAAATTATTGTTTTCAGCACCTTCACCGAAATACTTGATACTTTCATCAAACATCTCTGTATCGAGTTCCATGGTAAGGTCGTATCCATTCCGAAGAAACAACCTAGTATATTCGCCTCCATCATAAAATCGGTAAATGCCCGGAGTAACTTTTAGGGTATCCGAGAATGTTCCATCTGCCTTTACTTTTATGGTC
>JABDKT010000073.1 GCA_013002065.1 Flavobacteriaceae bacterium
TTCTTGTGGAGAAGATGAAGAACCTCTTCACACAGACCCTGAACCAACTTTGGAAGTTCAGAGGCAAGAGACCCCTCAATCAATCTCCAACGGTGACTCCAAAACCTGGCGTATATCTAATGCTGTTTTGACGAACGATTCCGGGACTTTTGATATATCAGAAAATTTCAATGTGAAAGATGATGAGTTTATCTTTAAAGCAGATCAAACCTTGGAATGGCGTGCCGGCAATGATATCAATATTAATGGTTCGAATGCTTCGGAAACTTTACTAGATTATTACCGTTCTCCTGTGACTACTACTTTCGAATATTCCGAAGACAGCAGTACCGAAGCAACCGCCTTAAATGGAACCTTTAGTTTTACGGTTGAAGGGCAAAATTCAATAGAAGGCGTTTTGACCTTTGCCGGTAGAAGTGCTGCTGGTGAGATCGCAATTACTCTTACTGAAAAAACCGCCAGCGATTATGTGACTGCTCCCTTGAGCAGCGGTTTGGATTTTACAGAAGTAAATACCTTTAATTCTGCCATGGTTGTGTCTGGTTCAGTTGGAATGACAGGTTCTTATGCGGATAATAGCATGATGGTTGTCACAAGAGAGCCGGAAGGGAATGCTTCCGGACCAGAGAAAATATTCAAGTTACTTCTGGACACCAACACATTTGAATTTAATGAATATCTCAATGCAGATTTTGTTACCAAACGACCACATATCATTAATGGAGAGTTAATTGTTGTAGGAGGACGTTTTGTAAACATCTACCCTCTTGATTTGTCGGGCGATCCGGTTACCTACGAACACCTTGCTAATCCAATAGGATTAACCAGATTCGGTTCTGCAGTAGTGAACGATGATATTTTTATTGTTGGTGGAGATTTGGATGAAGATATCAATGGTGATAAGGTGAGAAAGTTTAATCCAGAAACAGGTCAATTGGACGAGTTTGCGACATTACCTCAACCACGCTTTTGGGCAGAATCCGAAATCGTGAATAACAAATTGTACATTTTCGGTGGACAGCAGGTATTTGTAGGTTCTGAAACAGTAGTTGAGACGACGTCTTATATCGTTGATTTAGATACTGGAAATGTAGATAGCTTTGAATTACCTGTTGAATTATTTGCCAGTTTTACAGCGCGAATAGAGAACTTGATCTACGTTAGTGGTCAAATACGAGATGATACCGATGGTGATGGTATCCCGGATGATTATAATATCTATTTTGGTGTTTATGACACTAACGATGATTCCTTTACTGAAATATCCACCAATTTAGATGATAGTGATTTAGCAACTACGGTTTATGGAATGACATTATTCAACGATAAACTTTATGTGGTCTATGGAGATGCAGCGCAACCCACTGATCCCATTCCAACCTGGCAAATCATGGCTGCCGATTTGAACTAATAATTGCTGAAAAAGAAAAATGATCCTCCTGAGCTTCGTGCTAAGGGGGATTTTTTATGCTGAAATAATTACCAACGAATTATAGCGCTTCCCCAAGTGAATCCGCTACCAAAGGCAGCCAATACCACCAAATCGCCTTCTTTGACTTTACCGGCTTCCCAGGCTTCGGTTAAAGCAATAGGAATGGATGCCGCCGTTGTATTTCCGTATTTCTGAATATTGTTAAATACCTGATCGTCGTTCAGTTTAAATTTTCGTTGGATAAATTGTGCAATCCGAAGGTTAGCTTGATGTGGAATAAGCATATCGATATCATCTGGATTTAGTTGATTGGTTTGAAGTCCTTCCATAATGACTTCGGAAAAACGAACCACAGCATTTTTAAACACAAACTGTCCGTTCATATACGGAAAATAACTCTCATCGTTGGGGTCGTTCTCACTCATAATATCGGTCACCCATCGCGTTCCCATTCCCGGTGCTTTAACAACTAGCTCTTCGGCAAACTCCCCCTGGGAATGGAGATGCGTAGACAGAATTCCTTTACTTGTATCCTCTTCTCGGCTCAAAACAGCTGCTCCCGCCCCATCGCCGAAGATCACCGAAACTCCACGTCCTCGGGTGGTTTTATCCAAACCATGCGAATGTAATTCACTACCTATCACAAGAATGTGCTTATACATCCCTGTTTTGATATAATTGTCGGCCAAAGAAAGTGCGTACACAAAACCAGAACACTGATTTCTAACATCCAAAGCACCCACTGTTTTAATGTCCAAAGCATGTTGTACCTGAACACCCGGCCCTGGAAAATAGTAATCGGGACTTAAGGTTGCGAAAACGATAAAATCAATTTCATCTTTATCTATTCCGGCACGATCGATAGCAATCTTAGCGGCTTTCACACCCATGGTTGCGGTAGTATCATCGCCCCCTTTTTTTACCCAGCGTCTTTCTTTAATTCCGGTTCGTTCCTGAATCCAAGCATCGTTGGTGTCCATCAATTTTGAAAGATCGTCGTTAGTGACCACATTTTCGGGCACATAATAACCCAGTCCTGTTATTTTCGAAGTGTACATGAGGGAATTTTATTTAGCCTTGAAAGATAAGCATTCACAAAAACTGAAAGAAATTTTTACACCTTATATTTCCGAAGGGTTCATTTTAGGGCAAGAAGAAAGGGTACCAACCACGGTACCCTTTACTAAACAACCTAACCAATAAATAATAGAAAAAAATTACTGTTTCATAGCAATTTCTATTACTCCACTTATTTATGATATAAAGATAATATATTTTGTTTAATTATTATCATAATTTCTTAAACATTATAGTTAAAGTTTTCTTAACTATATGATTTATAATTATTTATCAGAACCTTACTTCCCAAATCATTCAATAAATTGTACAAACCAAAAAAGGTTCTATTGATGTATAAAAAGTGCTTGGACCCTCTATTCCCATTCATCTTACGCAGTTCGGTATCTTTCGAATATTTATCACTCAACTCGGCAATTTTTCCAAAGAATTCTTTGTTTGAAAAATCGAATGTTTCAGATTGAAAAGGCTGGGTAAACAAGCTTAACATCTCATGGAACAATGTTGAGAAGAAGGAAATTTCTTCAGGACTATCGTCCTCTCGTAAAATTTCTAATTCGTATAATTTTTTTCTAAAGAATTCAGGATTGTTGATGTTTTCTTTTTCAGCCAACTCAAAATAAGGCGTGTAAAATTCTTCAGGAACTTTTTTAATACAGCCAAAGTCGATGGCAATTAACTGGCCCTTATCATTCACCAAGAAATTCCCGGGATGTGGATCGGCATGCACTTGTTTTAATTCATGCATCTGAAACATATAGAAATCCCAAAGTGCTTGTCCTATTTTATCGGCTTCTTCTTTATCATTTATAACTAAGGTGTATTCTGAAAGGTGCCTACCTTCCATCCAATCCATAGTGATTATCCGATCGTTCGAAAGTTCTTCGTAGTACTTCGGAAAAGTGAGATTTTCAATATGTCCGCAAGCTTCGGTGATCGTTTTGCTCTGTTCCACCTCCAGCACATAATCGGTTTCTTCCAAAAGCTTCCCTTCTATTTCCTGAAAGTATTTTTCAGAATCTTTTCCTTTTAAGTTGAACATTTTAATCGCCACTGGCTTTACCAATGCCAAATCACTACTTATACTATCTGCCACGCCCGGATACTGTATCTTAACCGCCAAGTTTTTTCCGTCTTTCTCGGCCTTGTGCACCTGACCAATACTCGCAGCGGCCACCGAATCGGCCTCGAACGTATCGTATAAATCTTCGGGAGCTGCTCCGAAATATCTTCTAAAAGTCTTTCGAACCAACGGTGCCGATAAGGGCGGTACCGAAAATTGAGCCAAAGAAAATTTTTCGACATACGCCTTGGGCATGATGTTCTTTTCCATGCTCAGCATTTGGGCAACTTTTAAAGCAGAACCCTTGAGACTTTTAAGTCCGTTGTAAATATCGGCCGCATTATTCTCATTGAGCTTATCCTTCGTCACCTCCGGATTTACAAGCTTTTCGCCGTAATATTTCAGGTAGTTCCCCCCTACTTTCACACCGGTAGTTACCAGTTTGGAAGCACGGGAGATCTTACCTGTGGGGATGCTGTCGATAGTCTTCATCTAGTTCATTTTATCTTTCCAAAGAAATTTTCCGAAATCGAGAATACTTTCTAAAGGGGTTGTTTCAAATACATCAAAAATGGCGCGAACCGACTTTTCAATAACCAGATCAGTTTTCTCAAATCCGGCAGAATTGTCTTCCATCCAATATTTCAGAATAAATAATGTTTGCAACCAAGCGCCTTCTGAAAAAACAGAAACCGGATGTTTTAAAATTTTGAGTTGTTTTTCGTCGTTGTTGTCTTCAATTAATTCGGAAGAGAACTCTTTCACTCTTTTTCTTAAACCACTCAATTGCGACCTATTCTTGGTCATATTCATATTATCATCCAGGGCGAAAAGTACATAGCTTCGGTTGGCGGTAAGTAATTCGAAAAAGGTGTAGAAGAACGAGAGCATTTTATTCTTATTCTCGAATGTTTCATATCCCTTTTGCTTTTGCACCAAATTCAACGCATTGTCGAAAAAGGTGTTCCATATTTCTTTCTGAAGTCCTTGAAAAGAACCAAAGAAGTGGTAAAATTTTTCTTCGGAAATTTTCTGATCCTTACAAAATTTGAAAACACTTTGAGGTTCACGATCGTGCTCCAGAACGTAATTCATATATAGTGAAATCACCGCATCTCGGGTTATTTCTTTCTTTTTTGCTGTTGCCATACTCTTACTTTCTTCTTTTGATTTGACTCTTACAAAGATAAGAATGTTTAAGTATTTTATATTATAGTTAAACAAAATGTTTTGTTAATCTTTTGCCACTTCGAGGTGACATCGTGTCATATTTTTAACTATGGTATTCTATTTGTCAATAGTTGCTTCAGTAATAGCAACATAAAAACACATATCATGAGTAAAGGAACTATTAATGTATCGGTTGAAAATATTTTCCCGTTAATTAAAAAGTTTTTATACAGCGACCACGAGATCTTTCTTCGCGAATTAATTTCCAACGCAACAGATGCCACCCTCAAACTAAAACACCTTACTAACATTGGAGAGGCCAAAGTGGATTACGGCGAGCCTATGATTGAGGTGAAAATTGACAAGGACAAGAAAACCTTGCACATCATCGATCAAGGAATTGGAATGACGGCAGAGGAAGTTGAAAAGTATATCAATCAGATTGCCTTCTCGGGCGCCGAAGAATTTATTGAAAAATACAAAGACAAAAATGGTGAAGAGGCCGGAATTATTGGTCACTTCGGATTAGGATTCTATTCAGCCTTTATGGTGGCAGACAAGGTCGAGATCATCACCAAAAGTTATACAGATGAGCCGGCAGCGCATTGGAGTTGTGACGGTTCTCCCAATTATACCCTGAAAAAAGGGAAAAAGACCGAAAGAGGAACTGAGATTATCCTACACATAGCGGAAGATTCTACCGAATTTCTAGAAGAGGCACGCATTCGTGAGTTATTGGTGAAGTACAACAAGTTCATGCCCATTCCCATCAAATTTGGAACGAAAACCGAAACACTTCCCAAGCCTGAAGATGCGAAAGAAGAAGACCCGGCACCCACTCAAGAGGTAGATAATATTGTGAACAATGCGAATC
>JABDKT010000080.1 GCA_013002065.1 Flavobacteriaceae bacterium
TCGAACTGGAGTTAGATTTTGCAGAAGAAGACGTTGAATTTGCCAATCGTAGCGAATTTCAAAAGTTAATCACAAGGATCACAGAAGTTTTAAAGCGATTGATCGATTCCTTCGCCACCGGAAATGTGTTAAAGAATGGAATACCGGTTGCTATTGTAGGCGAACCCAATGTTGGGAAATCTACCCTTCTCAATGCCCTTTTAAACGAAGAGCGCGCCATTGTAAGTGACATTGCCGGTACCACTCGAGACACGATTGAAGATGAAATAACCATTGGTGGTGTGGGCTTCCGGTTTATTGATACAGCTGGAATTCGTGAAACAACCGATACCATTGAAGGGTTGGGAATTCAGAAAACCTTTCAGAAAATGGAGCAAGCACAGGTGGTGATTTACTTATTTGATGCGAATGTCATTTCGAACGATAGTGAGAAATCTCACAACTTGGTTTCAGAAATTGAAAAAGTAAAAAACAAATTTCCCCAGAAAACCTTGGTGATTATCGCCAATAAAGTAGATACACTTTCTCCTGCGGAAAGGGAAAAACTTAAAGGCACCCTGCGCACAGTCGAAGGGTCTCACTCTCTACTCCTTTCAGCAAAAACAGGAGAAGGCGTTGAAGACTTAAAAACCACCCTGCTTGATTTTGTCAATACCGGTGCTTTGCGAAATAACGAAACCATTGTCACCAATTCTCGACATTACGACGCCCTACTAAAAGCGCTGGAAGAGATTCAAAAAGTGCAAGACGGAATTGACTCTAATCTTTCGGGAGACCTTCTTGCCATTGACATCCGGCAGGCGCTATATCATTTTGGAGAAATCACCGGAGAGATCTCCAATGATGAACTACTTGGTAATATATTTGCGAATTTCTGTATTGGGAAATAACCATTCCTCTCAATTTCATTACGTTTAAATTCCTTAAATTAGAGTAAACATTTTAATATGAGGAAGTTAACTACAATCATTTTGGTTCTGTTTTTTACAGGAATTCTGATATCATGCAAAGATTCAAAGAAAAATGAAGCTATTGAGGAAAACACTGAGCTGAGCACTACGGACAACTCAGAAGAAATGGATTCGAAAGAACAAATTTCAGAAGAAACGAAAAGCGATGAGCTCACAAATGAAATGACCGAGGCATCCGATTCGCTTCCTTCAGCCGATCAATATTTATATGTACTCGATGGCGAAAATGCCGATGTGCAGGTGCGTGTTGGTGATGTAGATAATCTGGGCTTCGGTTTTGAAGAAGGCTTCGATCCTTTCTGCGGAAAAAACACCAAAGTTCATCGCTATCCTTGGGATGTAGATTCGACCGATCATCGCGGTACCGATCGAATTATGGTTGTTAGTGGGTATAAACAAGCAAGAAGTGATGGCTATACCTCCTACACACGAAGAGCTCACACAGAACCCGTGGACATAGAAATGAAATATGATCCTCCTACTATGGAGATTGAAAAGATTGTGCTACAAATGATGTTGGACGATTTTCAGTCACCGGTATGGCGTAGTTCTTTCCAATTCCATATTAACGACAAGCGACTTACTTATGTCGAACCCATCATTAATGGTTTAAACCAAACCGGGCCTACAGGCAAGTTAGTGCAAGTTGGAATTCTACAGGAAGATTTTTCACTATTTAAAACTGGTGAAATTAGTATTGGTATAGACGATCCCGTAAATGATGCAGGAGATGGATTTGCCATCGATTTTATCCAATTACTAATCAACCCCAAACAAGAATACATTTGCTACGGAACCATTACCGGCTTGGTTACCGATAAGAAAAAGAATCCGTTAGCCGATGTATTGGTTTCTGCGAACGGACTTGAAGAAACGCTCACGGGGGAAGACGGAACATTTGAGTTATCTCAAGTTCCCGTAGGAATGATAAGTGTTATAGCCAACAAACAAGGTTATCAGCCAGATTCAGAAAGTTTTGAATTATTGAGAGAAGAAACCCGTCGTGTGACTTTGGTATTAGAACCCAAAGAAGCAGAGAATGAAAACTTTTTAGAGGAAGAAATAAAAGAAAAAGGATTCGTCAATCTCTATGGAATCCTTTTCGATTCCGGGAAGGACATTCCGAAGAAAGAATCGGAAGCAGTTTTAAATGAATTGGCCAATTTTTTAAAGAACAATCCCAACATTAAGATTGAAATAATAGGACATACCGATTCTGATGGGGAGGAGAGTTATAACGAAGACCTGTCGGGAAGACGGGCCCAATCGGTGGTACAATGGCTATCAGATCATGACATAGATGTATCGAATCTAGTGTCAGATGGTAAAGGAGAATCCAATCCTGTAGCAAGTAACGATACAGATTCCGGGAAGGCACTGAATAGGCGTGTTGAGGTGAGAGTTGTCGATTGAACAAACATTGATGTCTCGTAATTTGAAGATCCAACTTTGTTAGTGATTGATTACATGACAATTATCATAGTTTAAATTTTGAGTATCCCATAATTTTTCATTGTTTTTAAACTATCGATTATGGAACTCAAGAAAAACCCAAAAGTAAATTTAAGTCGTTGGAGCAATATTTTCTTCTTAACCGGTTTAGCTATCATGCTGTTTCTATCCTGGCAAGCCATCGAGCTAAAAACTTATGATAAAGGGAATATCGCCAGTGAATTTGTAAACGTTGGAGACGATTTGGAGAAGGAAATTCCTATTACTCAGCAATTGAATCCACCGCCACCACCACCGCCACGACCACCCACTTCCACTCCACAAGTAATTGAAGTAGTAGAAGACGATTTAGAAATTGAAGAATCCATTATAGAATCTTCGGAAGCCGATCAAAACAGTGATATTTCCGATATCGTTGAAATTGAAGAAATCGAGGAAGTCGAAGAAGAAGAAATTGTCGATGTACCCTTTGCCGTCATTGAAGATGTACCTATTTATCCGGGTTGCGAATCCAAAACGAATAACGATGCCCGTAAACAATGTATGGCCGATAACATAATGAATTTCGTTCAGCAAAAGTTCAATACCGAATTAGCTAGTGAATTGGGTCTAGAAGGAAGACAACGGATATCTGTTCAGTTTAAAATTGACAGGTACGGTGACGTAGTCAATGTGCGAGCTCGAGCCCCTCACCCTCGCTTAGAGCAAGAAGCCATTAAGGTGGTTCAGTCGCTACCCAAGATGACTCCCGGTAAGCAGCGGGGTAAGCCTGTGGGCGTGTTATATGCTTTGCCCATATTGTTCAAAGTAGAGAACGGGGGATAATATTAAAGTGCTTTTAGAACGAAAAAGAATACTCTAGGCCACCGCCGAAGTTGGAATCGATATTGTCGCCATTATCAAAGGCTCCATAGACTCTAATATTTCCGAAGTTATCAAAATCATACTCCAAAGAAATATAGTTGTACCAATAGTTCAAAGCTTCCGGAAAGGGATTATTATAGGTGCCTAATTGTTGAACTACCGAAGATTTTAGCTTCCAATCTATTTTCTGAACAGTTCCTGTGAGACCAAAATGGTGGGCTTTTACCCTATTGCTGAAAATAGGCGAATTTATCGGGGTAATTTCCAGATTGGGATTGATAGAAATCAGGGGCATACCTAGAATACGCCTTTCGTAACTCCATCCACTTCGATACACACCATTGCTAAAATAATTGTCCTCTCCATTAGGCGTGGTGACACTTTGATCGTTCGTAGTGATGTACTCATACAGGCACCTTTAATCAATTTCTTATTTTTTGGCTGAAAATGCACTCCCCATATTCCATCGGGTAAATTAGACAATCTCATTCCCGATCCATCCTCAAAAGGATGTTCGTGATAAATCGAAAATTCTCCCAACTGTGTTTTGAATTCGTAATCCAGTAAATAAGCTCCTAAGTGATTACCCACCGCGTTTGCAATTTCATCTTCTATGCCCACTTCGGTTGAATTCGTGGCAAAAAACACCTTAATGAAAGCCGAAAAGTCACTCGGCAAATCACCAAAAACTGGCGAAGTTCCACCCCACTGAACATAATGCTGCAATTGAGCCGTTAGTTTATGATTTTCGTTAAACTGAGTGATCAAGGTCAACCACTTGTGATGAAGCTTAACGTCTTCCACATACCTGTTGTCGTTCATTTCATAATGACCGATACCCCAATCAAAACTAAATGTTTCAGTAATTTTCAACGGATCGTTTGCTTCTAACAGTACTCCAGCCAAAGGACGAGCATTCCCCGACATTAGAAAGTTTTTGTTGCTTACAGAAAGGCCTTGAGCGACTTCCTCATTGGCCTTGGCTCCTACTCTCGCACGTAACCAACGGTTTTCAAATTGAAGGTAAAGGTCTCTTCTTTGGAATTCATCTTCAACACCATCCCGATAATAGAAAGTTGCGCCAAATTCCAAATTAGATGTTTCAGAAAGAGAATGTTTCGCGTTGAAATTTGCTAGCCCCGAAAAATTTGTTTCCGGGCCAAAGCGAAAATGGTTGTTGGTCTGCATCCAAAAAGGAACTTGATCTTCACCTGCAAATTGTGCTGCGGCCGATAATGACCCTTGCCACTCAATTTGTTGACCAAAAAGGCAGGTAACTGCGAATAGGGAAAATAGCAGTAGTCTTAATTTCATGATTTGGGGATTAATGAATTACCTATCTTCGGAATAGTCGTTGCCAAATGCTTCTTTTCTCTTCAGTATAACTATATCCGTATTTATTTCCGTACCCAAAATTATTCATGGAAACATTGTTCAATACTATCGCAACATTCACCAAACGACCGTCATTTATGGCATCCAGTGGGAACTCCAACAATTTTTTATCGGTGTAGTTTGCTCTAATCACATATAAGGTGACATCGGCTAGTTTATTGATGATAATGGTATCGGTCACCAACATAGACGGCGCTGTATCAACCACCACATAGTCAAACAAATTACGTACTTCATCAAAAAACTCTTTGGTACGAGTACCCATAAGAAGTTCTGCCGGATTTGGCGGAATTATACCTGAAAGCACAATTGAGAGGTTTTCATTATAAATACTCGGCGCTGCCAGATCTTTCACTTTGAGATCCGGGTCTAGGATATATTCAGTAAGTCCTTTGCGATCTTGCGATTCTTTCGATAGATATCTTTGAAGTTGTGGATTACGGATATCGGCTCCTACCAAGGCTACCTTTTTACCCGTCAATGCCAGCGTTAAGGCAAGATTAAAAGCCACAAAAGTCTTTCCTTCCCCTTTAATCGTAGAAGTTACAAAAACAGTGTTGGCGCTTTTACCATTATTCAACTTGTTGATAAAAAGATACTGTAAGTTGGTCCTTAGAATTCGAAAAGATTCGGCCAGAACACTTCGATCATTTAATTGGATGAGTTGTTCTTCACCCTTTTTCAACTTCGGAATCTCACCAATAAGGCTTGTTTCAGAAAGAACAGCTTCCACATCTCGTCTATCGTTTACCTTATTATTTAATAAAGAACTACTGTAAATCACCAAGAACGGCAATAAAAGTCCGGCTAAAGCTGCTCCCAGATAAATCAAGGGTTTTTTAGGAGAAACAGGCGCCTTACTACTAAAAGCCTTATCCACAATTTTCGCTTTTGGCGCAGTGACTGCCAAGGAAATAGAGGCTTCTTCTCGTTGTTGTAACAAGAACAGGTACAATTGCTCTTTAATTGTCTGTTGTCGTTCTATACCTCGATAAATTTTTTCTTTGGTTGGAACTCTGGAAAGTTTGGAGTTCAACGCAGATTCCTGAAAATTTAAATCTCGCAATGAAATTTTCAAGGCATTGGTAGTATTTTGAAGACTACTAAGAATATTAGAACGTATGTTCTCTATCTGATTATTAACATTCACCACAACCGGATTCTTGGCTGTCGATGTCTTTAATAGTTTATTACGCTGAAGAATAAGCTGATTATAATTGTTAACCGATTCGGTGATGTCTGCTCCTTCAATACCAATATTGGATGGTAATAAATCGTTTTGCGAGGATTTTTCCATGTATTCAATCATGGTATTTGCCAGTTCCAATTGAGTGTTCACATCAAATTGTCGCTTTTCAAACTCACTGGCATTTTCTAGTATCAACTGCGCCTCCGCTTCGATGTTGGTAAGTCGGTTACTGCTTTTAAATTGTTCTTTGTTACGTTCTACCGAGTCTAGTTCTCGGGTAATGATTTCGAGACGAGAATCGATAAAGTCGGACGTCTTTTTAGCCACTTGCCCTCTATCGTTGATTGCATCTTTATTATACTGAAATATCAGCTCATTGATAAAATCTTCTGCTTTCGAAGGCACAGGCGATTCCATACTAAGCACTACCACGTTACTATTCTTTAGCTCGTTAGCTACTTTTATTCGTTTCTGATACGCAAACGCAAGGTTGTCGATGTTTCTATAAGTAACCGAAACGGTTTTTCCAATGTAGTTTTCAAACTTAATAGCGCTATCTAAGACAGGTATAACCGTGATATCGCCAAAGGGTAAACTAACGGGCTCACCAAAATTAAAGGTGTTGTCGATGGAATTAGATTCGTTCCATACACTATATTGGGTCGAAGATAATACCTCGAAGAATAGTTTTGGTATGGGTCTGCTTTTTAGACTGTCGTTGAAGCTTAAATACTGAACTATAAAAGGCTTGTATTCATACAATTCGGTTGTTTTAATAGTCCCAACAGAAGCATAACTAATATTCAAATCGAGGTTTTCTACTACCTCTTTGATAATCCTTTTTGACTTAAATATGGCAAGCTCATTTTCGATTTTATTTCCGCCATAGCGATTTAATAACCCTCCCAAATCCGAAAATGCCGCTAATTCTACGGCACCTCCACTTTTTTCATCCTTGATAATCACAGTTGCTTTGCTAAGGTAGGAAGCGGTAGTGTATCGTAAATATATAAATGCTCCCACCATGGCTATCGCAATGCTGAGCACAAAGATATACCAATATCGAGTGTATTGATCGACGATCTCCCTTAAAGAGGTTTCTTGG
>JABDKT010000095.1 GCA_013002065.1 Flavobacteriaceae bacterium
AGCTTTACTTTATTAGCACCGTTCCCTTTACAGGATCACCGATCGTAGGGAGGTAATCCAATACAGGATCACCGATCGTAGGGAGGTAATCCAATTCAGGATGACCTACGTAGGATAAGTATTAGTCACGGTTGCACTAAATAACAACATAAGACGGGATGTGGCGCAGTCCGGTTAGCGCACACGCCTGGGGGGCGTGGGGTCGCAGGTTCAAATCCTGTCATCCCGACTTAACAAAAAGGGATTCACTGAGGTGAATCCCTTTTTTATTTCCGAAGAAACTCAAACTCGTTTGAAGTTTCGGAGGAAATAAAAAAGATACACGTAAGTGTTCACTTTTTATTTGCACAGAGGGTTTATTAGGATTCTACAAATCCACTTTGAAGTTTCGAAGGAAATAAAAAAGACACACGCTAGTGTTCCCTTTTTATTTGCACAGAGGGTTTATTAGGATTCTACAAATCCACTTTGAAGTTTCGGAGGAAATAAAAAAGATACACTCAAGTGTTCACTTTTTATTTACACAGAGGGTTTATTAGGATTCTTTAAATCCTGCTTTAACTTTCGGTAATTGCAACTAATCGATTAATTTTATGCGATTTTAATCTAAATAAATTGAAAAAAGACTTTTTCTACGTTTTACTGCAATTCACTCTTTTTGCCCTTTATATTATCAATTGGAACTTGGGCGACTTACACTTACTCGGCTGGATTAAGACGGTTTTTATAACCCTGACCGGTTTTGGTCTACTTGTGATTCTCTTCGGAATTATCAATTTAAACGAAAACCTCTCTCCTTTTCCCACTCCTAAACGCAATGCAACCCTAATCTCTCATGGTATCTATAAATACGTAAGACATCCGATCTATTCAGGATTGATTATATCCATGTTTTCTTATGCATTGGTTTCAGAATCTATTTTCAGAATAATAAGTGCCACACTGTTGTTGTTGGTTTTCTACTTTAAATCCGATTATGAAGAAAAAAAGTTAGTAGAGCGGTTTGATGAATACGACGATTATAAGAAAGTCACCGGCCGTTTCTTTCCGAAGAGAACCCATAAAAAGTCTTAATAAGTCAATAGCAATTCTTAATAACATTGCTGTAAGGTTTTGACAGAAGTTACTACTTTTATACCCTAACGTTTCACGAAGAATATAAAGATATGTCAGATACAATCGAAAGAATAAAATGCTTAATAATTGGTTCGGGGCCTGCGGGCTACACGGCTGCCATCTATGCGGCTCGTGCCGATCTTAAACCTGTGTTATATACCGGGATGGAGCCTGGCGGACAATTAACCACCACCACAGAAGTGGATAACTTTCCGGGTTACCCGGATGGAGTTGACGGTCCTACCATGATGGTGCAATTGCAACAGCAAGCCGAACGTTTCGGAACCCAAGTTCGAATTGGAATGGTAACAAGCGTCGAATTTTCAGACGAAGTAGGAGGTATCCATAAAGTTGTTGTGGATAATAAAACCGAATTGGAAGCCGAGACCGTAATCATTTCAACCGGAGCTACCGCCAAATATCTTGGATTACCTAGTGAGCAACGACTAAGAGGTGGAGGTGTTTCGGCCTGTGCAGTATGTGATGGTTTCTTTTATAAAGGACAAGATGTCGCCATTGTAGGAGGTGGTGATACTGCTGCGGAAGAAGCTACCTATTTATCGAATATCTGTAACAAGGTGACCATGTTGGTTCGTAAAGGTGAAATGAGAGCTTCCAAAGCGATGCAACATAGAGTAACCGCCGCTAAAAATATCGAGCTAAGATACAACACCGAAGTGGATGAGGTATTGGGAGATATGGTGGTTGAAGGTTTGCGAATGAAAAACAACCTCACCGGCGAAAAAGAAGAGATTGCTATCACCGGGCTTTTTATCGCCATCGGACATACCCCAAATACCGAAATTTTTAAGGGTCAGTTGGATATGGACGATACCGGCTATATCATCACGGAAGGAAAATCTACAGAAACCAATAAACCGGGAGTGTTTGCCAGTGGCGATGTTCAGGATAAGGAATATAGACAAGCCGTGACTGCAGCAGGAACAGGTTGTATGGCTGCCTTGGATGCAGAACGTTATCTGGCTGCTGTAGAGAGTAAAGAAGAAGTGGAAGCATAGATTTGTTCCGATAATAACAAAGAATCCGAAACGTAAGTTTCGGATTTTTTCGTTTGTAGTGTGGAGGAATATTAAATGAAAACCCCGCGGTTCTATGGACTTAACAACGGGGTTTTACTGGGTGGTTAGGTTTTAAATAAGGTTACATTTTGCTTACACTTCCGGAGGCACCATCCTTTACCGAAACGGCGGTTGGATCTCCGTAGTAGCGTATATGTCCACCGCTGGAAGCTCTTCCGTCAATTTCATCTCTTACATTGACAACAATATCGGCTCCACTGGATGCTTTAGCTCTGCAAGTCTTCACTTCCAGATCTCGTGCCTTTAAATCACTACCGCTAGAGGCTTCAGCAATCAAGCGTTCGGCTCTACCCGAAACTTTTATATCGGCGCCGCTACTTACATCTGCATATACTTCCTTGGCGATTATTTCAACCTCCAAGTCGGCACCACTACTGCTATCCAATGACAAATTTTCACTGCGTACTACAGAATAGCTAATTACATCGGCTCCGCTGGAAGCTGAAATTTGATTCAGTTTTACATAGGTAACGTGTACTTTTTGTGATTTGGATCTGCGAATGCTTTGGTTGGTGGTGATACGCAGTTCCCCGTTCTGAATTTCGGTCTCAATAACCTCCATTAAATTTTCGTCGGCTTCTACGACGATTTTATTTTCGTCGCCTTCGGTAAGAAATACGTCCAATCCGGCACTTCCTTTTACAGCATCAAAGTCGCTAGTTACGGGTCTTTCTTCGGTAACCACATTTCCATTACCGGAAACTTGCCCCAGTTGAATATCGAAGTTACAACTGGTGAGCACTACGCTCAAAAGGGCTACAATTATTAAATTAATTGATTTCATGATTGATATATTTTAGTTTCCAATTTTTATGTTGATCGAGTCGTTGGGATCTTTTGATTCTATTTCGATCCCATCCTCGTCGATGATTAATTTATCTCCGTCGTCATCCTGGATTTTCAATCCATCTTCGTCGATCTTGATATATTCACCGTTTTCGTTCTTAATATAAACTCCACCGTCTTTATCGGTCCAGTCATCTTCCCATTCTTCGGAAGTTTTTTCGGGACATTCCAGGCAACGCGTGGCTCCATCTTCAATGATTAGATATTTTTCCTCGTCTCCGTTATCCAGAATGTCTCGATAATAGGAATCATTTCTATGGAATGAATAGGTATTATCGTCTGCATACAGCACCGAACCTATGGGCAGATACACAATCACTTCTACTTCCTGATCTCTATACTTATTTTCGAAATCGGTTGTGAGATAAGCATTTAGACCCAAACTCGATGTTGCGCTATCATAATTGTAATCGTAATTGATAGCTTGAGCTCTGTCCTTAGCAGCCAAATAATCGCTGCCTTCGGCACGTTTCTCGATCACGATTCGTCCAATAGAATCTGTTGTAGATCGAACTATGAGCCTTACGTCTGTAGAGTAGATAAGCTTCTCATCATTTTCATCATATTTAATGTCCAGTCTTCCTCGACGTCTGGCGTCATACTCGTATTTATCGTTCGACACCATTTTTATATTTAAAGTGTCTCCAGTTCGAACGGGTAGGGTGTATTCGTTGATGTACTCGCCGTCGAAAGCTGTTTCGGTGGCTTGTCGAATACCTAAGATTCCCAATCCGATGATAGATCCCAACCACAGCACAAATAATACAATCTTTGCGGGTGTACCAATCGATTTTAGGTTGCTAATCAGCATTTTAA
>JABDKT010000104.1 GCA_013002065.1 Flavobacteriaceae bacterium
CCCGTATTTTCACCTGTATTCAGTGTATTTCCGAAAGCGAGATAGTCGTACCTACCATTGAATTGTTGAAATAGCTCAATTTCCTGAGCAAAAATACCCAAAGGTGTAATTAGCAGAGATAAAAATACAAGGGTAAAAATATTTCGCATAGCAATCGATTGACTGCTAAATATACAAAATAATAGGGTTGTTAGTGCTTAAGAAGATATCCACCAATCGCCGTTTATAAATCTCGTTTCTTAAGGATTGCATACGACCAATATAAAAAGAGTATCATCCAACCTAACGAGATAGCAACAGCACTCCATTCCAAGTCGTAATTCTTATCGAAAGTCTCTCCCAACTGACTCGCAGCACTTTGAACAGCACCGAATCTAGTGAAAGGCTCAACAATAAGGTCGGACATGGCATTTAAAGGAAGAAAATTGTAAACAGATTTGAATAAATCTACCTCGGTTTTCACCTTGATATACTGAAAAACAGCAGCTATTAAAATTTCAACTACCTGCCAAAGGCCTAAGAATCCAAGTGCGAAAGCCGAACGTTTTACCCATATTCCCAAGAACATACAGAAGGTAAAGAAGCTCAATAGCTTGATGAAATATGCCAATAGATACTGCATATCACTGAAAATAATTCCAATTTCAGTATAGTCGGAAAAGATAAGTCCGAGGATCAATGATACTAGGAATAGGAAGACGGTAGATACTACCGAAAACAGTATCACCGCCAAGTATTTGGAAGTAATAAATTCCTTTTTGCTCAATCCGTCAATCAAATTCTGCTTGAGTGTGCGATAACTGTATTCATTGGCAACAATGGACACAATTACGATGGCAAAGAAAATTTTTAACCATGCTGCTACCCAAGAATTAAAGTGCCAGATAAACGGAAAATTGAATATTCCCTGATCGGCTACTCTAAATTTTACACCTCCAAAGTTGAATTCAATGGAAACGATAAGAGCGATAAAGCAAATGAGCGCAAAGTATACGATAGAAATCGCTTTGGCCGATTTGTTAAACTTTAATTTATGGAGTTCTATATTGAGTAGTCGTAACATGGGCGGTTAGTTGTTTTTGGTGATTTCCAGGAATTGTTCTTCCAAACTTTCTTTTCTCTTATCTAAATGCGACAAGGCAATTCCCTGATCGAAAACATATTTATTCAATGCTGAAGCATCCATTGGTTCTTTGAGATAAGCCACGAGATTCTCACCTTCAGATTTAATACTGCTGAAAGCATTCATTTGCTCCAAAACCAATCGCAATTTTTCATTGTCATCACACCGCATCGTTACAAAACCATGACTTGCGTTCATTCCATCCACGCTGCCTACGTACAAACTTTTCCCCTTCCGAAGTATGACCACATGGCTACAAACCTTTTCCACTTCATCCAAAAGGTGCGAGGCGAGAAGAATTGTGGTTCCTTCCGAAGCGATCTTTTTTATAATCTGTCTAATTTGATGTATTCCTTGTGGGTCCAATCCGTTGGTAGGCTCATCAAGGATCAGAATTTCAGGATCGTTTAATAGGGCAGAGGCAATAGCTAAGCGTTGTTTCATTCCTAATGAGAACGTCCTAAACTTGCTGTGTTTTCTATCGGCAAGACCTACAATTTCAAGTTTTTCTGAAATTTTATCGGAGGGAACTTCCTTTATTTTACATACCAGTTCCAAATTCTGAACGGCCGTCATATATGGGTAAAAGTTGGGACGTTCGATGATGGCACCTACTTTTTTGAGTGCCTGATGCGTAGTTTCCGCACCGTCGAACCAACTAAAACTTCCCTGAGTTTTATTGACAACGTTAAGAACCACTCCCAAAGTGGTTGATTTTCCGCTTCCGTTGGGTCCTAAAATTCCATAGACATTTCCTTTCTCTATGGTAAATGAAAGATTATCGACAGCGGTGATAGGTCCAAATTTCTTGGTAAGGCTGTCTATTTGAAGTATGGTTTGCAATTGGCTAGGTTTTTCTGACTAATGTATGTAAGACGAACTAGCTATAGAAATGTTACATTTCAGAATTACTTCGGAAATGTTAGAGGGGATTACGATTTCTGCTCCTGATTGAAATACACTAGGTAATAGTACATCTGTTTTTCCTCGTCCCATCCTTTCTCCACAAATTTCTCTGCGCTTTCCGGATTGATAAAATCCATCTTAATCTGAATATTCGTATCCAGTTGAATGGTGTTTTTAATTTTCTTTCGAGCTGCGGTTACCGCTGTATTCGCAATTGGAAAAGAAGTTAAATCCTCAATTTTATATTTAGGTGCTTGTTCAGTCTTGTAATGTTTAAATTCTGGAATTAGGTCCGGATTATCGATTACTTCATTTACAAAAGCGGACTCCTCAAACAAATCGTTCTTGGCGAAGTGATTCACTGCGCGATTCATAAACATCACTTCTTCTTTTTTATCCTCAGCGGGTAAAACCACGTCCTTTGCGAAATCCTGACAAAATTTTAAATATTTCTTTGTCAAGAAGTTTTCATCGGCAAAGGAATCAACACCTAGAAAACTCTCCAACCAATAACGAGCGTCGTATCGATTGCTGTCCACAGAAAGAATTTTGTAACCTTCTTCTTTTTTCGAATTGAAAATTATCGCTCCCTTATCAAGTTTGTTGAGGTTCACACCTTGCTGCAGATGTGCCATTAGGTTATTTTCTCCTTCCGAAAATTGCAGAAAATCCTGCTTAATCTCCGATTTAAATATTCCAACCGCGTCCATCTTTTCATTGTCCAACTGAACATTTTCCAAATAGGCGATATAAACCTCTCCGCTTTTTATGTGCGGATGCATGGATTGGTCGAAGAGATGGGTGGTAATTTTCTTACTGAACTCATGTATCTGTTCGGGTTGCTCGAAAATTTGCGAAACCAACTGAAACATCTCATGAAACTCCAAATCGCTTTCATGAGCAAACTGATAATAATTCTCTTCTTTATCGCGAAAGGGCTTCAGAAAAAACTCTTTTAACAAAGGAGCTAACTCATCGTCCATTTCAAAGGGATTCGCAGAAAGAAGAAAGCCTTCGTTTCTACTTTTATTTCCCACTCGGTGAATAGACAAAGTGGCAATATGAGAATTGTATAGGTTGATCATTTGGGCAAAAGTATAAGTTAAATGTTAGTTAGGTTTCAGAAGTGATTAATTCCAATTTTCATCGAAATCAAGGGAGTCATAATCCTCCGGGTCGAGTCCGTACTCATCATCATCTTCGTCGGAAGGATCTGCGATGAACTCTTTTTCCGGAGCTTCTTCCGGAATTTGTCCATGAGCGAACATCAAATTAGGGTAAGTGCGTCCTTCTTCACGTTCGGTAATTTCGGCCAGTTCTACCAAGAATGTCCACATGTTTAGAAAATCATACACATAAATAAGTTTGGTTTGATCTTCGTGAACTACCTCGTCTAAGGGTGTTTCACCCATCACTCGAATACTCCCGGGCACTTCGCTCATATCGAATAGGGCAATTTCCTCTCCCTGTTCCCATAAATCGTTACTAACGTAAAAGGAGGCCATTTCTTGGCCGCCAAACCCGAAAGCCTGTGTAATTGCGTTGTGAAAGTCTTCCAAACTGGCGGAAGCCTCCAACTCTATATCCCGAAAAACGTCTTCATGAGCATCCAAGATGGCTCTAAATCGATAAATCATTAACTTGAATTTAGGAGGGCAAAGTTACGAAGATTTCAGCATTTTAGACCTACTGAATACTTCTAATAACACATAAAATTGGAGTCCAAATAGGAGGGATGCAATCACGAGGTGTAATGGCTGGGAAAGTATCGGAAAATCGAAATAATACATGAGAATTCCAGTAAATGCTTCTGCTAAAATGAGCAATAGTATTCCGTTTAAGTATTTAATTCCCCATTGCATCTTACGGTTTACATACCATAACCAAAGGTTGACTACCAAAACTAAAATAGAAAATGACCTGTGAATGTAGAATTGTAACGACGGATTTTCAAGCCAAAGCGATTTTTGATCATAGCCCACAGTTTTTACTGCCTCGTCGACTTCTTGACGAACCTGTGTTCCAAAGATTACCTGTATTACTGTTAAAACAATAGCCAGCATCAAAACGGCCTTGTATTTCTTGGAAACCTGCAGAACTTTTGTAATTTCTTTTGATTGCTGAAGCAGATATAATAAAACAGCCACAATCACCAAAGCCATCACCATATGAATGGTTATTTTGACTGGCGATAACACCGAATAAACTACCGTGGCTCCTAACCAGGCTTGAAATCCGATGAGGAATACACTCAATATAGATAACAGCGTGATTTTTTTATTGGTTTTCCATTTCCGAAGAGACAAGAAGGCCATGATTAATATGGCAAACCCTGAAAGTGCGCCTATGAGTCGGTTGATATATTCAATCCAAGTATGCCAAACATTAAAAACGGAGTAATCGTGTTTGGTATAATTTTTCCAGTTTCCGTTGTCGATCATTTCTCCCGTTGTGAAATCGGTGGAAGCTATTTTTAAACTTTCCTCGACAATGATAACCTGCCCTTTCTTGTATTCCCTGTTGGGTTGCCATTCCAAAGTTTCTGCATCGGTAGGGGGAATGTAGTAACCAAAACATTTGGGCCAATCTGGGC
>JABDKT010000121.1 GCA_013002065.1 Flavobacteriaceae bacterium
AGTACTTGGGTCAGCTGGTCATCAGTATAAATGGAATTTCCTTTCCAGACGATATTTCTAAAATAATATCGATTGCCTTCATTTACATCAATATGGATATTGAGCAAACCATTTTCACCTCTCCAAATACTGTCTCCGAGAATTCGTGCATCACGGTATCCCAGCGTATTATAATAGGCTATAATGGCTTTTTTATCCGCCTCGTATTCCTCTTTGATAAATTTAGAACTGGCCAAGGGTTTTCTCTTCTCCTTGGTTTCAGACATCTCCTTTCGAAGTTTTTTAGGCTTTGCATTTTGTACACCGGAGAATGTTATGTCTTCGATTTTAACCTTATTTCCGATGTCAATATTATAGAGTAGCGAAACGGCATTGGTTCTAATGGTGTCAGGAATTTCAACTACCTCTGCTTGAGCATCCAAATATCCTTTATCTACATAAAAGGCTTCAACTTCTGCTATGGATAATGCTTTTACATTTTCGGTAACGATGGTCCCTTTTTGGACATATGTTTCAACTAATTCGGTGAGCTTTTCTTTATCTGCTTTTTTGGATCCTCGAAATGTGAATGTAGATACACTTGGACGCTCCACAACACGGATCTCTAAAAAGACGACGTCCCCAATAACTTTCTCAATAAAGATGTCAATTTTAGTAAACAACTTCAGTTTTGATAAGCCTCTAATGGCGCGACCTGTTTCCTTACTTGGTAAGATCACTTTTTTACCGACGCCAAAGCCAGAAATGGCAATGATGGCGTTCTCGTCGCTGTATTGAGCACCAGTAACTTTGATATTACCAATTTCAAATTCTTTGGGTCCGTCTACAAATAGACTGTCCAAAGATTGAGCTTGACTGTTTATGCCACAAAATAGAAGCATAAAACAGATCAGACCAGGTAACAAATAGAAAGATTCTTGATTTGAAATCATCGCGCGAAAATATGTACAAAAACGACTGAGCATCCGAGGTGTATACTAGATTATCAAATAATTAACAGAGCTAAGTAAAATTATGAGGTACTTATCTGTTCGCTAACCATCCCAAATCGTCGCTCACGGTTCTGATAGTCATGTATTGCCGCATAAAATGCGGGTTTATCAAATTCCGGCCAAAAGACCGGTGTAAAATATAATTCTGAGTAGGACAACTGCCACATCAAAAAATTACTAATTCGGAATTCCCCACTGGAACGAATCAGCAGCTCAGGATCAGGAATCCCTTTGGTACTAAGATGTTCAGTAATGAGTTCTTCAGTGATATCACTAGAAGGAACGCCAGATTTTATGATGCTTTGAACTGCTTGGGTGATATCCCACCGCCCACTATAATTCAAAGCCAGGATAAGCACCATTCCGGTATTACCGGAAGTTTCTTCTATGCCCTTCAATAACGCCTCACGAGTCCGTTTTGGCAATTTTTTTAAATCGCCAATCGCCTTTAGCTGAATATTATTATCGTTTAATCGACTGATTTCTTTCCCCAATGTTTCTACCAAAAGGGCCATTAAAGCGTTGACTTCAAGTGCTGGGCGTTTCCAATTTTCTGTAGAAAAAGCATAAAGGGTAAGATATTTTATACCCAATTCAGCAGCAGCTTCCGTGGTCTCACGAACGGCATTCACACCATTTTTGTGTCCGAAAACACGAGGCTTGTTGTGTTGCTTTGCCCACCGACCATTACCATCCATGATGACGGCAATATGCTTAGGCAGATTAGCTGGATCTATATGCTCCTTTGTAATCATCAAAATTTGACCACTTTCTTTGTTCAAAAAGGCCTGCAAAAGTACAAAACTAAGGCATTAAATGACCGTAAATGCAGCCTTTACAGTATATGTCCGTTACTAAAGTGTTCATGAAAACAATTTAATTTTAGACCAAGGGTGACTTTTGTATATCCAAAAGGTCTAAATTTGGAAACCCTAAAGACCGCTTTATCCCATTATGTACGAGATCATACTCAGTTTTATAACCGCATTTTCCCTTACCTATTTTGCGATCCCCTCAATAATTCATGTCGC
>JABDKT010000151.1 GCA_013002065.1 Flavobacteriaceae bacterium
GTAAAACCCTTGATGTCCTCCAGTGGTAAGGGTCAAAGCACCATAAAAACCACAGAAGATATTGACAAAGCCTGGAGCTATTCTCAAGAAGGTTCTCGAGGTGATGTAGCAGAAGTAATCGTTGAAGCCTTTGTCGATTTTAATTATGAAATTACTTTGCTTTCGGTCACTCAACAAAATGGAAATACACTCTTTTGTCCGCCAATTGGCCACCGACAAGAGGGAGGAGATTACCAAGAGAGTTGGCAACCGGCTACTATGGATCAGGCTCATTTGATAGAAGCACAGGACATGGCAAAAAAAGTAACCAACGAATTAACCGGCTCCGGAATTTGGGGCGTTGAGTTTTTTATTGCCAATGACGGAGTTTACTTTTCCGAATTGTCACCAAGACCGCATGACACCGGGATGGTAACCTTAGCAAACACCCAAAACTTCAATGAATTTGAATTGCACTTAAGAGCCATTCTCGGATTGCCCATTTCAGAAATAACACAAGAGAGAATTGGCGCGTCTGCGGTGATATTGGCGAAGGATTTTTCAGATACGCCCACAATAGAAGGGCTTGCAGATATTTCCGAAGCACCAAAAAGCGATATTCGAGTCTTCGGAAAACCTACCGCAAGACCCGGCCGTCGTATGGGTGTTGTGGTCACATATGATCACAGGGAAGGTGATATTGATAATGTGGTACAAAGAGCGAAAACACTGGCCTCGAAAATTTCAGTAGAATTGTAAACACCCTAATTTCCGATGAATAATTTTTAAAGAAGAGAACTATTCTTACTTTTAAGGAAAACAATTTAAACCCATGTCCAAGTTTTGGATCATTATTTTATTACTCAGTGGCGCTGTGTATGCACAAAATGAAACGAAATTCTCTTTGTACTATGCACACGATGAGTATGAGTTAACCGAAAATCATCACCAATTACTCGACTCCTTAAAATCACTACAGAATAAGGACAGTTTGGACGTTCACATAAAAGGATATACCAACAGTATTGGTGGTGAAATTTACAATCTCGAGCTTTCACGAAAAAGGGCAGAAAATGTAAAAAGTGAATTAAGGGAGTTCACGATTATTTCCACTACGGGTTATGGAGAAATAAAAAGTGAGGCAGCAGCGCACCGCAGGGTAGATATTTTGGTACACGAGAAGAAATACCACATTGCCGTACCGGGAGAAATAATTGAACCTCCTTCAATGCATAGAGTTCAAGAACCTTCTATAGCCTCAATACTCGTCCCGGTGAAAGGAGAAAAAGTCACACTTCCAGGAATTATGTTTTATCCGGACCACGATGTGATTATGGATGAAAGTAAGGATGCTCTCGCCGATTTGGTTGACTTTCTAAAAAAGAACCCAAAAGTGAAGTTCAAATTAATAGGTCATATTTGTTGTGGCGATCCGAACAATCCGGGAGCTGATGTTAAAAATAATCGGACGGGAAAAAACAACCTATCCGAAGCTCGAGCACGGGCATTGCATAATTATTTAGTCAAAAAGGGAATCGATAAAAAACGAATTCGATACATAGGTATGGCCTACAGATATCCTACGGGGAAAGGCGATATGTACGATCGCAGGGTTGAGATTGAGATTACATCAGTGGATTAGCGATTTCGCCAGAAAAAGGGCGTAAGTAGGATAAGCACGGTAAAGAGCTCCAGCCTCCCAATTAGCATTAATAACGTAGCCCACCACTTGGCTGCTACCGGTAATTTCGCGTAGGTTTCAACCGGCCCTAAGTCTCCCAAGGCAGGACCCACATTTCCTAAAGTAGAGGCAGCTCCTCCTAAGGCGGTACGATAATCTAATCCCAGCCAGGAAAAGACCAAAACTCCAAGAATAAACGACAATAAATACAGTATAAAAAACCCGAGAATATTGTACACAATAGGTTGCTGAACTGCACGGTTATTATATCGAACCGGCAAAATTGCGCTTGGGTGAAGCGAGCGTCTAAATTCAAGGATCCCGTTCTTGATCATGATAAGGTGACGCACAATTTTTACCCCTCCCGCAGTCGATCCTGAAGAGCCTCCTAAAAACATAAGTCCGAAGAAAAAGATGGTCAAAAATGGTGTCCAGGCGGTATAGTCGGCGGTGACAAAACCTGTAGTGGTGACAACAGCCAACACTTGAAAGAGGCCATGTCTCAGAGCACTTTCAAACGGCCCCCAAACCATTGGGAAACTAGAACTAAGTACCACATCGGCTTGAAAATAAATCACCAAAGCGGCAAAGGTCGTAAGTCCGACGATAAAGGTCGCATACCATTTGAATTCGTCATCTTGCCAAATTCTTGTGAACTTTCTTTTAAACGCGAAATAGCTCAAAACGAAATTGGTCCCCGCCAGAAACATAAAAATCATAATGATGTACTGAATGATAGGGCGATCGTTCCAATGTGCAATGCTTGCATTTTTGGTGGAGAAGCCACCAGTACTTAAGGTGCTTAAAGAATGATTAATCGCATCGAAGAAACTCATCCCGGCCACTTTCAGCAAAACAGTTTCTACCAAGGTGTAACCCACATAAATTAACCATAAACGTTTGGCGGTATCGGTGATACGAGGATGAAGCTTGTCACCTCCCGGGCCCGGAGCTTCGGCTGCAAACAATTGCATCCCTCCTATTCCCAATAAAGGTAAAATGGCAATTGCCAATACTATGATTCCCATCCCTCCTATCCAATGTGTTATACTTCTCCATAATAGGATGCCCTCGGGCATGGATTCGATATCGTTCAATATGGTTGCACCTGTGGTGGTGTATCCACTCATCGTTTCAAAAAAGGCATTCGTAAAACTAGGAATGGTTTGAGTGATAACATAAGGCAAGGTTCCAGCCAAGGACATAAAGATCCAACCAAATGTTACAATGATGTAACCATCTTTCTTAGAGATTTCTTTAGTATGTTTGCGCGTAGCAAACATAAACCCTCCTCCTAAAAGTAACGTGATGATACCGGCAAGGACAATTTGAAGTCCCACTCCATCTTGATAAGCAAAACTGAAAACTGAGGCTAGTAACATGAAGCCGCCATTAACGAGCAATAGCAAACCCATTAAGTGGAAAATTATTTTGTAGTTAAGTTTGGAAACCGACTTCATTAGACGAATAGTTTTTCGACTTTTTTTATGGCTTGTGGCAGTGAACATACCACAATACGATCTCCGGCTTTAATTTGAAAATTTCCTAAAGCGATCATTCCAACACCATCTCTAATCACGCCGCCAATGATAGCAGAGCGAGGAAAATCAATATCTCGAATGAATTGATCACATACCTCCGAAGTGTGGGAAACGACGAATTCTAATAATTCGGCATTCATATTGTTGAGCATGGTCATGGCGACAATGTCTCCTTTTCGTACATGTCTGAAAATATTATTTGCCGCTAATAGTTTTTTGTTGATGAGGGTATCGATTCCAATAGACTGAGAAAGTTGAAAATAGTCCATATTCTCAACGAGGGCAATGGTCTTTTTCACCCCTTTTGATTTGGCCACCAAGCAAGACATAATGTTGGTTTCACTATTTCCAGTTACCGAAATAAAAGCATCCATATCTTGAATGGACTCTTCTTGTAACAATTCGACATTTCGTCCGTCACCATTGATTACCAAACAGCCCGGAATATCGTCTGCAATTTCGAACGCTTTCTCTTTGTTATTCTCGATCAACTTTACGTTGAACTTACTTTGACAAAGATCTTTGGCCGTTTTATAACCAATATTACTACCTCCCAGAATCATTACATTCTTTATATCCTCTTTTACCTTACCACTTAATTTATATATATGGCCCACACCTTCTTGAGTGGTTGTAAAATAAACCTGATCACCTTCCTTAAATAGTGTATCCCCTCTTGGAATAAGAGTATATTGTGTTCCATAACGCTGGATTGCAATTGGCACGTAATCTAATTCGGGAAATTGAAGTCCAACTTCTTTCACCGTTTTACCAACAAAGGCTGCTGTTCGAGATAAATCCAGCCCAATCATTGTTAAGGCTCCTTCTTCAAATTCGTAGGTATCGTTAAAACCGCTTTGGTTTAGTAGTAGTTCTATTTCCGAAGAAGCTAATGACTCTGGAGAAATAAGCTCGTCGATACCGAATTTTGTAAATCCTACCTCATCCTTGTGATCGATAAATTCAGTATTAGAAATTCTTGCGATGGTCCTTTTGGCGCCCAATTGTTTTGCTAGAACACAAACGGTAATATTGGTTGTTTCTGAAGAGGTAACGGCTATTACTAAATCGGTTCGATGTACTTGAGCATCTTTGAGTACCGAAATTGAAGTGGCATCCCCTCGAATCACACGTATATCGAGATGTGTATCGGCATAGGCCAATGATTCCCTATTCGTATCAATAAGAGTGATGTCTTGGGACTCGAAAGAAAGGAGTTTTGCTAAATGAAATCCTACTTCGCCGGCTCCGGCAATAATAATTTTCATATATCTATGTAAGCGATAAGTGCTGTAAAGGTACGAATTTAGACATTCGCAACACAAAATTGCTCACATTCTAGAGGTTAATTTTAAACTGTGCATCCTTGATATTTTGAAATATCAAGTTTGAGGAATTGTATGAAAAGTTCCGTAGCTTTGCACCCTCTAAAACGCTATGCAAAAAAAAGTTACACCTTATAAAGAATCGGAGGCCGGGAAAAAGGAACAGGTAGAACAGATGTTCGATTCTATTTCAGGGAATTACGACGGTTTAAACCGTGTAATTTCGTTAGGCACAGATGTAAAGTGGCGGAAAAAGGTGATTAAAATGGTTTTGGAGAAAGACCCTACAAGCATTTTGGATATTGCAACCGGAACAGGAGATTTAGCGATCCAATTCGCCAAAAAATCAAATGACGCTTCCATTGTTGGTTTGGACATTTCAGAAGGGATGCTTAGCGTAGCAAGAAAAAAGATTTTGGACACCTCATTACAATCGAAAATTGATTTTATCAAGGGTGATAGCGAAGCCATGCCGTTTGAGGAAAATTCCTTTGACGCCATCACGGTGTCATTCGGAATAAGAAATTTCGAAACTTTGGAAAAAGGACTTGGCGAAATACTAAGGGTCTTGAAACCAGGGGGTATTTTTGTAATTCTAGAGACCTCGGTTCCCACGAAGTTTCCGTGGAAACAAGGATATAAAGTATATGCCAAGGGGGTTCTACCGTTTATTGGAAAAGTATTTTCGAAAGACAAGGTAGCCTACAAATATCTTAGTGAAAGTGCCTCGGTATTTCCTTTCGGAGAAACACTCAACAATATTTTACGAAAAATTGGGTTTATAGAGGTTGAAAATAAGCCCCAAACATTTGGTGTGGCAACCATATATACGGCAACAAAAGCATGAGGAAAATAGTATTCATACTAGGTTTTATACTTCTGGCACAAACTGCCCAAGCGCAGCTTTTTAGTAAAGAAAGGCTCGCCAACTTGGAAAATTTTGATAAACGTTTCCTTTCTTGGGGATATTTTTTAGGATTTAACAGCTACGATTTCAAGTTTGATTATGTCAATCAGTTTACCGATCAAAATACCGATATACTTGTGGAAACACAGGCCGGATTTAATGTTGGACTCATTGGAGACATGAGGGTAAACCAATATGTAAATTTACGATTGGAACCAGGATTATACTTCACCCAAAGAAATCTAGATTTCCCTAATTTGGTGGAACCGAATGATGTGCGTCGAGAGGTAAAATCTACCTACATACATGTTCCTTTGTTACTCAAATTGTCCACCAAACGTTTGAACAATATCAAACCATTTATCGTGGCAGGAGTTTCGCGATCCATTAACTTGAGTAGTAATGAAAAAAACCCGGAAGACAATAATGAAGGGCAATTTCGAACCACCAGTGGGACCAATTATTTCGAATTGGGTTTTGGAATTGATTTTTATCTATTCTACTTTAAGTTTACCCCTTCAATTCGTGGGGTCTTTGCTACTAGTGATGAATTAGTGAGGGACGATGATCCAAACAGTCCGTGGACATCGAACATCGATAAGATGGCCACAAGAGGGATTTTTATCAATTTTACTTTCCAATAGTCCTCCGGAATTCACTTAAGAGCACAGCGGTTGCAGTGGCAACGTTCAAACTTTCAGCATTATTATTCTTGCTGAAATTGGGAATTGACAAACGATGCTGAATAGTTTCTGAAATTTCCGTAGAAATACCATTCGCCTCATTCCCCATAACGAGTATACCTACATTGGGTAATATGGTTTCATATACCGAATCCCCATCCATAAAGGCTCCGAAAATAGGCAGATTTGTCTTTTGCAGATAGTCCTTCAAAGCGACATAGTGAACATTCACTCTGGCAATAGATCCCATGGAGGCTTGCACCACTTTAGGGTTATAACAATCGGCGGTGTCTTCTGTACATACCAAATGAGAAATACCAAACCAATCGCAAAGTCGGATAATAGTTCCCAAATTTCCCGGATCCCTAATGGCGTCCAACGCCACAATTAATCCACTTTCTTCAATTTCTTCCCGAATCGGTATCTCGAAAACGGCCAACATCGAATTGGCTGTTTTTAACGCACTTATTTTCTGAAGTTCTTTTTCTGACATGAGCTCGACGTCAAAATTTGCAGTGGGTAACGATTGTGTGCTAAAAACCTGTTGTAATTTCAGTCCAGATTCAACCAAATCGGAGATGATTTTAGGTCCCTCTGCGATAAATGAACCGAGTTTCTGTCGGTACTTTTTCTGATGTAAACTCGTTATTGTTTTTATTTGACCTTTGCTTATCAAAATATAGTATTTTTGAATTTGAGAAACACAACTTTTTTGGCTCAAACCCTCACAAAAATATCACTATTTTTAGGATTAACGACTTTCTTCGTTTCCTGTAACGCGGTAAAGCGCCTTAGTGAGGACGAGCTCCTTCTTACAGAAAATACCATAATTGTCGACGGCGAAAAAATGAAGGATGGAGAGGAGTATAGCCTACTTACCCAAAAACCGAATCCGAAAATTCCGGTTCTAGGCATTCCTTTCGGATTGCATATCTACAACATAGCAGAGCCCAAACCCGATTCTACGTATCAGGCATGGCTGCATAGAAAACCTAAGCGTCTAAAAAGGCTAACCAATTTACTTTCAAGAAAACAGGTTGATGGTTTGGGACAGGCCAAAGTTGATATCAACGATTGGTTAAAACGTACGGGAAGTGCCCCGGTAATTATCGATGACCGAAAAGCAAAGAAATCGTTAGCAAAACTAAAGAGATATTACTTTACCAAGGGATGGTTTAATGTTGATGGAGATTTCAGCATCATAAAGGATTCGGTAAAAGAAAAGCGAGGAAGTATTACCTATAGACTCAGGAAATTCAGACCCTATATCATCGATTCTATTTCAGAAAAAATTAGCTCTCCCATTGTCGATTCACTATTTCAAAACTCGAAGAACCTAACGTTTATTCGACCGGGAAGGCAATATGATGCTACCGATTTTGAAAACGAAATCGATCGATTGACCATTCAATTTAGAAATTCTGGGCTTTACTATTTCGATCAAGATTATATTGGCTTCGATGCCGATACCAATGATACTGGCCATAGAATTCATATCGATTATATAATTCCGGATCGTAGAATCACGCAAGGAGATACCACTGCAAGTGTACCCTTTCAAATACATAAGATCAACGACGTTCGAATTATAACCGACTACTCTTACTCGAACAGAAATAAAAACATTACAGATTCGGTGGCCTATAAAGGGTACAAGATATATGGTTACGAAGAATTGAAATATCGTCCCAAAGCAATTACAGATGCGATTTCCATTACGCCAGGTGAAATATTCAGAGACATCGACCGTACTTTAACCTACAACCAATTAAGTGAATTGAGAAATTTTAGGTACCCGAATATAAGTTATCAAGAGGACCCGGCCGATAGCAGTGGACAAGGGCTAATTTCAACCATTCTATTAACTCCCAGAAAAAAATATACGCTGGATTTCAATTTTGACACCTATACATCAACGATTCAGCAATTTGGTATTGGGTTTAGTACGTCTTTTTTAATTCGCAATGTTTTCCGAGGGGCAGAGAATCTAGAATTATCGGCTAGAGGAAGTGTGGGTTCGTCTAAGGACAATGCAGACACGAGCAGCAAATTTTTTAACACATCCGATGTAGGTGCCGATGCAAAATTGACATTCCCTTCTATTTTATTTCCGATTAACACAGATAAGCTCATTCCAAAGTATATGTCGCCATTTACCAGTATTAGTATGGGATTTAATGCTCAAAATAATATTGGTCTGGACCGTCAAAACTTTAACGGAATATTCAGCTATAAATGGAAGCCCAGAACGATACGGACCAATTCATTCGATTTGGCCAACGTGCAATACGTGAGAAATTTAAGAACTAGCAATTATTTTAATGTGTATGTTTCATCCTACGATCGACTCAACGAGATTGCGCGGGCGGGCGATTATACATTTGAAAACACTGAATTAGAACCGCTGGAGTTGGGTCTGCCCGATGAGGCCAATCAGTTTCTAGTAGACGCGACTCAGAATTCGAATCCGTTTAACCTCTCTGAAGACGACTTTGAAGAAACAAGAAGCATTGGTCAGCGAAAGGAACGTCTTACCGAAGACAATTTGATTTTTGCTTCCACCTTCAATTGGACTCGAGATACACGTGAAAACATAAGTGATAAAAGTTTTACACGATTGCGATTTAAAGTCGAAGCCGCCGGGAATTTACTTTCGAGCATTGCAGGAATTGCCAATTTGAAAGAGGATAGTAATGGCCGTTTTAGAATATTTGGAGTAGAATTTTCGCAGTATGTAAAATTTGAAACCGATTTTATTCGCCACTGGGAGGTGGGTAATAATTCCATTTTCGCTATTCGAACTTTTGGCGGAATTGCCATACCCTACGGAAACAGTAACAGTATTCCCTTTACGCGAAGTTATTTTGCGGGTGGAGCCAATGATAATCGTGGATGGAGAGCATATGATTTAGGTCCCGGAAGTAGTGGTGGAGTGTTGGACTTTAATGAAGCCAATTTTAAACTTGCTTTCAACGCAGAATACAGATTTACCCTCTTGGGAAGTTTCAAAGGAGCTTTCTTCGTTGATACCGGAAATATTTGGAATATCGCAGATGATACCGAAAATCCCGCTTTCGTTTTCAATGGTTTAAGTGACCTATCTGAAATTGCAGTAGCATCGGGAATTGGACTGCGTTACGACTTCGGGTTCTTCGTTCTTAGGTTTGATACCGGGTTTAAAACTTACGATCCTTCCCTACCTGAAGGAGCTCGGTGGTTCAAGGCCTATAATTTCAGGAATGCCGTTTACAACATTGGGATTAACTATCCCTTTTAAAACATTAAATTTTGTTATTTTTGCTTGCTAAACCAATTGAAATATGAGCCATGACATTAAAGCCGGTGTTGCCACCGGAAAGGAAGTACAAAAAATCCACCAACTCGCAAAAGAAAAAGGTTTTGCCATGCCCGCAGTGAATGTTGTGGGATCCAATACCATCAATACAGTGCTTGAGACGGCTAAGGAATTAAACTCGCCGGTTATTGTACAATTTTCGAATGGAGGTGCTCACTTTAATGCCGGAAAAGGCTTATCGAACGAGAATCAGAAAGCAGCGATCGCGGGAGCAGTAGCGGGTGCCAAGCATATCCATGAAATGGCTAAGGCCTATGGTGCTACAGTTATCCTCCATACCGACCATTGTGCGAAAAAGTTGCTTCCCTGGGTAGATGGAATGTTAGATGCTGGAGAAGTTCATTTTAAAGAAACAGGAAAGTCATTATACAGTTCTCATATGTTGGATCTTTCCGAAGAACCTATAGAAGAGAACATTGAAATCTGCAAACGATATTTGGAAAGGATGTCTAAAATGGACATGACTTTGGAAATTGAATTGGGTATTACTGGAGGTGAGGAAGATGGGGTTGACAATACCGATGTGGATAGCTCAAAATTATATACTCAACCAGAGGAAGTTGCTTATGCATATGAAGAGCTGATGAAGGTGAGCGATCAATTTACTGTTGCTGCTGCCTTCGGAAATGTACATGGTGTTTACAAACCCGGCAATGTAAAATTAACACCGGTTATCCTGAAAAATTCACAAGAGTACGTTCAGAAAAAATACAACACAGGGCATAACCCTATCGATTTCGTTTTTCACGGCGGAAGTGGTTCCACTTTAGAAGAAATTAGAGAAGCCATTGGCTATGGTGTGGTAAAAATGAATATTGACACCGATCTTCAATTTGCTTTTAATGAAGGTATTCGTGACTATATGACCGGAAATATCGATTATCTTCGAACTCAAATTGGGAATCCCGATGGCAGTGATTTTCCCAACAAAAAATATTACGATCCTAGAAAATGGTTGCGCGAAGGTGAACTTACCTTTAAAAAGCGTTTGATTCGCGCCTTTGAAGACCTAAATAACGTTAATACACTTTAACCTAGACAATTCACAACATATGGCTTGGTTTAAACGAACTAAAAAGGGAATTCAAACACCCACCGAAGAAAAAAAGGATGTACCTAGAGGATTGTGGTACAAATCTCCCACCGGAAAGATTGTCGATGCCGAAGAATTAGAGAAAAACTTCTATGTGAGTCCTGAAGACGGTTACCATGTTAGGGTTGGGAGTAAAGAATATTTTGAAATTCTGTTCGATGATAATGAATACAAAGAATTGGACAAGAATCTAACTTCTAAAGATCCCCTAAATTTTGAGGACAATAAAAAGTATACAGACCGCTTAAAGGCTGCCCAGGATAAAACCGGGTTAAAGGATGCTGTGCGTACGGCTGTGGGTAAGTCTATGGGTGAAGACTTAGTTGTGGCGTGTATGGATTTCAGTTTTATTGGCGGTTCTATGGGAAGTGTTGTAGGTGAGAAAATCGCCCGTGCTACCGATTATGCACTAAAAAAGAAAATTCCATTTCTTATGATCTCCAAAAGTGGTGGTGCTAGAATGATGGAAGCCGCATTATCACTAATGCAGTTAGCTAAAACTTCCGCGAAACTCGCTCAATTAGCAGAGGCCAAGATTCCTTACATTTCACTTTGTACCGATCCAACCACGGGTGGAACGACAGCCTCCTTTGCCATGCTTGGAGACATTAATATTAGTGAACCGGGTGCCTTAATCGGATTTGCAGGTCCGCGTGTTGTAAGAGATACAACCGGAAAAGAATTGCCAGAAGGATTCCAAACTGCCGAATTTGTATTGGATCATGGGTTCTTGGACTTTATTAGTCACAGAAAGGACCTAAAACGCAATATCAATTTGTATTTGGACCTAATCCTAAATCGCCCACTTCGCGAGAAAACGGCATAAAAAAAGCGATTTTCCGAAGAAAACCGCTTTTCAAAACCAACTAACTAAATCAACTAATTGCCAAGAATGATTATAATCTCTTGGCCGTTAACGGTCAATACGGCTTGATTGTCGCATGTACCGTCCCCAAAATCTAGAGTTCCTTCCCCATTATTTCTGGTTATTTCAATAGTTCCGCTTACGAAATAAGCACAGGTAGCTTCGCGTCTCAAGGCTTCAGTTACGATAGCATAGTGAGAGAATCCCGAACTGAAATCAATGTCGCGATCTCCGGTTACTAAAACTACGTTGTCCATCCAAGTTCCACTACCAACTCCCTCAATCCATTCGGCAACACGTGTTCCTACCACTTCGGCTACAACACCATTTGTGAATGTAATTTGAACCGTCTTGTTCACAGTAGACTGCGGATTCCCATTCGCATTGTTTCTCTGACGATAAATACTTCCGCCTCCGGCAACGCCTTTGTCGTTATATGTAAAGTTGTCGAAAGTATAGGTTATGGTTCTAGTACCCGCGACAATTGGCCCATAAGTGAGATTTACAATTCCGGACACAATAGCGCCGTTGTTGAGTTCACAACCAAATCCGAAGTCCAAAGAGACAAAGGTGGTTCCGTTTTCAGAAGAAATCGTAATCGTTACACAGTCTGAAAAAAGACTGGCATTACGTCCGGCGTCCTCTTCTTGTTCGGCATATGCGATGTCGATTAAATTAAACACCTCGTCGGTGGCTTTATCGGCCTCGGCATTTAGTTTGGATTGTTCGGCAGTAAGGTCTGTTGAGGTTTCATTCGCTTCTACGCTGTCGTCTTCCTTACTACAAGACGTCAAGAACATGCTTAAACTAACGGCAGCAATGGCTCCCATTCTTAATAAATTTGTTTTCATGGTATTTACATTTAAGAGTTTATGCCCTTATGACTACCACAAATTGAAAAGGTTTAATTATTTGTTAAAATCGCGTATAAAAAAAAGGCTTTTCACAGTGAAAAGCCCTTTAGTGGTGAGGTATGATAAGATTTTATAAAAATATCGGATATTCTTGTCCGTTGATGATCAATGTGGCCAAATTATCACATTCTCCGTTGCCATAATCGATACCACCGGTAAATCCTTCTTGTGTGACTTCAATAACACCGCTTACGAAGTAAAGACAGTTTAATTTCCAAACGAGGGTTTCGGTTACTTCTCCATCTCTTTCAAAGCCGTTGGTAAATGTGGTATTCCAATTTCCGGTGATGTGAAACACATTGTCCAACCAGGTTCCGGACCCAACTCCTTCTACCCATTCAGAAATACGCTCACCTACACGGGTAGCTGTTACCTCGGTATTTGGGAAAGAAACTGTGATGGTTTCATTAACAGTGGACTGCGGATTTCCATCTTGGTTAGCGATCGTACGAACTATTTGTCCGCCACCTTCTACACCATTGTTATTATAGGTAAAGTCTTGAAAAGTATAATCGATAGTTCGTGTTCCGCCGTCGATAGGTCCGTATTGTAGTTCTATCAAGCCAGTAACGGTTGCTCCGTTATTTAACTGACAGCCATCACCAAAGTCTAGAGTAATAGTTCCACCATTTCCTGAAGTAACTATAGTGATTACAGTACATTCGGGGAAGAGGGAGGCTGCATTTCTGTTTCCATCTACATTTTCGTCGTATCCTGTTTCCAAGATATTCATGGTACCATCTACGGTGGCGTCGGTTTTTGCAGCTAGGGCAGCGTTTTCTGCTGAAAAGGTGGTATTGTTGTCGGAATCGTCGTCGTTATTACAACTCACGATCACCAATGAAAGAGCCAAAACAGCAATTTGACCCATTAATTTTAGGGATTTGTTCATTTTATATAGATTTAGGTTATTGTTCGATGTTCTTTAAAACGTGCGCTATTTTAATTAATTATATTTTATCTACAAAATTTGCTAGTTTAAATTCGATAAGTTTTTGTACTTTTGCACCCTGATTGCCACGAAGGTAGTCATGTACATAAAAATCATTTAAATAATATTGGCATGTATTTAGCACCAGAAGAAAAAGAAAAAATTTTTGCAAAACACGGTAAGTCTAAAACAGACACCGGTTCTGCCGAAGGTCAAATTGCGTTATTCACATATAGAATTGACCATTTAACAAAACACCTAAAAGACAACCATAAGGACTACAATACAGAGCGTTCTTTGGTAAAATTGGTAGGTAAGCGTCGTTCATTATTGGATTACTTAATGAAGAAAGACATTATGAGATATCGTGCGATTGTTAAAGAATTAGGATTACGTAAGTAATAAATGAGGGGGCTTTTGCCCCCTTTATATTTTCAGAATAGCTTCTGAAACTGTACATAGAAAAAGCTACCCTTTAGTTTTTCATTGGTCACCAC
>JABDKT010000157.1 GCA_013002065.1 Flavobacteriaceae bacterium
TACTATAAACCTCACAAAAAACTAGTATTATGAAATTTAAAAACTACCTTTTCATCGTTGCACTCTTAGGAGCTTTCGCATTTGTTTCTTGTACGCCCGAGAACATAGAAGATGGATCAACCGAACAACAAGTCGACAACACACTCCGACCACTTACCAACGGCTAAGAGGTCTCTATTTATTGGTGGTATAATAGTGCTCTTAATAGCCGCATCACCATTTATTTTCTATTCATATAAAAGTTTCCCGGACTCTCAAGTTTGGGAAACTTCTATATTCAGCCTAAAAACAGAATTTCCAAATTGGATTAGTTACGCATGGTACCTTGTTGGAAAAGTTATTCCACTATATCTACTTTTATTGTGGTTTTTTACATGTAAGCATTGGTGGCACTGGATTATTATTGTTCCTATTTCAATGTATAGCTTTCAACTTTGGGGGCTTATTCGCGAAAGTGCAAATCAATATGATGTATTAGAAATCTACTACCTTATTCCCTTAATGATGATCTTGGTACCGGCTGTTTACCTAGTTCGAGCAAAAATATTTGCAAAACTTAGGGGCAATGATTTATCAACATTTGAGGAAGAATTAGGAGCTAATAGAACAATTTGGCAACAAATCAAGGATCTATTTCGATAAATCCCTCCTTCTAAAGTATCAAAATAATTGTGTAACTTGGTGCAGTAACCAGGACACCGAATGTCGCAGCCTAAGTCACCCTTTACCAAAGCCCAATTGCTCCCCCAGGAAGAAAAATTGGAAATCGCTCATGGAAAAAGTGATCTGATCATCGGGATACCAAAAGAAACTCATTTTCAGGAACAGAGAATTTGCCTTACCCCGGACGCGATCGCGGCGCTTTTTGCCAATGGGCATCAAATCCTAATTGAGAGCGGCGCAGGTGAAGAAGCGGGTTATAGTGACAGGGAATATAGCGAAGCCGGCGCCAAAATTACGTCCGACACCAAGAAAGTATTTGGCTGCCCTATTATTCTCAAAGTGGAGCCCCCTACTCTGGGAGAACTGGAAATGATTCAGCCAAAATCGGTACTCATTTCTGCACTTCAGCTTAAAACGCAAGAGAAAGCTTACTTCGAGGCTTTGAGTAAAAAAAAGATCACAGCCCTGGCCTTTGAATTTATAAAAGACGAAGATGGCAGCTATCCCGCTGTCAAATCATTAAGCGAGATCGCCGGAACAGCTTCGGTGTTGATTGCGGCCGAATTGATGGTGAATCATGAAGAGGGAAATGGCCGGCTCTTAGGAAATATTAGCGGGGTTCCTCCAGTCGAGGTGGTCATTATTGGAGCAGGTACCGTCGGGCTTCATGCCATACGAGCGGCATTGGGCCTGGGAGCCAGTGTCAAAGTTTTTGATAATTCGATCACCAAATTAAGACGCATTCAGTCGAAAGTGGGGCAATCACTTTATACCTCTACTATACAGCCTAAGACAGTATTGAAAGCCCTTCGTCGATGCGATATTGCCATTGGTGCTGTTAGAGGTCAGCACAGGTCCCCGGTCATAGTAACCGAGGCCATGGTGGAGCGAATGAAAAAGGGTTCGGTCATAATTGACGTGAGTATTGATATGGGAGGATGCTTCGAGTCTTCCGAAATGACCTCGCACGACCAACCTACGGTTGTGAAACATGGTGTGATCCACTACGGTGTTCCGAACATCCCCGCTCGTTACCCCAAATCGGCTTCCATCTCCTTAAGCAACATATTCACACCCTATTTGCTGCAAATTGCCGAATGTGGAGGCCTGGAGGAAGCGATTCGAAGCGATGCCGGCCTCAAAAACGGTTTGTATTTTTACCATGGTATCCTGACAAGCAAGGCGGTAGCAGATTGGTTCGATATGCCTTATAGCGACCCAAATTTGTTGATTTTCTAACCACTTTAGAACTATCTTTGCGCATCGAGAAAAAGACGAAAGCAATTTCGGTTTCCTTAAATCTTTTGAATTAGAATGAATCTTACGAAACGTTTCTTTTATTATTTTGGTGGATTTGCCATAGGTTTGGTGCTGCTATACTTTTTTGTCGGCGGTGCCGGTGCTTCCTGCGAATATGATTACGGCCCCAATGCCAGAACCCTGAAAAATATTCGTTTAAAAGAACATCAGTTTAGCGAAATCACACGAAACTCTCTTTCAAGACATGGGCTGGATACATTGGCGATCGAACAACTCTTTAGAACCGGAGATGTTATATTCTCTGAGAGTAATACTCGTTTGGATTCCTGTAAGATCTACGTTATCGAAGGAATTGTATACGAAAACGAACTTCGCATCACTGTTGAGAACTGCGATTCTCTGGCCACTGTTACAGCAGCTGAAATTAAGTAGTGCTTTTGTTTAGTTTTTTTATATAATAACTGGGATAGATGCCATTCTTCTTGTAGAAAGCCCTGGAAAATGATTCGGCATTTGTATAGCCACAGTCTTCAGCAATTGCCTTTATCGTGTAATTCCGGTACTTTTTTTGTGCAAGCAATTCGCGCATCGAATATTCGATACGCAGGTCATGAATGTATTGTGAAAAGTTCTTTCCCATCTTAAGGTTTATAACACGGGATAGATAGTTGGAATTGGTATGGATCTTTTTGGCCAACAATTGCAATGATAGCTCTGAAGTAAGAAATTCCTTCTCGTTCTCAAATTTTCTAAGTCGGTCAAGAATGTGGTCCACAACCTCGGAAGAAATTTCGTTCTTGTGTGCACTTGAATTATGTTGATTCTCAGCATTGAGGAGCGCGATAAATCGCTTTTTATAAACAAGTTGCCTGTTTATATAGTATCCTAATATCAAAAGACTTAGTGATAACCCTCCTCCTATCCACCAATTTCGAATTCGAGAACTTTTATTCTCCTTTTCCAATTGCGCAATTAAATTTTCCTTCTGTTCTAAGAGTCTGGGAGTTTCGAATTTTCTAATGTGTTCCGGTTCAAAAAATTGATAGTTCACTTTAAGAATACTGTCTATGAAAAGAAATTTATCAAGATATCTTAACCTCATGGGAACATCATTATTAAAGGTATAGTACT
>JABDKT010000159.1 GCA_013002065.1 Flavobacteriaceae bacterium
GGGTGTGAACGGTCGATTTTGGATTCGAAGATAGCTCCGCCAATTACCTTAGCTCCTCTAAATTTACCTCTGTCTTCAAAACTCACATTGTTTGCAGTATCCTTAGATTCTTTGAACTTTATCTTAAGAATTTCATGTTTATTCAACCACCTCCCCGTGCTTTTATATCCAATTAAGGTACCGCCATTTCTCACCCAAGTCTTGAGTTTTTCAGCATCTTCTTTGTTCAACGAACTGCCCCAGGTTGAAGGAAGAATGATATCGGTGTAACTACTTAAATTAGTTCTGCTAAAACTTCTAGTGTCCAATTTTGTAATTGGAATTTGATATCGGGTGTCGAACAAATGCCATATTTCACCTGCGTCGTACGAACTTATACCATCTCCAACTAGAACTGCGACTTTTGGCATTTTCAATGCTCGAAACTGACTGCTGCCTAGGTCGATTCCACGAGTGAGTCCCGTCGTTGCCGCAATTATGTTGATATTACTCTCTTCTGAAATTTTCTGAAGCAAACTGTGTAGTGCATTTGCATTCAAATTTTGATTTTGAACAGGAATTAAAATGGTACCATAATCATAATCTTTGCCATTGAGAGAAAATTGTTTCATGGCCACTTTTGCCCGCAGGCCCTTGTTTAATATACTGTAAAGTGCTTTTGGGGAATAGTACTCATGCCATTCCATAAGGTAAGCGTAGCTGGACTTTTGTACCGCTTTAGGTTTTGGTGGCGTTATTTCTGAAACCTCATTTCCTAATTGATTGGCATTTATATTTTCATAGTCCAAATTAAAGGCCATAGGTAACGTCCAGGCGCTCACATCATAAAACAGGCTATCTCTGAATTTAGTTCGGGTTTCGAACATGGCGTTGATTAATCTATGTTGTTTTTGATTCTTCGGAATTACATAACTATATCCCCTTTTGTAATTTTTACCGTTGGAAGAGAAATCCGATTTAATCTCATGTACCTTTATTTTATGTCTTTTGAGTATTTCGGCCAGGTGATATGTTTTGGAAGCATCTTTTTCGTCACCAAAAACAATGGCTCCTCCCGAGTTTGCTTCTCTTTTGGCATTGGCAAAGAAATCCCTTTGATAGTCGAGTAGTTCTTTACGCATGTTTACCGCTGCCTCTAGGGTTGATAATCCGGCAGTAAATTGATTCCGAATGGTAAACGGAAAGGTGAGAATTCCGTTGTCGCTTTCTTGCGCATGTCCGCGTGAAGAAGCTTGTTCAAACAAAATACCAATCGAGCCATTGATATCGGGGAAGGTGGATCCTTTTCCGTAGTAAAAGTCATCAAAGCTTTCTTCTGTATAGTAGAAGCTTCCCAATTTATCGAAGGCTTTGGCGTGGTATTGAGCGATAGCTCCAGTAAGATCTTGATTCCTTTGTGGTGTTAATGGGTGTGTTCGTGAAGGTATTCCCGGCTGAAAGAAGAAAGAGGAATTGGTTCCCATTTCATGATGATCTGTAAGGATATTAGGATACCATTGATGGAAACTTTTAATTCTAGCTCGACTTTCCGGCAATTGTGCGGGCAGCCAGTCTCGATTCATATCGAACCAATAATGATTGGTTCTTCCTCCGGGCCAAACTTCACGATATTCTCGATCGTTGGGGTCGGGATTAATATTCTGACTTTTATGAACATTGGCCCAATAGGCGAATCGTTGGAGTCCGTCGGGGTTATAAGACGGGTCAAATAAAATTACGGTGTTTTCCAATAAATTATCAATTTTAGGCCCTTGTGCTGCTGCCAAATAATAGGCTAGAGCGAGCGCTGCATTGGATCCGCTGGGTTCGTTTCCATGAATCGAAAATCCTTGATAAACTATCGCCGGCATCGTTGAGGTGTCTAAAGAGGAACTATTAGTTTCGGTAAGTGCCAAATGTTGGGCACGGATATTTTCGATATTGGCATGGTTCCGTGGTGATGTAATGGTAAGTAACAATAAAGGTCGCCCTTCAAAAGTTTTACCACGATCTTCAATGCTTATTCTGTTGGACGCGTTGGCCAGGGCGTACATATACTGTACTAATTTATCGTGAGTGATGTGCCATTCTCCTACTTCATGCCCTATAACACTTTTGGGAGTTGGAATTTGAGAATTGTAGGTGACATCTTTTGGAAGATAATAATCGAGATCGACTTGGTAGTCCTGGGCACATAATTGAAAACTAATAAGAAAGACAAATAGTTGAATTAAGTTCTTCATAAAGAATATTTAGCGAGTTTTGCGATAGGGGTAGAGGTAAGCTACCATGTAGCACCGATGACCCGACCCTTCGAAGCTTACAGCGTCCTTCGTGGCTATCGTGAAGGATTGGGAAGCGAAGAAGGGAATCGCCCAAAAAGTTTAAAGATAAAAAAACCGCTCAAAATGAAGAGCGGTTATATTGAATTTAAAGGTAGAAAAGTTTAAATATCGTCAAAGTCGATATCGGTGAAACTGGAAGTCTCCGGAGTCGTGTTCTCTTCGGATTGAGCCTCAACAGTTTCGCCATTTTCTTCTCTTTTGTAATCTTTTTGATGACGTTCACTTATCACTTCTTCACCTTTCTCATCAATGATATAATGAATCATTTCGTTCAGGTTCTCTTGAAAGTCGGTAAAATCTTCTTTGTATAGGTAGATTTTGTGCTTCTTGTAGTGAAACGAACCGTCATCGTTCGTAAATTTCTTACTCTCGGTGATGGTTAGATAGTAATCACCAGCCTTAGTTTCTCTCACATCGAAAAAGTAAGTGCGTCGTCCTGCACGCATCACCTTCGAATATATTTCTTCTTTATCCATCGTGTAATCCTGACTCATTTATTTGGTTAATTTTTGTGATCGTCTGCCAAAAATCTAAAAAAAAACCTAATCGGCAAAGGAAAGATTACATTTCTTTTTCTAAAAGTTGTTTGTTGTAAAGTTCCTTATAGTAGCCGTCTGAGTTGATAAGATGAGCATGCGTTCCCTGCTGAATGATCTCCCCGTCCTCGAGAACGATAATTTTATCGGCGTTTTTGGCCGATGAAACTCTATGGCTCACAATGACTGTTGTTTTGTCTTGAGTAATGCGCTCTAGGTTTTGAAGTATTTCTTCCTCGGTCTCGGTATCTACAGCGCTTAAACAGTCGTCTAAAAGTAGAATTTTCGGGTCCTTGATCAAGGCTCGGGCAATTGAAACACGTTGTTTTTGTCCGCCGCTCAAGGTAATTCCGCGCTCGCCAAGTACCGTTTCATAACCTTTGTTGAAATTTACAATATTATTATGAACGGCTGCATTTTTCGCGGCTTCTATTATTTGCTCCTTGGAAGCATTTTTATTTCCGAACTTGATGTTGTTTTCTATGCTATCGCTAAAGAGAAAGGCATCTTGCGGCACATAACCTATATTTCCTCTTAGATCCTCTAGATTTAAAGATGTTGCCTTTGCGCCATCCACTGTATAATTTCCTTGCTCGACATCGTAGAGGCGTGCCATGAGTTCAAGTATGGTTGATTTTCCGGAGCCAGTATTCCCTATTATGGCTAATGTTTCTCCCGGTTCTATGGAAAAGGATACATTTTTTAAGGCAGTGATACCAGTGTCTGGATAAGTAAAACTCACCTTGTCGAATTCGATGTGACCCTCTATGGTTGATCGAGAAGTTGTAGTATTTACTACCTCGGGATCTACTTTTAAAAACTCGTTAATACGCTTTTGAGAGGCTTCTGCCTGTTGCACCATGGACGATACCCAACCTACGATGGCTACGGGCCAGGTAAGCATGTTGACATAGATTAAGAATTCGACGATGGTACCAAAGTCGATTTTACCATCGATAAATTGATTACCGCCTACGTAGATTACAATTAAGTTGCTGGCTCCAATTAGTAAGATCATAAGTGGGAAAAACAACGCTTGAACCTTGGTAAGGTCAATGTTTTTTTCTTTGGAAGTTTCTGCCAGTTGTTCAAATTCGGTGTTGGTTCTCGGTTCGATGCCGTAGGCTTTAATGACGGAGATTCCGCTAAAACTTTCTTGTGTAAAAGTGGTGAGCTTCGACAAATATTGTTGTACGATGGTACTTCGTTTGTGAATGGCGATACTTAATTTATAAATACTTATGGATAGTATGGGTAACGGGGCCACCGCATAGAGTGTTAATAGTGGCGCAGTGTAAATCATATAGGAGATCGCAACAATAAATAAGGTTACGGTCGTGGTGCTATACATTAGGGCAGGGCCCGCGTACATTCGAACCTTAGAAACATCCTCACTTATTCGACTCATAAGATCTCCTGTTCTATTTTTCTTATAAAAACTAAGTGAGAGTCGTTCGTATTGTTCAAATACCACGTTTTTTAAGTCGAATTCTATGTAACGGGAAACGACAATTACTGTCTGTCTCATAAGGAATGTAAAAAAACCTGAGAGTATGGCTGCACCGAGGATGAGTAGAATATTTTCGAGTAAGACATCCTTTAAAACTTCTCTCGTTATTTCCCCGTTAAAGTTACGTTGAACGGCATCAATAGAATCACCGATTTTTGCAGGAACTACAATTCGGAAAATAGTAGCAATTGCGGTGATTATCAAACCGAGAAGTAATCGCCATTTGTATTTTAGAAAAAATTTATTGAGGAAACGAAGCTCTTTCATAGAAGGATTAACTTATTAACAAATTCCCATTTTTTGGATAATTTTTTGCGACATCTTTAATAAACTCTTAATTTTGCACATCCTTTTTAAGGATTCACAAAAATAATTCGATATGGTGACTGAAGTAGTTAATGCTAATGACCTTCAAAAAGTGGCTCCGGTTTTCGGCCAATTGTCATTCGACAATCACGAGCAAATCGTTTTCTGCAACGACAAAGATACTGGATTAAAAGCAATAATTGGTATTCACAATACGGTATTGGGCCCTGCACTTGGAGGAACAAGAATGTGGCAATACGATAGTGAATGGGATGCCCTGAATGACGTATTAAGGTTATCCAGAGGAATGACTTATAAGTCGGCAATTACCGGTCTTAACCTCGGTGGTGGAAAGGCTGTTATAATTGGTGATGCTAAAACTCAGAAAACACCCGAGCTGATGCTCCGTTTCGGTGAGTTCGTTCACTCTTTGGGTGGAAAATATATCACCGCAGAGGATGTAGGGATGGAAACCAGCGATATGGATTTGGTGCGAACAGTTACCCCATTTGTTACAGGAATTTCCGAAGAAAAAGGAGGAGCAGGTAATCCTTCGCCTATTACCGCTTATGGTGTGTTTATGGGAATGAAGGCGGCAGCCAAGTATAAATTTGGAACCGATGACCTCGAAAATAAGGTGGTTTATGTTGAAGGGATAGGTAACGTTGGTGAGGCATTGGTTGAGAATCTAACCAATGAGGGAGCAAAAATTTACATCACCGATATCAATCAGGAACGCTTGGAGGAGGTGCGAGACAAGTACAGTGTTAATATTTATGGAGGTGACAATTTGTATGCCGAAGAGATGGATATTTACGCGCCTTGTGCATTGGGAGCGACCATAAACGATGTCACTATTCAAAAATTAAAGGCTCAAGTTATCGCGGGAGCGGCTAACAATCAATTGGCCAATGAAAACAAGCACGGTCGTATTTTAAGAGAAAGGGATATTGTATATGCTCCGGATTTCTTAATCAACGCCGGGGGAATTATTAATGTTTACGCCGAATTAGAGAACTACGGAAAGCAAGAAATTATCCGTAAAACGGAAAACATTTACAACACCACTCTCGAAATCTTAAGCAATGCCGAAACGAATGGAACTACCACTCATGAGGCAGCATTTGAAATCGCTAAGTCGAGGATAGACACTCGTAAGAAAGAAAGCTAGAAATACACATTTAATAATTATATTTGCAACGCACAGACCAAGTCTTGTGCGTTGTTTTTTATAAAAAGTTCTTTTCAATATGCTTACAAGAAGACATATAAGAGTAAAGGTTTTACAGTCGTTATACGCTTTCTACCAATCCAATAACGATGATCTTGATAAGCAGGAAAAATTTCTCTCGCACAGTATCAATCAGATGCAGGATTTAAATGCATTGATGCTCCATTTATTGGTTGCAATGAGGGATCACGCGAACAATTATCTACTAAAATCTAAACAAAAGCATTTAGCGACAGCTTCCGAGAAAAATCCGAGTATGTCGTTTATCAACAACCGGGTTATTGACCTTATTTCACGGGACGAAAAATTGAACACGTATCTCAAAAACAAAAAGTTGGACAATTGGAAAAAGGACGACGAATACGTGACGCTATTATTCAATGATTTACGTGAGCAAGACTGGTATTTGGAATATTTGGAGATTCCTAATCCCGATTTTTCAGCCGATCGCGACTTGGTAATTAAGCTCTACAAAGAAGTTATTGCACCCAACGATAAGCTGTATGAGTATTTGGAGGACAACCGACTTACCTGGATTGACGATTACCCTTTAGTGAATACAGCCATAGTGAAGTTTTTGAATAAAATTTCAGAAAAAAATACTTCGGAAATATTCTCGGCCAAAGTTTTTAAAAATGAAGAAGATCGTGAGTATAGTATAGAATTACTTCGGAAAGTGATACTGAACGACGATAAATTAATCTCCGAAATTGATGGTAAAACGCCTAATTGGGATAAGGACAGAATCGCCGAATTGGATTTTATAATTCTGAAAATGGGAATCGCCGAATTCCTATATTTTCCTTCCATTCCAATAAAAGTGACAATCAACGAATACCTGGAAATTTCCAAGGAGTACTCCACACCTAAGAGCAGTTTGTTTGTGAATGGTATTTTAGACAAATTGGTGAAGGAATACACAGCCGACAACAAATTGAACAAAATTGGCCGTGGGCTTAGATAAAATTAAAAAAATACCTACATTAGCCACTCTTAAATTTAAAATTTTACACTATGAAAAAATCGTTTTTTATACTAGCACTTGCAGGTGTATTTGCCTTGACCTCGTGTAAGGACAATGCAGCCGACAAAGTAAATGAAGAAAACGTAGCTTCTGCTGCTGAAAGAGATGCTGAATCAAGCAAATTTCCTGTAATGACTTTTGCTGAAAGTGAGTTTGACTTCGGAACTATCGACCAAGGAACCAATGTTGAACATGTATTTAAATTTACCAATACCGGGGAAGCCGATTTGGTAATTGTTGATGCTAAAAGTAGCTGTGGTTGTACAGTACCGGAATTCACTAAAGATCCTGTTGCACCAGGTGCCGAAGGAGAAATGTTAGTGAAGTTCAACGGTAGTGGTAAAAACCAAGTAACAAAAACTGTTACCATTACGGCAAATACGCAGTCTGGTAAAGAACAAATCAAGATCAAAGCTTTTGTTAATCCGAAAGAAGGAGCCTCTGCAGGATCTCCAATTCAGATCAACCAATAAGAGCAATAAGTTAGATTTATGGATCAATTTTTAGGCCCATTACTTTTATTCGCGGTTTTCATCATTTTCTTTATTGTTTTACCACAACAAAAGAAAAAGAAACAAGAAACCAAGTTTTTTGGTGAATTGAAAAAAGGCGATAAAGTAGTGCTTAACAGCGGATTGCACGGCAAAGTGTTGGATATTAATGATGATGGAACCGTAATCATCGAGTCCGGAGCCGGAAAAATGAAATATGATAAAACAGCTATTTCGATTGACAGGAGCAATAGTATAAACGCTCCAAAGAAGTAGTTCGAATCGATACGATTAAAAAACCTCCGAAATTTCGGAGGTTTTTTTATGCTTTATTTTGAGGCCACCAGTTGAGCAATATTTACGATTACTTCAATTGCTTTTTGCATGCTTTCTACCGGGACATATTCGTATCGCCCGTGGAAGTTGTGTCCGCCGGCAAAGATATTCGGACAAGGAAGTCCCATATAACTTAGCTGTGAACCATCGGTTCCACCTCTAATAGGTCGAATAATAGGCGTTACATTGGCCTGTTTCATGGCTTCTTCGGCAATATCAACAATATGCATCACCGGTTCGATCTTTTCGCGCATATTGAAGTATTGATCTTTTATTTCTACCGAAACTCTTTCTTCCCCCAATTGGGAATTGAGCTCGTTGGTCAATTTCTGCATCATCTCTTTTCGAGCCTCAAATTGAGTTTTGTCGTGATCTCTAATAATATATTCAAGTTCAGTGTGATCAACGTCACCTTTCATATTATGAAGATGGAAAAAGCCTTGACGGTCTTCTGTATGTTCGGGAGTTTCCAGGCGTGGTAGCGAATTGATGAAGTCGGTCGCGATATACATACTATTTACCATCTTTCCTTTCGCATATCCGGGATGCACAATTTTTCCTTTGATGGTCACCACAGCACCGGCAGCATTGAAATTTTCGTATTCCAATTCCCCTATGGTACTACCATCCATGGTATATGCCCAATTGGCTCCAAATTTATCCACATCAAACTTATGAGCCCCACGACCAATTTCTTCATCGGGTGTAAAACCTACACGAATCTTTCCGTGCTTGATTTCCGGATGTTGAATTAAATATTCCATGGCCGAGATGATTTCAGCAATACCTGCCTTGTCATCGGCACCCAATAAAGTAGTGCCGTCGGTGGTGATTAATGTATTTCCTTTATAAAGTGACAAACTTTCAAACTCATTAGGATCCAAAGCGAGACCTTCCACACCTTTTAATTCGATCACTCCGCCGTCATAATTTTCAATGATTTGTGGCTTCACGTTGGCACCGGTAAAATCGGGAGTGGTATCAAAATGTGAAATAAAGCCAATTACAGGAACGTCCTTCTCAATATTTGAAGGTAAAGTAGCCATGATATAGGCATTTTCGTCAATGGTTACGTCCTTCATACCAATTTCCTTTAGCTCGGTGACAAGAGCATTGGCAAGGTCCCACTGCTTTGCAGTACTCGGTGTGGTGTCGCTTTTTGGATCGCTCTCGGTATCTGTGGTCACATAACCTATGAATCGGTCGATGAGTTTTTGCTTGTCAATCATAAGGCAGAAATTTGAATACAAATTAAAGGAATAAGCCCTAAACTTTTTGAGGTTTTAGTACTAAATTTGCAACGTATGTATAAAACCTTTATCCGACCCATACTTTTCCTCTTCGATGCTGAAAAAGTCCATCATTTTACCTTTGCGCTCATTAGAATTTTGACCAAACTCGGATTAGGGCCTCTTTTCCGAAGTATTTACAAAGTGAACAATTCAAAATTAGAACGCGAGCTCTTTGGGCTCACTTTTCCTAATCCGGTAGGCTTGGCAGCGGGCTTTGATAAGGATGCAAAATTGTACAAAGAGTTGTCGAACTTCGGCTTTGGATTTATAGAAATAGGTACCGTAACTCCAAAACCGCAAGAAGGAAATCCGAAGAAGCGACTTTTCAGACTCAAAAAAGACAGTGGAATTATCAACCGTATGGGCTTTAATAATGGCGGTGTCATCGAGGCGGTTGAGAGATTAAAGTCGAATAAAAATGTTTTAATCGGTGGGAATATAGGTAAGAACAAAGTCACACCAAACGAAGAGGCAGTGAACGATTATGTGATCTGTTTCGAAGCTTTGTTCGATTATGTCGATTACTTTGTGGTAAATGTGAGCTCACCCAACACTCCCAATTTACGAGCCTTACAGGACAAAGAACCTTTAACTCAGTTATTGAATACGCTTCAAAAACAAAATAATGCAAAGACCGCTAGAAAACCCATTCTTTTAAAAATTGCTCCCGATCTTTCCAATGATCAGTTAATGGATATTATTGATATTGTTGCTGAAACGAGCATCGATGGGGTCATTGCGACCAATACAACCATTGACAGAGAAGGTTTGGAATCTGAAAATAAAAAAGAAACCGGAGGTTTGAGTGGTAAACCACTAACAACGCGTTCCACAGAAGTGATTCGATTTTTATCCGAAAAGAGTGGAAATGCGTTTCCCATCATTGGAGTAGGCGGAATACATTCGGCAATGGACGCACTGGAAAAGTTAGACGCCGGAGCAAGTTTAGTTCAGCTTTACACCGGATTTATTTACGAAGGTCCGGCATTGATCAAGAAAATAAACAAAGCGATTCTCAACGCTTAACGAAACGTTTAACGGCAGTTTCATTTCCTTCCGAAGTCATAGAAATTAAATAGAATCCGCTAGGTAAATTACTCACGTCTATTTGAAAGGCATCGCTATCAATACTTTCATCCATCACTTTTTTTCCTAGGGCATTAAAAACTTCGACGGACTCAATTTTCGAACCACTCGTAATATTTAAAAAGTTAGTGGTAGGGTTTGGATAAATGGTTAATGTATTTGTGATCGCATCATTTACTCCTAGAATCACAGAATCCAATGTAATGGTCATAGTTCCAATGATGGCATTTGAAAAAGGAGTAATTCCTTGTAAACTACTAATAGGGTCTTGGGGGAAGGTATTATTATTGGACGAAGTATAGTCGGTCCCGCTATCGGTTCCGGCGTCGTAAGGGTATAAGTCAATAATAATTTCATCGATCCATTCACCATCACCATCCTGAAGTGAAATACTGTTGATCGCAATCATCCAATCGGGACTGGGTGCGATCATGGATAATAAAGTTAGCAGTGGGTATTCTTCCGAAACAGTGATATCACTTATCACAATTTGGCCCAAGGAGGTGTTGAGGTTATCTCCGTCAATCGCAGAATCGGCAAATCCATTCGAGACAGCTTCATCTACTTCAGAAAAGAATTCGGTATTATTACCCTGCTCTGCGATATCCTCAATTCCCTGAGTTGCAAATCCGCCCATTTCGAGAAAAGTAACTCCACTATTATGCGTCGCTCCTACCAGCTTCGACCAATGAGCTCCGTTAGGTAAACTGCCACTGGAATGCGGGTGAGTACTCTGACTCCAATTACTGTCGAAGGTGACTGTGTAAATTGCTTCCGACTGTGCCGCAGTGTTACTAACAGCAAACAAACACAACAGGGGTAGAATAATTTTATACATGAGTCGAATTTTTGATTAGGTCGTGGAAGCAGCTAACTACTTACTCAAAAAGCTATATTTTTAACACATGTTAGAAAGCCTCATTTCGATTTCTGTTGCCACTTTGGTGCTCGCTCTTTCTCCCGGACCCGATAATATTTACGTTTTGTCACAGTCATTAGTCAATGGTGTGAAAAGCGGAATAGCGACCACAGCGGGTTTAATAAGTGGTTGCATCGTACATACCAGTCTGTTGGCTTTTGGAGTTTCCGCGGTGATCACTGCTTCGGAAGAATTATTCTACGGAATTAAAATCGCAGGAGCGCTCTACCTCATTTTTCTGGCTTTTAAAGTTTATAGAAGTTCTTCGGAAATAGATATCGCCTCAAAAGCACCTCAAAAAAAATACCTGGAGCTTTTTAAAACAGGCGTTATTATGAATCTTCTCAATCCGAAGGTGATGATCTTCTTTCTGGCATTTTTTCCCGGATTTCTTTGGCATCCCTCCGAAAATACGGTTTTGCAATTCTATATATTAGGGTTAACCTTTATGGTGGTTTCCTTTATGGTATTTAGTATGGTATCTATTTTGGCAGGGAAGATTTCGAGTTATTTACTTACTCATAAAAAGACGGGCCTGTATTTAAAATGGCTTCAAATAGCCGTATTTATTGGAATTGCGGTGTTTATCCTTATTCCGTAAAATTCAAATTTACCCCTAGTTGCCTTTTAGGGAATTACTATCTTTACATTAATGCAAAAAGTCAAAATCATAGAGTGTCCGCGTGATGCAATGCAGGGAATCAAAGACTGGATTCCCACCGAAAAAAAGATACAATATATTCAAGCTTTGTTGCGCTGCGGATTCGACACCATCGATTTTGGAAGTTTTGTTTCTCCAAAGGCGATTCCGCAAATGAAGGATACTGCAGAGGTTTTGGCCGGACTGGATTTAACAGACGCTCAAAGCAAGTTGTTGGCAATCGTAGCGAACCTCCGTGGAGCACAAGATGCGGTGAAACATAATGACATTCAGTATCTGGGTTATCCTTTTTCTATTTCTGAAAATTTCCAAATGCGAAACACCCATAAAACTATCGCCGAATCGATGATTGTACTTCAAGACATTCTGGAACTGGCAGATGCACATAATAAAGAAGTAGTGACCTATTTATCAATGGGCTTCGGAAACCCTTATGGAGATCCTTGGGATATTGAAATTGTGGGAGAGTGGGCAGAACGTTTGTCGAATATGGGAGTAAAAATATTGTCGTTGAGTGATACCGTGGGAACGAGTACTCCTGAAGTCATCACTTATTTATATTCGAATTTAATTCCGAAGTATCCGCATATCGAATTCGGTGCTCACTTACATACCACGCCTTCCAAATGGCACGAAAAGATTGACGCTGCTTATCAGAGTGGTTGCAGAAGATTCGATGGGGCTATTCAAGGATTTGGGGGTTGTCCTATGGCCAAAGATGAGCTTACCGGAAATATGCCTACCGAAAAGATGCTGAGTTATTTCACTTCACATAAGGTGGATACGAATATCAATACCATGTCATTTGAAAGTGCTCACAATGAGGCGACTAAAATATTTACGAAATACCACTGATATGAAAAAAATACTAGCAGCTTTGGTGATTTTAGCCATGATTGGCTGTAAAGGAACTCAAAGTGTAATTCCTGAAGTAAAGAATGATGGCTTGATTACCTTCAAGCTTATTCAACTCAACGATGTGTATGAGATTGCGCCTCTAAGCGGAGGTAAGTACGGCGGTATGGCAAGAGTAGCCCATGTGGCCGATTCCATTCGAACGGTGGAACCCAATACTTTTATGTTTATGGCGGGGGATTTTTTAAATCCGTCGTTGTTAGGTACCATCAAATATGAAGGAGAGAGAATTGCCGGAAAACAGATGATAGAAGTAATGAACGCCATGGATTTCGAATTGGTAACCTTTGGAAACCACGAATTCGATGTGGGGGAAGAAGCACTTCAGCAACGATTGAACGAATCTAATTTTTATTGGACATCGGCTAATGTTTTTCAGAATACAAAAAACGGACCCAGATCTTTTCATTTTGTAAGGAACGGCGACACCATTTATATCCCGGAAACCTATTCCTTGCATTTGACAGATAAGGATAGTACGGAGATTGATGTCGGATTTTTCAGTGTCACTTTAGCTTCCAATAAGCAGGATTTTATTCATTATGCCGACAAGTTTTTGGAGGCGAGAAGTGCCTATGTCAATTTAGATATGAAAAGAAGTGATGTAATAATTGGACTTACTCATTTAAAACTCGAAGATGATATAGAGTTGGCGAACCGATTGCCCAGAGTGTCTTTGATCATGGGAGGTCATGAGCACAATAGCATGTTGGTGCCTACCAATAATGCCATCGTGGCCAAGGCAGACGCCAACGCCAAGAC
>JABDKT010000216.1 GCA_013002065.1 Flavobacteriaceae bacterium
GCTCTAGCGTTGGGAAACAATGAAGCTTTGGTGACATCGGTGGAAGGATGTAAAAACACCCTAAAAGTGGCAAATTCACTCTTAGAAAAATACAATATCAATAATGTTCGTCTTCAAAATGATCTCTTTGATAATTTTCTTCGGAAAAATCTATCGCCTTATGATTTGGTATATATAGATGGGAATCACGAAAAGACCAAAACACTGGAATATTTCGACTTGTTATTACCACTAACCCATTCAGACTCATGTATAATTTTCGACGACATACATTGGAGCCAAGGAATGTATGAGGCGTGGACTCAAATTTCAAACCATCCGAAAGTGACCGTAAGTATAGATTCTTTTTGGTGGGGAATGGTATTTTTCAGTAATAAGCAGGAAAAACAACATTTTTACATCCGATTGTAACAAGGAGATCACGACAGCGTCTTATGCTAAAAACTGCTATCTTGCAGATCGTTTTTATTAGCGTAACAAAAACCAATGAGCAAAGTAATTCAAATTCGAGATATTCGACGCGATTTTCCACTAGGACAAGAAATTGTAAAGGTTTTAAAAGGTATCGACCTGGATATCGAAAAAGGCGAATATGTTGCACTCATGGGGCCTTCTGGTTCCGGAAAATCTACACTAATGAACTTATTAGGCTGTCTGGATACGCCTACATCTGGCTCTTATCTACTCAATGGGCAAGATGTTAGCAGTATGACCGACGACCAATTGGCTGAAATTAGAAACAAAGAAATTGGCTTCGTCTTTCAAACGTTTAATTTACTTCCCAGAACGACGGCCTTAGACAATGTTGCCCTTCCTATGATTTATGCAGGAGCTTCGAAAAATCAGCGCATTGAGCGAGCAGAAGAAGTTCTCACCGATGTTGGACTCGCCGACCGAATGGACCACAGACCGAGTCAGTTGTCGGGTGGTCAACGTCAACGGGTAGCTGTAGGGCGTGCCTTGGTAAACAAGCCTTCTATCATTCTGGCAGATGAGCCCACAGGAAATCTCGATTCCAAAACTTCTTTGGAAATCATGGAATTATTTGATGCTATCCACGAGGCTGGAAATACTATAATCATTGTAACTCATGAGGAAGATATAGCCAAGCATGCTCATCGCGTTATCCGATTGATGGACGGGATGATCGAGAGCGATACTCGGACAAAATAAGTATCTTTGCCGCATGGAAACTCTTCATGAAACCTTAGAGAAAAATAAAAAACAAAAGGAATTCTACAACACCAAAAAGAAGTCTATTCCCTCTAAGATTTGGTCCTTCGTACGAGAAAAATCCCTAAAAAATATTCGTAAAGAATTAGGCATCCTTCAACAGTCCTATGCACTTCATAAAGAGTGGATGGGTGATTTATCTCAGGTAAAAGTTTTAGACTTGGGGTGTTATTCGGGAAATAATCTCTCCAGATATTTGGCTGAAAACAGCAAAGAGTATATCGGGATTGACTTAAGTGAACTTGCAATAGCCAAGCTAAACGAGAAATTAAAAAACATTCCCACCGCCAAAGCAGTTTCCATGGATTTCTTTTCGGATGATTTTACTGAAAAGAACTTCGACCTTATTTATGCATACGGAGTTTTGCATCATTTTAAAAATGTAGATAACCTTATTCAGAAGTTGGATGAAAAATTGGCTCCGGGTGGTAAAATTATTAGTTACGATCCTATGGAAACAAGCCGGCCCATTTGGTTTATTAGAAAGTTATATCGCCCGTTTCAGTCGGATGCAGCCTGGGAATGGCCCTTTAGTAGGAAAACCATTCGAAAATTTGAAAACGAATTCGAAATAGTAGAGACCCGAGGGGTTTTAGGTAAATCCAAATGGTATTTTTTGGTAAGTTTTCTACCTATCTCTAAAGAAGCCAAATTGAAATGGGGAAAGAAGGCCCATCAAAAAGATTGGGAGAAATCGGCTACCTCTAAGTCGCATCTTCATAAATGCATGCAACTGAATATGTTAATGCAGAAAAAATAAAGCCATGTGGTGGTATTTAGGAATCTTATTTGTTTTGTTACTTATTGTTCTTTGGAACAACCAGAGAATGAATAAAAGCCGACGAAATCGTAACCAAAGAAGTTTCCGAAGAAACTACTTTGACAAAAAAAATAAAGATCAATGAGCTGGAGATGGCTTTTGATAGCGGTCATTATTGGGGTTATATTCGTTCTCATAAATAATTCAAAATTTCGAAAGCAACTTCGGAAGGAAGACAAGGATAAAGATGAAAATATATACAAAAACAGGAGATAAAGGTACTACCGCCCTATTTGGGGGCACCAGAGTTCCGAAGCATCACATACGTATTGAAAGCTATGGTACGGTGGATGAACTAAACTCACATCTCGGACTTATTCGCGATCAGAAAATAGATGCGCATTCCATTGAAATTCTGGTGCAAATTCAGGACAAATTGTTTACAGTGGGTGCTATTCTCGCGACCGATCCTGAAAAAGCAATTTTGAAAAGTGGCAAAGAGAGACTGAATATCCCTAAGATAGATAAGGAGGATGTAACATTGCTTGAGACGGAAATGGATCAAATGAACGAAGAATTACCTCCTATGACTCATTTTGTACTTCCTGGCGGACATACTACGGTGTCATATTGTCACGTTGCACGCTGTGTATGCCGTAGAGCCGAGCGTATGGCTACTTTGCTTCATGAATCGGAACCGGTGGACGAAATGGTTTTGAAGTATCTTAATCGCCTTTCCGACTACCTTTTTGTACTGGCACGGAAATTGTCCAAGGATTTGCAGGCAAACGAAATAAAATGGGTTCCGAAAAAGTTATAACCCTAATTTATTTTTGCATTATAAAGTACTGTTTTTCAGTACTTTAAAAACGTTCTTTAAAATACAGCGGAAATAATTTCTTTTTTCCTTGACTTTTTCGGTTAAAAAATTATTTTTGCAAAATATTAAACCTAATTCTGCTATGTATTGGACATTAGAATTAGCATCCTATTTAAGTGATGCGCCATGGCCTGCTACCAAAGACGAGTTAATCGACTACGCCATTAGAACTGGAGCCCCTCTCGAGGTGGTTGAAAATCTTCAAGCAATTGAAGATGAAGGTGATTCGTACGATTCTATCGAGGAGATTTGGCCCGATTACCCCACAGACGAAGATTATCTGTGGAACGAAGACGAATATTAAATAATAATTAAAACTATAGAAAAAGTCTCGCCCATTTTCTTGGGTTGGAGACTTTTTTTTTGCTCAAAAACTAGCGCCTAAAAACCGTTAAACAGCTTGGCAATCTCGCTTTTTTACAGTTTTTTTGTGTAACCGATAAGAGAACAATTACATTCTCTTTTAGAGCCATAAACAGAAATATAAATCATGGGACTTTTAGACAGCGTATTAAAAGTATTTGTAGGAGATAAATCCAAGAAAGATATAGGCGATATTCAACCCATCGTCGATCAAATAAAAACTTACGAAGCAGCCATATCCAAACTATCTTTGGACGAGCTTCGTGCGAAGTCGGATGCCTTCCGCAATAAAATCAAAGAAGATCAAAAAGAAGTTCAAGCCGAAATCAATCAGCTCGAAGCCGACGCTGAAAACGAGGAAGACATTGACAAAAAAGAAGATATCTATAACCAGATAGACGCTTTAAAAGACGATCGATATGAGGTTGAGAAAAAATCCCTAGACGAAATACTTCCCGAAGCGTTCGCGGTTGTAAAAGAAACTGCCAAACGATTTAAGGATAATGAAACTTTGGTGGTTACAGCTACGGCCTTCGATAGAGAAATTTCAGGACAAAAAGAATACGTCACGCTAGACGGGGAAAAGGCCATCTGGCAAAATTCTTGGGATGCCGCCGGAAAAGAAGTGACCTGGGATATGGTACACTATGATGTTCAGCTCATTGGTGGGGTTGCCCTTCACCAAGGGAAAGTAGCCGAGATGCAAACCGGGGAAGGTAAAACCTTGGTAGCGACACTTCCTGTTTATCTAAATGCCCTTGCAGGCAATGGTGTTCACCTCGTAACGGTGAATGATTATCTAGCACGTCGAGACAGTGCGTGGATGGCGCCTATCTTCGAGTTTCATGGCATGAGTGTAGATTGTATCGACAATCACCGACCCAACAGTGCGGAACGAAGAAGTGCTTACAATGCCGATATTACTTATGGAACCAACAACGAATTCGGTTTCGATTACCTAAGAGATAATATGGCTCATGCACCCCAAGACTTGGTGCAGCGTCCACATCATTATGCAATAGTGGATGAGGTGGATAGTGTATTGATCGATGATGCTCGTACTCCACTTATTATTTCAGGACCGGTACCTCAAGGAGATCGTCATGAATTCAACGAACTAAAACCGAAGATCGCCGATATCGTTGCAGTACAACGAAAGTATCTTACCGGAGTCCTTTCCGAAGCAAAAAGATTGATCAAAGAAGGTGATGTAAAAGAAGGTGGATTCCAACTACTGCGTGTATTCCGGGGCTTACCTAAAAATAAAGCACTTATTAAATTTCTTTCTGAAGAGGGAGTAAAACAAATCCTTCAGAAAACAGAAAACTTCTATATGCAAGATAACAACCGGGAAATGCCGAAGGTAGATGCCGAGTTGTATTTTGTAATCGATGAAAAAACCAATCAGATCGAATTAACCGACAAAGGCGTCAACTACCTTTCGGGTGAAGACGATCCCGATTTCTTTGTGATGCCCGAAATTGGTACTGAAATTGCTAAAATTGAAGATCAAGGTCTAAGTTCCGAAGAAGAAGCCGAACTCAAAGAAGAACTATTTCGTGATTTCGGTGTAAAAAGTGAACGGATTCACACCATGAATCAGTTACTAAAAGCCTATGCCCTTTTCGAAAAAGACACCCAGTATGTGGTGATGGACAATAAGGTACTTATCGTCGATGAGCAAACCGGTCGTATCATGGATGGACGTCGGTATAGCGACGGACTTCACCAAGCGATAGAGGCCAAGGAAAATGTGAAGATCGAGGCGGTAACACAAACCTTTGCTACGATAACCCTTCAGAATTACTTCCGAATGTACCGAAAACTATCGGGTATGACAGGTACCGCGGTTACTGAAGCAGGGGAACTATGGGAAATCTATAAATTGGATGTAGTGGAAATTCCCACCAATCGTCCCATTGCCAGATTCGACCGCGATGATAAGATTTACAAAACTAAGCGTGAGAAATACAATGCGGTAATTGAAGAGGTGACCGAGCTTTCTCGAGCCGGAAGACCTGTGCTTATCGGTACAACCTCGGTTGAGATTTCAGAATTGTTGAGTAGAATGTTGAGCATTAGAAATGTTCCTCACAACGTACTGAACGCAAAATTACATAAAAAAGAAGCTGATATTGTTGCCGAAGCTGGTAACGCTGGCATCGTGACCATCGCAACTAACATGGCTGGTCGTGGTACCGATATTAAATTAAGTGATGCAGTAAAAGAAGCCGGGGGATTAGCAATTGTAGGTACCGAGCGTCATGATTCTAGACGAGTGGACCGACAGTTACGTGGGCGTAGTGGACGACAGGGAGATCCGGGTAGTTCGCAGTTTTATGTTTCATTGGAAGATAATTTGATGCGTCTCTTCGGAAGTGAACGAATCGCGAAGATGATGGACCGAATGGGATTGAAAGAAGGTGAAGTAATTCAGCATTCAATGATTTCTAAGTCGATTGAGCGTGCTCAGAAAAAAGTGGAAGAGAATAACTTCGGAATTAGAAAGCGATTGTTAGAGTATGATGATGTGATGAATGCGCAACGTGAGGTGGTTTACAAAAGACGTTATCACGCATTATTCGGAGAAAGATTACGAGTGGATATCGCCAACATGATTTACGATACCGCAGAAGTCATTACAGAAAGCAATAAACTCGCCGATGATTATAAAAATTTCGAATTTGAATTGATTCGTTACTTCTCCATGAGTTCGCCGATTTCAGAAAGTGAATTCAAAGACATGGGAATTCAGGAGATTGCAGGAAAAGTTTACAAGTCGGCATACCAACACTATCAGGAAAAGATGGACCGCAATGCGAGTATGGCGTTTCCGGTGATTAAAAATGTATATGAAACTCAAAAGGACAAATATAAGCGAATCTTAGTACCGTTTACCGATGGAGTGAAGACCTTAAATGTTGCCACCGATTTAGAAAAAGCCTACGAAACAGAGGGGAAACAATTGGTTCAGGATTTTGAGAAAAACATCACTCTGGCCATCATCGATGATTCCTGGAAGACTCATTTACGAAAGATGGATGAGTTAAAACAATCGGTGCAGTTGGCAGTTCACGAGCAAAAGGATCCGTTGCTTATCTACAAATTCGAAGCCTTCGAATTGTTCAAGGCAATGATCGAGAAAGTAAATAAAGATGTGATCTCGTTCTTGTTCAAGGGTGAACTTCCGCAGGAGAATCAGCAGCAAATTCGCGAAGCACAGCAAACGCGTCCGAAGCAAAAATTAAACGAGCAGAAGGAAGAAATTCCAAATATGGACGAAAGAGCGGCAGAAGCTAGAGCTGCCGGTAATACACAAAGACCACAACAGCAAATCACAGAAACTATTGTTAGAGAACGACCCAAAATTGGTCGAAACGACAGAGTTACCATCAAAAATGTGATGAGCGGTGAGAATAAAACCATGAAGTACAAACAGGCTATTCCTTTGCTTGATAAAGGGGAATGGGTGTTAGTAAATGAATAAAGTTATATGAGAAAGCGATTTCTGCTATTGGCTCTTATTTTACCCTTTTCATTGATATCCCAAATTACTCAGCTTGGAGATGCCATTGAGGGCGATGCCGAAAACCAATATTTCGGCTCTTCCGTAGCCATTAATTCGGATGGCAGCGTAGTTGTGATAGGAAATGCTAACTACGAAATTGGTGGGGTACCGTACGGACGCGTCAAGACCTATTCCTTCCAGAACGATATGTGGGTCGAAACACTACCACAAATAGAGGGGTTAACCAGCAATGAACTGTTTGGTGCTTCTACTTCCTTAAATAATGATGGAACCATCCTCGCAGTTGGTGCGCCTCAGTTTGACGGTTCTGGCTTTACCTTTAGAGGAGAAACACGAATTTATGAGCTGGTTTCAGCAGAATGGGTCCCGAAGGGAAATCCCATTACAGGTACTGGTGAAAACGATACTTCGGGGCTCTCTATTGACTTAAATGGCGCGGGAGATTCTATTGTGATTGGTGCACCAAGGAATAATGACAACGGATTTGAAACTGGACAAGTTCGAATTTTTGATTTTCAAAATGGAGATTGGGTGCAAAAAGGAAGGGTTCTCAATGGGACCAATCTTGTGGATTTGTTTGGTTGGTCTGTAGCAATAAACGATGAAGGAACCGTAGTTGCGATAGGAGAGTTGTTAAACGACGAGAATGGTGAAAATAGCGGAGCTACCTATCTTTATCAATTAATTGAAGACGACTGGGTTCCTTTGGGAGATCCTATTTATGGAGAATTCGAACTCGATAATTCAGGGGCCTCCATAGCGCTGAATTCAGATGGTACAC
>JABDKT010000228.1 GCA_013002065.1 Flavobacteriaceae bacterium
CATCACTTGGAAAAGCAGATTTTGTTCAGCGATAAATTTTATGAGATTTTATATCGTTACGAAATTGAAGATAATTCAAGTTTCTCCATGTATAATGGTTATAGAAATTTTCAGAAAATACGTGTAAACGATTTGTTAGCGGTAAATAACGACCGCGAAGTTCGAGCGCCCATGAAGGGGCATATTTTTATGCCATTGTACCAAGGGAAAGGTAATGACGGTTTTTTCGTTATACGATCGATTCCGAGGTTTTTTTTACGATTGTCTTTATTTCTCCGGAAAGTTTACTTCGACCGATTCCTTGTGCTTCTACCTGGAATTAAATGGGCCTCACCCGAACGTGAAGCTTTGAGAGTAAATCTGAAAGTAGCTCGATTCTACACAAAGAAGTTATTCCACTTATTAGGCTATCGTTCCAGAACAGCCGATAAAACCCATCTGATAATGACCAACCGGGAGGTTGCTTCGAAAATGGGGGATTATAAAAATGCAGCTTGGTTTAAATAAATGAGACGTCACCCCAACCAACCCTCTCGATCCATACTTCGATACAATTTTGCTCCCATAGTCGCAAATTCACTCAGCATCCTCTTGAGCATTCTTTTAAAATATCCTTCATTAGAACACTACCCCAGCCAACCTTCCCGATCCAAGCTTCGGTATTGAATAGCTTCGGAAATGTGCGCTCCTTGTATATTTTCCGAAGCTTCTAAATCGGCGATGGTTCGGGCTACTTTTAAAATTCGATCGTAAGCCCTCGCAGATAGGTTTAATCTTTCCATGGCATTCTTCAGTAAGTCCAAAGAGGCTTTGTCCAAAACACAATACTTTCGAATCTGTTTGACATTCATCTGAGCATTGTAATGGGTTTTATCATCCTGCTGAAATCTTAAAGACTGAATATTTCTTGCTTTTGCCACTCGCTCGCGAATCACTACACTTTTCTCCCCGCTTCTTTCTTCCGTTAGTTTATTGAACGGAACCGGCGTTACTTCGATATGAATGTCAATACGATCCAAAAGAGGCCCCGATATTTTGCTTAAATAGCGTTGCATTTCCTGGGGAGAGGAAACCACCGGAGCCTCAGGATCGTTAAAATAGCCTCCCGGACTTGGATTCATACTGGCCACCAACATAAAACTGGCGGGATAGGTCACTGTAAATCGTGCGCGTGAAATGGTGACATCTCGGTCTTCTAAAGGCTGTCGCATCACCTCCAGCACACTTCTTTTGAATTCGGGGAGTTCGTCCAAAAACAGTACACCGTTATGAGCCATGGATATCTCACCCGGCTGCGGATATTGCCCTCCTCCTACCAAAGCGACATCGGAGATGGTGTGATGAGGTGATCGAAATGGTCTGGAAGTCATAATGCCTCCTTTTTCCAAAGTTCGTCCCACCACCGAATGTATTTTGGTGGTCTCCAAAGCTTCTTCCAAATTTAAAGGCGGTAATATGGAAGGGAGTCGCTTGGCCAACATGGTCTTTCCACTTCCCGGAGGACCAATTAAGATTATGTTATGTCCGCCGGCTGCAGCAATCTCCATGCAGCGTTTGATCGACTCCTGTCCTTTTACATCGGCAAAGTCAAATTCCGGATTTTCGAGTTGTTGGTAGAATTCAGCTTGTATATCCACTTTGGTATGTTCCAATGGTTTTTCAGAATGAAAAAAATGTATCACCTCAGAAATTTCAGAAACACCAAATACCTCCAAACCACTAACGATAGCCGCCTCTTTTGCATTTTGCTTTGGCAGAATGATCCCTTTAAAATTTTCTTCCAAAGCTTTTATCGCAATGGGTAACGCGCCTTTGATAGGTTGTAGTGATCCATCCAACGAAAGTTCTCCCATGATGATATAATCGCTGAGATTCTTTTTCTGTTCAATTTGTTCCGTAGAAACTAGAATGCCCATTGCCAAAGTAAGATCGTAAGCAGATCCCTCCTTCCGCAAATCGGCTGGAGCCATATTGAGCGTGATTTTCTTTCCCGGGATTTTAAATCCGTTATTCTGAAGCGCTGCCGCAATCCTGTAATTACTCTCCTTGATTGCATTATCGGGTAAGCCCACCAAATGATAACCCACACCTATATCGGTATTCACTTCCACGGTGATGGTAGTGGCCTCGACGCCAAATACAGCGCTGCCATACACTTTGGTAAGCATGCGCGTTTAATATTATAAAAGGGAGGTATGGTGGGAAATATGGAAACCTAAAGATAACGAATAATTTCTATTCTACGACAAACCAATTTCAGATTAACAAAAATGATAGTCGATAAACTTCACATATATTCAATCGAGTATAATGGGTGGGATTAGATTATTATGAATGGCAAATATTACCAACCCCGCAATGTTTTTAACGCCGGTTTTATCGAGTAAATTCTTTCGGTGTACCTCCACTGTACGTTTGCTAATGAAAAGTTTCTCGGCAATCTCCTGAGAAGTATACTGCTGACAGATTAAATCTAGAACTTCTCGTTCACGCGCTGTTATAAATTCCTGATCAAAAATCGTTCTCGCCTCATTCTTACTCGAAAGATTTTGAAGTCCTTTAATGGCCTCAATTACGTTTTTATCGTAATAGAATCCGTTATAATAAACCTGCTTTAGGGTATGGATTACTTTTTTAGTTGGAGAGTTTTTAACCAAGTATGCGCTGGCACCCACGCTAATCATATTTCGAATAAACGGGCGTGTATTGTAGGTAGTTAACGCAATGATACTAACTTCCGGATACTCTTTGTGAATTGTCTTGGTGGCCTCTACGCCATTTAATTCGGGCATTTTGATGTCCATGATGATAATGTCTGGTAGTAAATCGCATTTCTCGAGA
>JABDKT010000252.1 GCA_013002065.1 Flavobacteriaceae bacterium
CTCATCATCATACACATATGCGATGCTTCAATCACAACGGCAACTCCTTTTGGCTGAAGTGTTTTGTTGATACATTCCAAAATATCATGCGTTAGTCGCTCCTGCACTTGCAATCGGCGTGCAAAAACATCCACAATTCTTGGTATTTTACTCAACCCAACTATATGTCCGTTAGGAATATAAGCGATATGCGCTTTTCCGAAGAAAGGTAACATATGGTGTTCGCACAAAGAATACAACTCAATATCCTTTACCACTACCATATCATGATAATCTTCGGCAAACATGGCACTTTGCAATATTTGCGCAGGATCCTGGATATATCCAGAGGTTAAGAACTGAATGGCTTTGGCCGCACGCTCGGGAGTTTTTACGATACCTTCTCTGGAAGTATTCTCTCCAATGTCTTCTAAAATTTTCTCGAAACTCTCCTGAATGTCTTCTGTTACAGGCTGGTCCCATTCTTCAAAATACTTATATGATGTCATAGCAATTGTTTTTTAAGTTTGTCGGCGTAGTACTTTTTTATCTTATCCACCTTGGGAGTAATGATGAAACTGCAGTACGGCTGATTTTTATTTTCGTTGTAATAATTCTGATGATCTGCTTCGGCCTTATAGAATATGTCTAAGGGAGACACTTTTGTTACAATTGGGTCTTTAAAGACTTTGTGTTCCTCTAATTCATTGATAAAGCTTTCGGAAGCGATTTTTTGTGCTTCGGAAGTATAAAATATTTCACTTCTGTATTGTGTCCCCACATCGTTTCCTTGACGATTGAGTGTGGTTGGGTCGTGAGTAGCGAAAAATACTTCGAGCAGTGTTTTGATATCGACTACTTCGGAAATATAACTAATTAAGATCCCTTCGGCGTGGCCCGTTCTACCGGAACACACCTCGCGATACGCAGGATTTTTAATATGACCTCCGGTGTATCCTGAAATCACTTCCTCTACCCCTTCAATTTGCTGAAAGACTGCCTCTGTACACCAAAAACAACCTCCTGCTAATACAATTTGTTCTACTTTTTTCATTATCTCTTAAACAAATCTACAATTAATTTTATCCCATCTTAAAAATGGCCCCACTATTTAACTTTTCATTAATACAACAACCTTGCCGATAACTTTAGATTTGTTCTAATCCGAACAAAATCGTCGGCGTTGCAGCTTATGAAACACTACCTTTTCTTGACCATTGCCTTAATTGCTTCATTCACACTACTTTCTCAAGAAAAGAAGAACTTAAACGCCACCCGAGTTGAAAATCCGCCAAAGATCGACGGTGTATTGGACGATACAGTTTGGGAATCATTACCATCTTATGGAGATTTTTTCATGTATCAACCCGGTAATGAAGGTACCATTCCTGAAGAATATCGAACTGAGGTTAAGATGGCATACGATGATAAGGCTATTTATGTGGGTGCTTCCATGTTCGATCCTAATCCCGAGGCTATCCTTAGTCAGTTTTCACAGCGAGATGAAGTATTTGTTCAAGCCGATCATTTCGCTATAGCGTTGAACACCTATAACGACGGAATCAACGAAACACATTTCTTTGTAACCAGTGCCGGAACTATTGGCGACGCCAAGGCGAGTCAGAATAACTTTGATTTTGGATACAATGTAGTTTTTGAATGTAGAGTCTCTAAAGACGATAAAGGCTGGTACGCAGAATTCAAAATCCCTTATAACGCACTCCGCTTCCCGGAAATCGAAGTTCAAGATTGGGGTGTTAACTTCATTAGAAGGTTGACCGGTAAAAACGAATCCCATTCCTGGAATTTTATTGATAACACTGTTGGAAGAGAATCTCAGTACAGCGGAAATATAACGGGAATTTCAAATATTGACCCACCTGTGCGACTTACCTTCTTCCCCTTTGCTCAAGGTGTGGTTAGTAGTTTTGACGGCGATTCTGAAACGAATTTTAGTGCCGGGATGGACATCAAATATGGGTTAAGCGACAGTTTTACGCTCGATGCTACATTAATTCCGGATTTCGGACAGGTCGCCTTCGACGAACTGGTTTTGAATTTAGGTCCGTTCGAACAAACCTTTGGAGAAAATAGACCGTTTTTTACCGAAGGAACCGAACTGTTTGATAAGGCCAATATCTTCTTTTCGAGGAGAATTGGTGGCTCACCTTCGGGAGATGTGGGAGATCTGGCGGAAAATGAAGAAGTCTCCGAATTTCCATCCAAAGTAAAGCTGCTCAATGCGCTTAAAATTTCAGGAAGAACAAAAAACAACTTAGGGATTGGTGTTCTCAACGCCATTACCGATCGAACCTTTGCCAAAGTAACCGATACCCTAACAGGGAATCGCCGAGAGGTAGAAGTCGAACCCGTGGCTAACTATAATATCATTGTGTTCGACCAACAGTTCAATAATAATTCTTCGATTTCACTTATCAACACTAATGTTTTAAGAAATGGTGGTTTTAGGGATGCTAACACTACTGCTTTTGCCATGGATGTCGCCGATAAGGGAAATAATTTTAGAACCTCCGGAAGAGCTATTTGGAGTAACGTTTTTTTAGATGAAGGATTGAAGACCGGCTTTCAATCGGAGTTTGATATTTTCCGAATTAAGGGGAATTTCAGGTACAGAGCAGGTCATGACTTTGCTAATACGACCTTAGATATCAATGACCTTGGACTCAACTTTCGAAACAACTTTAATAATTTTGTCGTTGGTGCTTGGTATCAAATATTCGAGCCTACCAAGACTTTTAATACTTATCGCTTTGGAATGTCCGCCAGACACAGGCGTTTATACAAACCCAGCGTTCAAACATCAAATAACTTTAATGCCGATGCATTCTTTGTAACGGTAGATCGTTTTGCCTTTGGTGGTTTCACCAGTTTTAATTCTGAAAACAAAGATTATTTTGAACCTAGAGAAGATGGCCGATTTGTTATTTTCAACGAAAATTTAGGTGGAAGACTTTGGGTGTCGTCAGATTATCGAAAGAAGTTCGCCTACGATGCCAGTATCAATTTCCGAACCTACTTTGACGATCCGCGTAGGCAAGGCGGCATAGAGTTTTCTCCTCGTTATCGATTCTCGGATAAACTGTTGGTAGTGGTGAGTTCCGATTTCTTTACACGGAAGAAATCCTTTGGTTATATCGACAATAATGAGACTGAAATTTTCTTCGGACAGCGAGATGTCATTAATTTGGAAAACGAAATTAGGGCGAGTTATAATTTTGATCCCTACAAAGCCATTGATTTAAGATTCCGAAATTTTTGGAGTACAGCAGATTATAGTGACAATGTGTTTTTCACGCTTAATAAAGATGGTAGTTTGAGTCGTACCGACTATGATACTTCGGAAAATGATCCCAACCGAAACTTTAATATTTGGAATCTGGATTTAAGCTTCCGATGGCGCTTTGCCCCCGGTAGTGAGGCTACCTTGCTTTACAGAAATCAAATTTTCAATCAGGATGAACTTTCCACCTTGAGTTATACCGAAAGTCTTGATAATCTCTTTAATTCGCCTACTCAACATACAATTTCGCTTAGAGTAACTTATTTTGTGGACTATAATAATATAAAATCGGTCTTCAGTAAAAAACCCTCAGCATTGTAAGATTAGGGTTAAAGTAGTACTTTCACGTTTTAATTTCGCCGATGATTTCAGCAAAAAATATTCACAAATATTACGATCAATTGCACGTATTAAAAGGTGTTGATCTAGAAATTAAGAAGGGAGAGATTGTTTCTATTGTGGGAGCATCGGGAGCCGGTAAAACTACTTTACTGCAAATATTAGGGACATTGGATTCCTATTCGGAAGGTGAATTAAGTATCAATGGGACCAAAATTTCCGGTCTAAATCGTAAAGCGCTGGCAAAATTTAGAAATGAACATTTGGGTTTCATTTTTCAGTTTCATCAATTGTTACCCGAATTCACAGCCTTGGAAAACGTTTGTATTCCAGCATTGATAAAAAAGACTGCCAAAGCAGATGCTGAAACCCGAGCTAAAGAACTCCTAGACTTTTTAGGCCTATCGCATCGTGAAAATCACAAGCCCAATGAACTTTCGGGTGGAGAACAACAGCGAGTCGCCGTTGCCAGAGCTTTGATGAACAATCCGTCCATTATTTTAGCAGATGAGCCCAGTGGCAACCTCGATACCGAAAGTGCCGAAAATCTGCATAATTTATTCTTTAAACTTAGAGATGAGTTCGGACAAACCTTTGTGATTGTCACTCATAATGAAGAATTGGCTGCCATGGCCGATCGTAAATTGACCATGCAAGATGGTCTTATTGTTTCTTAGCATTGAAAAAAGAATCGCTAAAAGAATTTCTAGACGAAAAAGCAGAATTTTACGAAAACAAAAAGTTCGTTGGAACAGATCCTATTCAAATTCCGCATCAATTCAGCAAAAAAGAAGACATTGAGATATCCGCTTTCCTGGTGGCTACCATTGCCTGGGGAAATAGAACCAGCATTATTAACAATGGTACCCGTTTGATGCAATTGATGGACCACTCCCCCTCCGATTTCATTTTAAACCATACCAAAAGTGACCTTTCGAGATTCGATTCCTTTGTCCATCGTACTTTCAACGGGGAGGATGCAAAATGTTTTATGGGTGCACTTCAAAATATTTACAGAAATCATGGCGGTTTGGAGGCACTTTTCAGTCTAAACAATAAGGAGAATAGACTTCAAGAAGCCATACATAACTTTAAACAGGTATTTTTTTCAGTTCCACATTTAGCAAGAACCGAAAAACATGTGAGTGATCCATTAAAGAACTCGGCCGCCAAGAGAATTAATATGTATTTACGGTGGATGGTAAGAGATTCAAAAAAAGGTGTTGATTTTGGTCTTTGGAATTCCCTTAAACCCTCTCAATTATCTTGTCCGTTAGATGTGCACACCGGTAATGTAGCTAGAAAACTTGGGCTGTTGGATAGACATCAGAACGATGCAAAGGCATTGGAAATCCTAGACGATGCCTTGCGGGAAATGGATCCAATCGATCCGGTAAAATACGATTTTGCGCTGTTTGGGTTGGGTGCATTTGAGAAATTCTAATATTTACTATCACCTTTGTTCTACAGCAGCCGTAAATCTTTAACATTTAGATTTGTTTTTAACATATTTTATCGATTAAATACATTTTTTATCGATAAATGTAAATTTTTTCCTACATTTGGACCTAACCTATAAACCAAATGATATGAAATTTAAAATTACATTTCTGTTTATAGCCCCCCTAATTTTTTTAAGTTGCTCTCAAGAACCAATTGAAAGTCCGGACGATTTGGTTGCTAATTTATTCAATGC
>JABDKT010000270.1 GCA_013002065.1 Flavobacteriaceae bacterium
AAGAGGAACATCAGTTTGTGCATCCGCCGGCGATGTTGGACGTAAAGAGTTATCTGTTGGATGGAGCGCAATATGAGGCGTGTACGGAAACACTATGTAAGTTCTCTTATGATTATTTGTTTAACAAGCATGAGCCTTATATAGTTTCAGATGTTGATCATTATTATAAACTATACCCCGAAAATAGACTATACAAAAAATTACACAAGCAAAAAGTAAAGAGTGCCATTATAGTTCCTTTGGTGAGCGAGGGAGAACTAATGGGTATTACTGAAATAGTCTCTCCAAACCCACAAGAACTCAACACGATTAATGCGAACAAACTATTGGATATCATGCCATTTTTGGTGGATTCGGTAAGACGTTCCATTGAGAAGAAAGAAAATGAAATCGAGCTGCTCATTCAGAGTGAATGTACTTCCATTCATAAAAGCGTGCATTGGAAGTTTAAAAAGGAGGCCGAACGAGTAATCATGGCCACAGATGAAGGTTCTGATTCATCATTTAGAGAGATTGTTTTCGATAAAGTCTATCCTTTGTTTGGACAAATCGACATAAAAGGATCCTCTCAAGCAAGGAACGATGCTACCACCAAAGATTTGATACTTCAGTTGAAGCATGTGCAGAAAATTATGAAGAAGACTTTTGAGATTGAACCGCTACCAATCTACGAGCAGTTAAATTTCAGAATAGAAGGTTACCTTAAGAAAATTAAGGATCAACTAGAAGTTGATAGCGAGCGAAAAGTGCTGAATTTTCTAAAAAGTGAAATCGTCCCGCTTTACAAACATTTAAGAAAAAAAGGGGATAGATTTAAGGAGCTCATCGATAAGTACTATGATCTCCTTGACAATGACAAAGGTTTTATTTACAAGCATAGAAAGGATTATGATGAATCTGTGATGTTGGTTAATAAGTCCATGGCTCGCATACTTGATAAGAAACAGAAAGAGGCTCAAGCCATGTATCCGCATTACTACGAGCGCTTCAAAACCGATGGTGTGGAACACAATCTGTATATAGGTGAGTCCATTACCAAGGAATCGAATTTTAACAAGATCTATTTGTACAATTTGAGGTTGTGGCAGCTTCAAGTGATGTGCGAATTGGAGAATAATTTTTACAAGCTGAAAGAAAACCTGCCGGTTCCGTTGGACGCTTCCAGTATGATTTTGGCTTTCAGTAGCTCGTTATCATTGCGATTCAGAATGGATGAAAAGAGATTTGATGTAGATGGAACCTATAATGCTCGCTATGAAGTAGTCAAAAAACGAGTAGACAAGGCCCACATCAAAGGAACCGAGGAACGTATTACTCAGCCGGGTAAAATTACTATCATCTATTCTACCAAAAAAGACGAGAAAGAATACATGAAGTACATTCAGTTCTTACAGTCCAAGAAATATTTGGGTGATGAAGTTGAAATTTGCGAATTGGAAGACCTTCAAGGCGTCACCGGTCTAATGGCCATTAGAGTAAACGTACTTTACAACCGAGGTGAAGAAAGCAAGGACTATTACACTTACGACGATTTGATGAAAGAGTTGAACGTTTAGCCTAAGGCTGAATAATATCGGCTGCATCTGCTACCGTCTGCTCAGATAATCCGAAGGAAATCGCAAAGGCTGCTATGGAGACTATTATTCCGATAACAAAGATCGTATAGGTCCATCTCAATATTCGGTACTTTTTGTCCAATACTTTTCCGAGGAAATACAAATCTTTTGTGAGTGAAGAATACACGTAATCTCGATCCTTCAAAAGTTCATCGATTGCCCATTGATACTGCTTTAACTCCATGCGGTGAAAATTTCCGAAGAAAGTGAGATTCACCGTTTTATTCTCAACATCTTCTTTTGTGAACTCACCTCTAGTCACATTGGGTCGAGTGGCCAATACGGCAAGCACCATAGTCACTGTACTTGAAACAACAAATATGGCAGAGGGCCAAACTAAGAATGGATTTGTATCTAATTTTGACAATAGATTGGACAAGACCAAGGATATAATGATAGCATTTACCGAAAGCAAAATATTCGCTTTTGTATCGGCTATGTCACTTAATTTTATGTGATTCCGAAGGGCGACACGATAAAAAGTTTGAATGCCGCGTTCCGGACTTTCATTCTTGTATTGGGCTTTATATTTGGCCTTTAATTTCTCGGTCTTTAATTTCTTCTTGTCTTTTTTCTTTTTCTTAATAAGCGACGCTAAGTTCTTTTCTTTGACCGGCTGCCAATTTTTTAAAGCGTATTGTGTATAATACTGATGTTGTTCGATAAGAACCTTCATGTTTTCTTCGCGCCATTCGGCTGGAGTATAATTGATAACGTCTTGTGCAATTAACTCTTGTCTTAAAAATTCGCTCGCCTCATTAAAGTATTTTTTTCCGAAATGTGAAGCATCTGCATCGCATATTATTTCTTCTAATTCATTTTTAGGATCATCTACAAATTTTGTAGCAAGAATACATTCTTCTACTTTTTTAATGAGATTTTCATCTGCCTTTTGTTGTGTGAGAAAGTCTCTGGCAATTTTTGCACTCTCTTCTTCGTGCCCTTCACGCTTTTCGATATAGCCCGTATCATGTAAAAGCGCACTTAATTGCAAAACAAGGGCGTCCTCCTTACTAAGCTCACTTTCTTCAAGAATTTCGTTTACACTTTTTAAAACTCTCTTGGCATGAGTATAGTTATGGTACAAAAAAGTGCCTGGCAATTTTTCTTTAAATAAATTAAGTACAAAATTGTCTGTTGCCTCAAGAATGTCGTCCATAAATTGTAAATTATGCTTCCAAATTACTAAAAATAATCTGTAACAGACCTCTATGAAAAAAATTTACTCTCTACTACTATTTTTTTCCTTTTTCTTGTTCGTTGGGTGTGGAACATATGCCCCTAAATATCTGGAAACCGATGAAGTTTATTCCGAAGAAATACCTTCCAAAACTTTGGATAAAAGATTTTATCTCGTTGGTGATGCCGGCTTGGCAGCCGATGGGAATAAAAATGAAGCAATGAAAGCTTTCGAAAAGCATATTGCGAACAAAAACACCAAGGAAGACTATCTCATTTATCTTGGGGATAATATTTATCCTAAAGGTTTACCTGCCAAAGGAGCAAAGGGGCATGATAAGGCTAAAGCTCATTTGGATGCTCAGCTGGATGCTGCCAAAAAATTTGAGGGCACTACCTTGTTTATTCCGGGTAATCACGACTGGTATAGTAAAGGATTGAAGGGATTAAAAAGACAGGAAGAATATGTAGAAAAAGAGTTAAAGGATAACGAAGCCTTTCAACCCGAAAATGGTTGTGCGATTGAAAAAATAGAATTAGGCGAGAGCATCGTGATTCTAGCCATCGATACACAGTGGTACATCGCCGACTGGGATAAACACCCCACCATAAACGATGATTGTGATATTAAAAGCAGGAAGGCTTTTTTCCTCGAGATTGAAAATGAGCTCAAGAAAAACAATGAAAAAACGATATTGATTGCGATGCATCACCCGGCATTTACTTACGGAACACATGGCGGTTATTACAATTTTGAAAAACATTTATTTCCTACAAGCACCAAAATACCTTTACCAGTTTTGGGTAGTCTCTCAACCATCGTCCGTTCACAAGGGGGTGTTTCTCCGCAAGACAGATATAATAATCGATACAACGAATTGATGAAGCGGCTAATCACACTGGCCACAGATAACGATCGGGTAATATTTACTTCGGGACACGAACACACACTTCAGTATATTGAGAGGGATAATATCAAGCAAATTGTTTCTGGTGCGGGTGTAAAAGAATCGCCCGTAGCCTTGGGTGAAGGTGCTAAATTTGTATCGGGTAGGAGAGGCTTTGCGGTTTTAGACGTCTATGACGATGGCTCTTCTCAAGTAAAGTTTTACAATGCTGAAAATGGCACGGCAGAATTAATTTTTAGCAGCCAAGTACATCCGGCGCGAAAGGATTACGACACCAGTAATTTACCGGAAGAATTCGATGAGACCATTTCGGTATCGGCCTATCCGAAGGAAGAGACTGATAGATCTTCTGTTTATGAATGGTTTTGGGGAGATCACTACCGCGATATCTACGGAAAATCGCTAGAGGTACCTGTACATACCCTCGACGAACTTATGGGAGGTTTTACCATTGAGCGGAAAGGTGGTGGACACCAAACAAGATCACTGCGACTTATCGACCAACAAGGGCGCAATTTTGCGTTAAGGGCCGTACGCAAGAGCGCCGTGCAGTTTTTACAGAGTGTAGCTTTTAAAGACACTTATATCGAAGATGATTTCAGAGAAACACTAACCGAAGATTTCATACTCGATTTTTACACTTCAAGTCATCCTTATGGAACTTTTGTAATAGGGCCTTTGAGTGACGCTATTGGGCTTTATCACACCAATCCCACCTTGTTTTACATGCCAAAACATCCGGCATTAGGAAAATATAATGAGGAATTTGGCGATGAACTATACATTATTGAAGAGCGTCCGGACGATGGGTTTTTGGATGTAGAATCCTTTGGAACTCCCGACGCTATCGAAAGTACCAGCGATGTGTTGGAAAACTTACGTGAAGATGAGGAATACAAAATGGATGAGCCTGCCTTTATAAAAGCAAGGTTATTCGATATGTTGGTTGGAGATTGGGACCGACACCAAGATCAGTGGAGATGGGCCAGGTTTGATATTTCAAAGGATGAAAAGATTTACCGACCTATTCCAAGAGATAGGGATCAGGTTTTTTCAAATTACGACGGAGCCCTCTTTGATTTTCTGAAAACGATTATGCCAACCACCAAGCAATTTCAGGAGTTCGATGGAGAATTGAAAGATATTAAGTATATCAATCTGGCAGGGATAAAAATTGACAGGACTTTTACTCAGACTTCGTCCCGTGAAGTATGGTTGGAGCAAGCGAGGTTTATTCAGGAAAATTTAACCGACGAGGTGATTGATAATGCTTTTAAAAAGCTTCCGAAGGAAACTCAAAATGAAGTTTCAGAAAGAATCATAAGACTACTAAAAGAGCGACGCGGAAATCTCCTTTCCATTGCCGAACGCTATTACAACTACCTCGATAACTTGGTGATTTTAACCGCAACCGATAAAGACGATTATATCGAGATTACTCGAGAGAAAAATGCAACGGTTGTGTCTATTTCAAGAATTAAAGATGGCGAGATTAAACCACCGTTTAAAAAACGACGTATAGAAAGTAAAAAAACCAAAGAAATTTGGGTCTATGGATTAGACGACGACGACCAAATTACCGTGAATGGAAAAGGAAATAACCCTATTCGGGTGCGAGTGGTAGGAGGCCAGAATAACGATGTTTATACGATCGAAAACGGAAGAAGAATAAAGGTTTATGACCATAAATCTAAGCCCAATACAATTGCTAAGGCAGGTTCGGCCGACTTCAAGTTTAAGGACAATTATAGGTACAATATTTACCAATACGATAAGTACATTGATAATGCGGGAAGTATCTTGCCGAGTGTTGGTTTTAACCCCGACGACGGAATAAGGGTAGGTGTCAATTACTCTACAGCCAAAAAGGCCTTTAAGAATGATCCTTTTCAGGTAAAACACGCGATTTCGGCGGCCTATTATTTTGCTACGGAAGGATTTGATATTAGTTATGATGGCGAATACGCCACAATTTTTGACTCCTGGAATGTGCTTGCCGGGGCGCGATTTACTACTGAAAACTTCACTCAGAATTTCTTCGGATTTGGAAACGATACGGAAAACAATGACGATGAATTGGGATTGGATTACAACCGAGTGAAGACCGCCAGAAGAAGCGTTTCGTTAGGAGCTGTCAAGAACGGTCATTACGGAAGTAGATTGGAGATTTCGGGAAAAGTAGAAAGTATTGAAGTGCAAGAAACAGAGGATCGGTTTATTTCCGAAGGGCTCTTTGAAAACACAAATCTATTTGATGATCACAAAATTTTTGGTGGGCTCGATGTAATTTATAGCTATGAAGGTTTCGATAATAAAGTAAGTCCTACCAAAGCCATGTTCTTTAAAACTCATGTAGGATTTCAATCCAATTTGGGTGATACCGAAAGAACCTTTGGGTATATTATTCCTTCGCTCGAGTTTTATAACGCCATTAGCAGGAACCGAAAACTAGTGCTTCGAACAAAGGTCCAAGGACAAGTAAATATTGGAGACAACTTCGAATTCTATCAAGCAGCCACATTGGGTGCGAATAATGGGTTACGCGGATTTAGACTAGAGCGTTTCTCTGGTGAAAGGTCTGTAGCATTTACAGGAGATTTGCGCTATCATCTTGCTAAATTTAAAACTGGACTTTTACCACTAAAACTTGGAATATTTGGAGGAGGAGATACCGGACGCGTATGGATTGATAACGAAGACTCCGATACCTGGCACAATAGCTATGGCGGCGGATTTTGGGTAAATGCGGTCGATACTATTTCCGGCCAGTTTGGATTATTCAACAGTGTAGATGGCTTGCGATTTGCCTTTGTTTTCGGACTTAGTCTTTAGTTAAATCCAAGACATATAAATTTCTACCTTCACCGTGAGACCTCTCATCGGCAATGAATAATCTGTTTTCGTTTATAAAACAGATACTCTCTTTCTGTGAGCTGTGTTCAAGTTCTATTTTTTCAATTTTCCCAGAAATAAAATTATCATCGGTATATTCTGAAATGAGCCAAACTTTATTGTAAGATAGCAAAGCAATTTTACCCTCCTCACTTATGGCCGCACTTGTTATTTCACAATCGCTTTGGTCTTCACAAGTTTCTATCTCTCCAATAAAAGTGGCCACTTGTTCACCTTCCAATGCCGGTAGTTTATATATTTTAGTAGTCCCATCGTACTTTTTAGCTCTATTGCGGGTAAAAAGGTAGAAATGCTCATTGAGATAAATAAAAGATTCAACATCGTAGCATTTATCTTTTTCTTCGGGAGGGAAATTAATCTGATCGTGATAACGAAAAGTAGTCACCTTGGGTTCATTTCTTCTTTTTTCAACGGTATTAGGATTGGCTAAGTGATAAATGGTAAGATCGGTTCTACTACTGCGATTATTTCCGAAGTCACCCACATAGAGCGTTCCGTCCGGATTTTTCGTTAAATCCTCCCAGTCGATATTACTCGCCCCTTTAAGTCGGATGGTTTTTTCAATTTTATGGGTATTAAGATCGAAAGCGTAAAGTTCTGGAGGGTTTCGAGAATCATTTAACGTCCAGACAACAGTAGTGTTCGGGTAAAATTCAATTCCGCTTACTTCTTTTAAAGTGCCGGGCAAATCGGCAACCACCTCGAGTTTACCAAAATTTTGACAACTTACTACTAGTGGTACAAAAAGGATAAAAAGCAACATTTTTTTCATAGTTCAAAGTTACAATTACTACTGAAATATTAGAAATCAAAATTTAAGCCATATTTCATTGAGTACAAGGAAAAGATTATCTAAAAATTGTACATTTGCGCACCTAACGACACCCCCATGAAATCTTATTTAGAAACGGCTATTATTGCAGCTATTGAAGGAGGTAAGGCAATTATGAAAATTTATGCCACCGAATTTGATGTAGAAATAAAGGGAGATAATTCTCCTCTTACTCAGGCCGACAAGAACGCAAATGATATTATTAATGAATATCTCATTCCTACCGAAATTCCAATTATAAGCGAAGAAAACAAACAAACAGATTATTCCGAACGTAGTAAATGGAGTAGTTGCTGGATCGTTGATCCATTAGACGGCACCAAAGAATTTGTAAAACGCAACGGTGAATTTACCGTAAATATCGCCCTTGTTCAAAAGGGTGAACCTTTTCTAGGAGTGATCTATGTTCCTGTTTCGAAAATGCTATATTTTACAAATACTGAAGCCAATCGTTCTTATAAAATTGTAGTGGAAGAGGATGAAATTTCGGTTGATGATATCATCCAAAATGCCGAAGTTCTTCAACCTGCTCCTTTGAGTGAACCTGTAAAAGTTGTTGGAAGTAGATCTCACTTGAATGATGACACCAAGGATTTTATTTCTGAAATAGAAAAAAACAAACAGGTTGAAATTGTTTCTAAAGGTAGCTCTCTTAAATTTTGTTTGGTGGCCGAAGGAAATGCACATGTTTATCCGAGATTCGCTCCAACTATGGAATGGGACACTGCGGCAGGACATGCCATATGTAAGGCTACGGGCATATCTGTGATTGATCAAAGCACGAATAAACCTTTGCGATATAACAAGGAAAATCTTTTAAATCCATATTTCTTAGTTACAGCTTAAAATGGCCGTTTACAAACAGGAATCCCATATTCGAAGCCTTCTAAAAGGAATCTCATGGCGCATCGTAGCCACGACAGACACTATTTTAGTGGCTTTGTTGATCACTTGTTTGTTCGGGCAATGCAGTTTGGAAGATGCTCTAAAAATTGGGGGCATTGAATTTCTTCTGAAATTTGCTGTATATTATGTTCATGAACGTTTATGGCAGAAATATCACGCCGGCAAAGAAGCAACTAAACGCCGCACGCTATATAAAACCCTTTCCTGGAGAGTTATCGCGACAACGATGACCTTTATTATTTCGGGTGCAATTTTGGAGAGTTTTACTGAAATTGCTCTTTTTATCGCTTTAACCGAGCTATTTACTAAATTTGCACTTTATTATTTACACGAACGAATTTGGTTGCGACTGCCATTGGGACGTATTCGAACTTTCGTTTACAAAAAGATACTTAACCGATAATGCAGGAAAACGTTATTCCACATAATTTCAGTATCGGTAAATCCGATCGATCGAAGTTGAAAAAGCATCAACCGTTACTATTGTGGTTTACGGGCTTGTCGGGTTCTGGAAAATCTACCATTGCCAACGCGATGGAAAAATATTTGGCTTCTCAAGGAGTACATACTTACACACTGGATGGAGATAATGTTCGTAAGGGATTGAATAACAATCTATCCTTTACTCCCGAAGACCGCACAGAAAACATACGCCGCATTGCCGAAGTTGCTAACCTTATGGTTGACGCAGGATTGGTAGTATTGGCTGCATTCGTTTCTCCCTATCTCAAGGATAGAGAAAACATTAGGTCAATCGTAGGGAATGCCAATTATTTTGAAATATTCGTGAACACGCCCATTTCAGAATGTGAAAAAAGAGACGTAAAAGGACTTTATGCAAAGGCCAGGGCCGGAGAGATATTAAACTTTACCGGAGTCAATGCGCCTTACGAAGCACCCGCACAACCAGATATTGAAATAGATACTACTAAAGTAACTTTGGAGGACTCGGTTGAAATGATATTCAATAAAATAAAAAGTAAATTACAACTAGATAATGAGTAAGTATTATTTAAATTACTTAGATGAGTTAGAGTCGGAAGCCATATACATTCTACGAGAAGTATGGGCTCAGTTTGAGAATCCGGTAATCCTTTTCTCCGGTGGAAAAGACTCCATTTTGGTTACTCATTTGGCGAAGAAGGCCTTTTATCCTTCGAAAATACCTTTTCCTTTAATGCATGTAGATACAGGGCATAACTTTCCGGAAACCATAAAATTTAGAGATGATTTGATTGCCGATTTGGGAGTTCAATTAATTGTTGGATCGGTACAAGAATCCATTGATACCGGAAGAGTAGCCGAAGAAAAAGGAAAGAATGCTACCCGAAACGCACTTCAAATCACCACCTTACTCGATGCTATTGAATCCAATAATGTGGATTGTGCGATTGGAGGTGGAAGAAGAGATGAAGAAAAAGCTAGAGCTAAAGAACGTTTCTTTTCACATAGGGATGACTTCGGACAATGGGATCCTAAGAACCAAAGACCCGAGCTTTGGAACATCTTAAATGGCAAACATTTTGAAGGCGAGCATTTCCGTGCATTTCCTATTAGTAACTGGACCGAAATGGACGTTTGGAACTATATTTTAAGAGAGAATATTAGTATTCCATCCTTGTACTACGCTCATGAGAGGGAAGTAGTTTGGAGGAGTAATTCGTGGATTCCGCTGTCAGATCATTTGAAATTGGAAGAAGGAGAGGAAGTACATTCTAAGAAAATTCGATTTAGAACTCTGGGAGATATCACCATTACCGGAGGTATCGAATCGGATGCAGACACTTTGGAAAAAATCGTTCAAGAGGTAAGTTCTATGAAACAAACAGAACGAGGGAATCGAAGCGATGATAAACGTAGCGAAACCGCTATGGAGGATAGAAAAAGACAAGGTTATTTCTAATATTTCAGAATAAAACATGCAAATAGATAACAATCAATTATTACGATTCACAACGGCAGGAAGTGTCGATGATGGTAAAAGCACCTTGATTGGACGCTTGCTTTATGACAGTAAGGCGATCTTCGAGGATCAATTGGAAGCTGTTGAAACCACAAGTAAACGAAAAGGACATGAAGGAGTTGACTTGGCGCTATTTACGGATGGACTGAGGGATGAAAGAGAACAGGGAATTACCATCGATGTTGCCTACCGTTATTTTACTACACCGAGGAGAAAATTCATTATTGCAGATACACCGGGACACATTCAATATACCAGAAATATGGTAACAGGGGCATCCACGGCTAATGCTGCTCTTATTCTTATCGATGCCCGAAACGGAGTCATAGAACAAACCAAGAGGCATGCTTTTATTGCTTCTTTATTACAAATTCCGCATATCATTGTTTGTATCAACAAAATGGATCTTGTGGATTATAAAGAAGAGGTGTACGAAAATATTATTGCTCAGTTTGAAGAATTTTCATCCAAACTGTATGTAAAAGACATCCGTTTTCTTCCTATTAGTGCACTTGAAGGTGACAATGTTGTAAATAGGTCTAAAAATATGGCATGGTATCAGGGCGCTCCTTTATTGCATACCTTAGAGCATATGCACATTAGTAGTGATTTGAATAAAATTGATGCTCGTTTTCCGGTGCAAACCGTGTTGCGCCCGCAAAGCAAAGAGTTTATTGATTACCGTGGGTATGCTGGAAGAGTTGCCAGTGGAATTTTTAGACCCGGTGATAACGTAACTGTGATGCCATCCGGATTTACCTCGGTGATTAAGTCGGTGGATACCATTGAAGGGCCTTTGGAAGAGGCCTACGCTCCCATGTCGGTTTCAATTTCGTTGGAAGATGATATAGATGTGAGTAGAGGCGATATGATTGTGAAGACCAACAACAAACCTACACCCACACAAGAATTCGATGCGATGCTTTGCTGGTTGCACAATGATTCTGCGCGACCAAGAGCAAAATATACCATCTTGCATACGTCTAATGAACAAAAGGCAATGATCAAAAATATCTTGTATAAAATTGATATTAATTCTTATAACCGCGATGAGGAGAATAAGGATTTGAATATGAATGATATTGCGCGGATAAAAGTTCGAACCACACGTCCGTTGATGATCGATGAATACCGTGATAACCGTATTACAGGAAGTTTCGTGCTAATCGATGATGCTACTCACGAGACGGTGGCAGCCGGAATGATACTTTAAATTATGTTGACCTTTTCAGGAAAGAAAGCCACTTGGTACCGATTTCTACTCAAGTTTAAAAATTTGAGAGATAGTACAGGAATTCTTATTGGAAAGGGATCGAAGATTGTCAATGGAACCAAAATTGGCGATGGCAGTTGTATCAATGGAAAGATAGTAATCAAAGGTCGTGGGGATTGCACGATTGGAAAATATTGCGCAATGGGGGATGATATCCGAATTATTACCTCCAATCATAAAGTAGATGATGTAGTATTACAATACGCCTTGTTGAAAAAGATTGGCCTAGTGGCTAAAGTGGATTCCAGAAATGACGTTCACATTGGTCATAATGTATGGATAGGAGATCGAGCCATAATTTTACCAGGCGTTACTATCGGAAATAATTCCATCATTGCCGCAGGAGCCATTGTGACTAAAGATGTATCGGATTATGCCGTAATGGCCGGATCGCCCGCAAAATTGATTAAGTACCGTTTTTCGGAAGAAGAAATGAAGGCTCAGGATCAATTACATTGGTGGGATTGGTCCTTAGAAGAAATGAAAGAGAAAGCGCATCTATTACAGAGATAAGAAAGCGTTTCAAACCATATCACATTGTCCAAACTATTTAACTTTCTATCCAAAAAAGATATAAGATCGGCCTCCGCGGGAAGCGTAATTATCAAGTTTGGCTCTGCCTTTTTTGCTTTCTTAAATGCCGTAATATTGGCCAGATATATGTCGGTGGCCGACCTAGGATACTACGTTTTAGTCTTTACCACGATGACGATATTGGCCGTTCCTGCGACTATGGGTTTACCATTTTTACTTACTCGTTATATTTCCAAATATGTGGTAAGTGATGATTTTGCAAGTATAAAAGGACTCCTCATAAAATCGAATACCTTTGTTTTGTATTCCACTCTAGCTATTTATGCAGTGGCTTTCGCTACCTACTTTTTTTGGTGGAAGAAATACGATTCTGTAATCGTCGAGACCTTATTGTACGGGTTTTTATTGTTACCGTTACTAGGCTTAAGTGCTTTAAGAGCTTCAGCATTAAGGGGAATGAAATTAGTCATTCTTGCCGAATTACCGGACACCCTATTGCGTAACCTCTGGTTCACCGTTCTTTTAGTAGGGGCTGTACTCATTGACTACCAACTTAGTCCGAAAGTGGCAATTATATTTCAGATTTTCGCTACGGCCTTGAGCTTTTTATTGGGATTAGTGTTTCTGAATAATAAGCTGCTACGACAAATTCAGCATTTAAAACCTGTTTTCAATACTAAAGAATGGATTCGGCAAACGATTCCGTTTTCTATTAATAGTGGAATTCAAGTTGTGCGGTCCAAATTGCTTAACTATATTTTAGTTTGGTTTGGATCGGTGGAAGCTGTTGCAATATTTGATGTCGCCATGCGAGGTGCCAACTTGGTGGCCTATACCTTGAACGCCCTAAACTCGGCCATTTCTCCATTTGTTTCCTCTGCTTTCGAAAAAAAGGATATGGTTTACTTACAACGGATTATCAAAAAAACGGGAAGAATTATCTTTATGTTTTCTCTACCGGTTGGACTTGTTTTTATCGTTGGCGGTAAAGGCTTGGTACAGTTTATTTTTGGAGAAGAATACGGGGCGTCATACATTCCGTTGGTCATTCTTTGTATCGGACAATTGGTGAGCAGCATGGCCGGATCTGTTGGCTTATTGTTGAGCATGACCGGGAATCAAAAGGTGTTTAGTAACAGTAATATCCAAATGCTCATTATTTTAGTTGTGACAAGTATTCCTATGGTGATTTATCTGGATGTGACCGGCGCTGCCATAGTAATTAGCTTTACCTTGATCATTCAGAATATTATACTGTTGAAATACGTTCGCAAGAATCTAAACATCAATACCTCTATCTTTTAAGTGGTAAAAGTAATTTACATAGCGGGTGATGGAAGATCGGGTTCAACCTTATTGGATTCGGTGTTATCCAATATTAAAGATTCAATTTCGGTGGGGGAATGCTGCCGGTTTTGGGTTCGGTTTAATGAAGCAGAGTCGCTATGTGGTTGTGCTGAAATGATCTCCGATTGTACACTGTGGAGTGAAATTAATCGAAGGCTGAAGTCGGAGTTTCCTAGTTATGATGCTTTAGAATTTCAGCAGAAAGTAAAAGAAATCCAGTTTTATAAAAACTTTCAAAACCTTCCGAAGTTATTGGATACGGAGGAATGGCGTGAATTTCGAGAAGTCGTAAGCTTCTTTTATCGTTCTATTTCCGAAGTAACCGGTAAACAAACCATTATTGATAGTTCCAAAAGCATCCCTTGGGCGTATAT
>JABDKT010000004.1 GCA_013002065.1 Flavobacteriaceae bacterium
TAATTTATCCCAGCGACACCGTTTATGCCTTAGGTTGTGATATCACTCATAAAGGAGCCTTGGAACGGATAGCTAAAATCAAAGGGGTAAAATTGGAGAAGGCTAATTTCTCTTTCGTTTGCGAAGATTTGAGCAATTTGAGCGATTATGTTCGGCAGATAAACACCAGTACTTTTAAAATTTTAAAAAGAACTTTGCCCGGACCCTATACTTTTATTTTACCCGGCAATAATAATTTACCTACTGTATTTAAGAAAAAGAAAGAAGTGGGTATTCGAGTTCCCGATCATAATATTACTCGGGCTATTGTCCACGAGTTGGGAAATCCTATTGTCACTACTTCGATAAAGGATGAAGATGAGGTAATTGAATACACCACCGATCCGGAACTTATTTATGAAAAATGGGGTGAACTGGTCGATCTTGTCATCGACGGAGGATATGGAGGAAATGTCGCTTCTACGGTAGTTGACTTAACGGAGGATGAACCGGAAATTATTAGAGAGGGAAAGGGCAGTCTGGATTTGTTTTAAAAATAAGTATAAATACTGACAAATCAATTGATTAATATGGTTTAACTTCACGGAAGAAAAACTGATAAACACTAGTTAACTGGTTTAGATTTGAATTAAAACACAAATCCGAAAAAGTAAGAACAACTAACCAAACCTTCAATAAAAATGATTTTATCTGTCTTAAAATTCATTCAAGCCAGCTTGAACGAATTTCTTATAAATCACTATAATCTTCAGGACAGCAAGGTAGTTTTAAATGATATTGTCGCTGAGAATGGTGTCATACTACCTGCAAACAAGAATAAATTGGTTTTATCGCTCATCAACATCGAACGGGAAACCATTAATCCTTACAATACTAGGAATCAAAAACTTGAAAGTGGTAATTATTCACAAACTTCACCTATAGAGCGTTATAATTTGTACCTCATGGTTTCATCACATTTCGATGATTACTCCGAGTCCATTGAATTTTTGAATGCGGCAATTGTTTTTTTTCAGGCCAAACCTTTGTTCGACCCGACTTCAAATTCGAACATGCCACAGGGAATTCAAAAATTAGTAATTGAATTAGACGCTATCAATTATCATGAAATGATGAATTTATGGAACGCAATGGGAGCTAAATATCGACCTTCGGTTATTTACAAAATGAGATTAATTACTCTTAATCCTATGGAAACTGAAGGATCAGTAAGTGCTGTAAAAGCCATTTCAAACAACCTAGACCTTAAGTGACCAATATGTACAACATAGTATTCGATCTAAAAATTGAACACCACTATTTTGAGGAGCTTATTTGTAATGCTCTACAATTACAACCCGGCCCGGCTACAAAAAAACTGATGAGTCAATATCCCATCAGGCTAAATCAAATTCAAGGGACGTACGAGTTTTATGTAAATACCACTAATTCGATGGGCGACTATCTTGAATACCTTAAAAGCAAATCGGAAGATGGTTATCTGGATTTTGAGCTTGTAGTAATAGGACAAGAGTTTTTTGGCTATACCAACCTTACTATTGATGAAATTCCTTCCTATTTATATACTAGCGACTCATTTCAGAATCAGGTAGAGTCGGATTTAATCGATTTATCTCCAGTACTCACAACCAATAATCCGGTTAATGTATTTGCGGCCGTGAAGCTTTCTTTCGATGATTTAATCGCTCAAGCTGAATCGATTCCACAATACCGAATAACATTTGAAGCAAGAGAAACTCAATGGGAATATTTTATCATCAATCGCAGTGAAATTGACCTTTCGAACAGTTCTATATCCGGAAATGAGGATATCGTCTTCGAAGGCCCGGATAAAGTGGTTCTTCAGAATGGGGAAGAGGCGTTTAAATTTTCAAGTGGTGAACAGTTGTTGCGGTTGAGCGAGATTCCGAAGTACAAGTTCGACTTAATTAGTACTCCCCCTATAAACGGAAACGAGGATGCGCGATTACGGAATAAGAAAATATTTGAAGGACTCCCTAACCCGAATCCTTTACAGATGAATATTATTGAAGTCGATGGCTTCAAAAGGGTGTCATCACCCATGTATATATATGTTTAAATTTTGATTAATAAACAATAGTATGGCAGATGATGGAAGTAAAGAAGGTGCAACCTGGCCCATGCCTAAGTTTAGGTTCGAGGTTGACCTTGGAACCGAATTAAAAGGGGTTGCCTTTCAAGAAGTCTCAGGAATGGATGTAGAAAACCAGATAATAGACTACCGCAAAAGTAATAGCAAACTTTTTTCTACAGAAAAAATGCCTGGCATTGTCAAGTACGGTAATGTTACCATGAAACGGGGTGTTTTTGTAAATGATAATTCCTTTTGGAATTGGCACAAGGAAATTTCCATGAATACTATTAAGCGAAGAACAGTATTCATCAAATTGCTCGATGAGAATGGGAAAGTAACCATGCAATGGCAGTTGAACAATGCCTGGCCCACAAAAATTACAAGCACGGATCTCAAATCGGATGGTAACGAAGTGGCGGTAGAAACCTTGGAGATCACCCATGAGCAATTGATAATTACTAATGGTTAATCTTTTAATGAGGTTTTCCTGACATAACCATCAAACTAAAAACAGAAATAATGGCAACAACCAAAAGAATTGAAACAGGAGATCTGGTTACTTTCACGATATATGTAAATGGCAAGGCCATTGATGATATTATGAGGGTATTATCTGTGGATGTTGAATTTGAGGTTAATAAGATTTCGACGGCTAAAATTGTATTACTGGATGGTGATGCCAGTACAGGGAAATTTGAAGCCAGTTCATCATCTACTTTTGTGCCGGGCAATGAAATTTCTATAGATGCCGGCTATGATTCTAAAAATAAGACCATTTTTAAAGGAATTATTACTTCTCAAAATATTAGAATCAATGGTACGGAAGGCTCGTTTTTAGAACTCACCTGCCGCGACAAGGCAGTAGCGATGATTGTTGGACGTAAAAGCCTCACTTTTTCTAAAAAAACAGATGGTGATGTTATGACCTCTATAATCGGAAATTATTCGGGAGTAACCTCCGATGTAACCTCAACCAGTATTGAGATTCCTCAATTAGTGCAATACAATACTACCGATTGGGATTTTGTGATGTCGAGAGCCGAAACCAATGGCCTAATTGTGACTTGTATCAACGGTAAAGTGACTGTCGCCAAGCCAAATGCAGACACGAGTCCCGTTCTTAGATTAACGTATGGTACTGATATACATGAATTTAATGGAGATCTTAATTCGATTAACCAATTAAGCTCAGTAAAGGCTAGCTCATGGGATTACACGACTCAAGCAGTAATTGATGGAGAAGGTAAAAATGACTTTCCGGGCGCAGGAAATATTTCTTCAAAAAAATTATCTGAAGTGGTTGGTTTAAGCAGCTTTCAGTTACAAACTTCGGCACCGCTATCTTCTGGAGAACTCACGAATTGGAGCAAGGCTCAGTTGATTAAAAGTGAGTTATCAAAATTTCAAGGTGAGGTTACATGTCAGGGGACAGATCTGCCTTTACCCGGCAAATTTGTATCCTTTGCAGGTCTTGGAGATCGTTTTAATGGTGATCACTTCGTCTCTCGTGTATATCATACCATTGCTCAAGGTAATTGGATCACCGAAATTTCTTTCGGTCTATCCAAGGATTGGTTTATCGAGCAAAATGACGTTATGTCTCCTCCAGCATCTGGCTTACTACCCGGTGTGAATGGACTGTTCACTGCTACAGTTAAAAAGATGTATGAGGACCCCGATAATCAATTTAGAATCCTAGTTGATATTCCATTATTCGACACAAATGGTGAAGGTTTATGGGCACGACAAGCTAATTTTTACTCAACTAGTAATGCTGGAGCTTTTTTTCTTCCTGAAGTAGGCGATGAAGTAGTGGTAGGCTTCTTAAATGAAGATCCTAGATACCCCATCATTATCGGAAGTCTATACAGCAGCACGAAAAACGAACCCTTTGAGGGATTAGTGCCAAACGAAAAAAATTCGACAAAAGCAATCGTTACAAAATCGGGAATAGAGATCATTTTCGATGACGAAAACAAAGTATTTACGATCGTGACACCAAACAAGAATACCGCCGTGTTTAGCGATAAAGAAAAAAGTATCACCATTCAGGATCAAAATAATAACAGTATTGTGATGTCTGATAGCGGAATCGTTATGAAAAGCCCTAAGGACATATCAATTGAAGCAGATCAAACTGTAACCATAAAGGGAACACAAGGGGTTTCTATAGAATCCTCTGGAGGAGATGTGAGCACGAATGCAATGAACATAAGAGAGTCGGCCGATATGGAATATTCGGCAGAAGGTAGTGCATCCGCCAGCGTACGAGGCGGAGGCGAATTAACGCTCAAAGGAGCGATGGTAATGATTAATTAAAAGAATAAAATATGCCACCAGCAGCAAGATTAACCGATTTTCATGAATGTCCAATGGTTACCCCGGGTGTTCCGCCCGTTCCACATGTGGGAGGTCCCATAGTTGGGCCGGGAGAACCTACAGTATTGATCGAAAAATTACCAGCCGCGAAACTAGGAGACGAGCTAATTTGCGTAGGTCCGCCAGATTCGATTGTCCAGGGCTCTGCCACGGTGATGATCGGTGGTATGCCCGCAGCACGAATGGGAGATGCTACAGCCCATGGGGGAGAAATAGTTTTAGGGGCATTTACTGTGATGATTGGCGGTTAACAGGCGGTTAAAAAGAAGTAAAAAAACATGAACAACTCAATTTCAGTAAAGAATACCGGATTGGTTTTGCTTAACACTTATCTTCCGATTTTATTTGAACGACTGGGAATGGTGGATAATGGCAAATTTAAAAACGAAGAAGATTCTTTGAAAGCCGTCCATTATCTTCAGTATCTGGCTACGGGTATATCATTTACCGAAGAAATTTATTTACCTCTGAACAAAGTCTTATGCGGACTGGTCATTGAAGCTCCCGTTACTGGAGGCCTTGATATTTCCGAAGAAGATAAAATGCTTATCGAGGGATTGATCGAAGCTGTAATAAGTCACTGGCCCGACATTGGGAATAGTTCTATCGACGGTTTTAGAGGCAATTGGCTTGTGCGTGATGGACTATTGAAGGAAGATGAAGGGCGATGGGAATTAATAGTAGAAAAAAAGCCCTATGACCTGTTGATCAACAAATCACCATATTCTTTTTCAATAGTCAAGTTCCCATGGAT
>JABDKT010000024.1 GCA_013002065.1 Flavobacteriaceae bacterium
AATCACAGCCGGACCCGCGTACGGATCCGTAGGATCGGTTACTTGTCGGAAATAAAGTCCGGTTTGCACAATTCTAGCATGTGTATCATCGATGCGACCGCTGGCACTGTTTGTTTTATAAACAGACCAAGAAACCGAATAATTTACTTCTACAATTGCATTTTTAGTAAGGGTAAAGGAATCGGCTGGAAAATTTGTTGGGACTCCTCCGGGATCATACCCGAAAGCAGTACCTGTTTGATTAATCAAATTGGTGGGGTTTTCCACATTATCCAAATAATCTTCGCTATCTACAAGAAACACTACTGAGTTGGTGGCTCCACCGAGCACTAAATCTCCATTCGCATCCACATATACTCTGGAAGACGAATTTACTCCTAAGTTATTACTATTGTTTATATTATTAAGACCATCAATTCGAGTATTTGATGTACTTCCTTCCAAATGCAATAATTGTTGTGGATTGGCAGTATTGATACCTACCTGAGACCAGATGGCACCACCTATAAATAAAGTTATTATGGATAAAACAGTCTTCATCTCTTTAATTATAAACACGAATTTTTAAATAATCTTGCGCACCCCCGAATCCCACACTTGTATAGTGAGTTGGGCTGTCATTTACCCTTCCGTAAAAATATACGGTATGAGTTCCTGCAGGAACTGTAAAATATGCTTGTCCGTTCATATATGGATAACCTGCAGACCCCTGATTGTTAGTACTGTAATATTGTCCTTTCTGTCCGTAGTCTTTTGTTAATTCGCTACCACTCAAACCATCACTATTCAAATCAACTTTAAAATAAGTCATCATACTAACCGCTTGATCGAAGGTTACATAAAAATATGGTGGACCTGCAGTGATATCATTACCAACAACGATTAAGGTAATCCCGTATTTAATTTCAACCATAGCATTCTGAGGTGCAGTGAAAGTAACCGAACCAATCTGCCCATCCACCATAGTTTGTCCTAAATCATTACTATTAACCGCTGTCCCGGTCGCCACTCCCAGTAGATACGGATCATCGGGAAGGAAATTATCCATTTCCAATAAGAAATTGAGAGGTTCTTGACCACTAGGTCCCGTACCATTACCTATAGTAATATCTCCATTACCGTCAACAAAGGCCGGACTTAAATCAACACCATTATTGTAAGTAGAGTTATTAGTAGAGTTTAAACTTTCTATACGTATAGTGGCACTATTTCCCGCCACATGTAAATCTTCTTGAGGATTCGTTGTTCCAATTCCAACCTGTGCAATTCCTATGAGATTAAATAAGAAGCAAGTAATAAAACAATATGTGTTTAGGTATATCTTCATTTCAATGTAATCGTATTAGGACAAAATCATTTCCGGTTGCAAATTCCACATAAGTACTTTGGGAGATGCTCCCACCTCCGCCGCTTTTAACATCGGAAGAAACCGCACCATAAAAGTCAATATTATAGGTGCCTGCACTTGGTAAACTAATGTAAGCTGTGTTGCTGTTAAACAAAGTTCCATTTACACTTGCAACAGATCCACTCGCATAGCATTTGTTTGCTAAACCGTATTTTCGAGTTTGGCCTGTAACGGTGATATGTGTTTGAATTTGACGTGAAAGATTATCGGTAATCGTCGTTCCAAAAGGATCCAGAAAAACTTCAAAACTTAAAATATATTTAACCTCAACAATACTAGGTCTTGACACTGTTACTGAATAGGACTTAATCAATGTCTCAACACTTCCGGAAACATTAGTAGAAAGCAAGCTAACTGCGCTATTGGGTAAACTTGAATCATCAAATGCATCCATTTCCTCTGTAGCCTCTTCCATTTTCAATTCCAAAGTGAAGTTTCCATTTTCATCGACATACAAAGGGTAGGTGTCATTGGTCATATCTAAATCTCCATCGGCATCACCACCGTTAAAACTATTATTAGCACTATTCAGATGATCAAGTCGAAGTGAACCGGTGGTACCGGCTATATGAAGTGCCTGTTGTGGATTGGTCGTATTAATTCCCATTTGACCAAGGGCTCCCTGGCAAATTAAAACAATGAAAAGTGCAAATTTTTCCATCTCTATACATATCAATCAACAATAGTTGAATGCATAAATCGGATGGGGATAATTCATAGCAGATTTGGAGAAGCTGCTTTAGGAGTCAAATATTAATTCAATAGACTAATAATCTTAATACTCAGTTTTTGAGGAGATAAGTATTTGAGTATTAATTAAATGTAAGTAAAAATTTCTAAAAAAGCGCCTAAATTTGAAAAATGCCGTTTATCTATCAATTAAATAGATAAACGGCATTCTTTTTACAGAATAAGTTATATAATTATTCCTAAGCTTCACCTGTTGGCCCAAAATTAATGGGCATAGGAGGCTGCTTGTAATCTTTTATTTCACCATGGGTATTTTCAAAGCGTTGTATATTCTCATTTAAGGCCTTGAGTAATCTTTTGGCATGTTGAGGGGTAAGTACAATTCGAGACTTCACCTTACTTTTAGGGACTCCGGGCATAATCGTCACAAAGTCCATAACGAACTCAGATTGTGAGTGATTAATAATTGCCAGATTACTGTAGATCCCTTGAGCTACATCTGCATCTAATTCTATATTTATTTGTCCTTGTTGTTGTTTTTTATCTTCTGCCATATCATTTTCTTTTAATCAACAAGCGCCCCAAATGGAGCGCTTGTTTCAATGTATTTAGTTATAATTAACTTCTTGTTTCTCGCGAGTCATTTCTTCCAATTCCTCTTTCGAACCTACAATAATAGTATCGTAGTTTCTCATACCGGTACCGGCAGGAATTCGATGACCAACAATCACATTTTCCTTCAAGCCTTCTAAGGTATCGACCTTACCACTTACAGCAGCCTCGTTCAATACTTTAGTTGTTTCCTGGAAGGAAGCTGCCGAGATGAACGACTTTGTTTGTAGCGAAGCTCTCGTAATTCCCTGGAGAACCGGAGTTGCTGTTGCAGGAACAGCATCTCTTGCTTCTACTAAGGCCTTATCTTCTCTTCTTAACAATGAGTTCTCATCGCGTAAATCTCTTGAAGTAACAATTTGTCCTTCCGTTAAGTTTTCAGAATCACCCGCACTCTCAACTACTTTCATTCCGAAGATCTTATCGTTCTCCTCAATGAAATCGTATTTGTGTGCCAATTGATTCTCTAAGAAAGTTGTATCGCCCGGATCCACAATTCGTACTTTACGCATCATTTGTCGAACGACAACCTCGAAGTGCTTATCGTTAATTTTCACCCCTTGCAGTCGATATACCTCCTGAACTTCGTTCACTAAGTATTGCTGAACTGCCGATGGGCCTTTGATCTTCAATATATCTTCCGGAGTTATTGATCCGTCTGAAAGTGGCATACCCGCTCTTACGTAATCGTTTTCCTGAACAAGTATCTGATTCGAAAGTTTCACCAAGTACTTTTTAATTTCACCTAGCTTAGACTCTACAATAATCTCACGATTTCCACGCTTGATTTTTCCGAAGGAAACTACACCATCAATCTCGCTTACTACAGCAGGATTCGACGGATTACGAGCTTCAAACAACTCGGTTACCCTTGGAAGACCTCCCGTAATATCACCCGCCTTGGCCGATTTTCTTGGAATCTTAACTAAAATCTTACCGATCTTAATCTTTTCATTATCATCCACCATCAAGTGAGCTCCAACCGGTAAGTTATACGAACGAATAATCTCGTCTTTTTTACCTAGTATCTGAAGCGTAGGAATCTTTTTCTTATCTCTTGATTCAGAAATTACTTTTTCCTGGAAACCAGTTTGTTCATCGATTTCAACTTGGTAAGTAACTCCTTGCTCAATATTTTCATATTTGATCTTACCAGCAAATTCTGAAATGATCACCCCGTTATAAGGATCCCATTGACAAACTACATCACCGGCCTTCAATTTTTGACCATTCTTCACATAAATTGATGAACCGTAAGGAATATTATTGGTACTCAATACAATTCCCGTTTTTTCATCGATCAGTTTTATTTCCGAAGTACGAGAAATTACGATATCAACAGTCTTACCATCGGCATCTTCACCTTTCACAGTTTTCAAGTCCTCGATTTCTGCCTTACCGTCAAATTTAACGGCCAGTTTGTTTTCTTCGGAAATGTTCCCTGCGATACCTCCCACGTGGAAGGTACGAAGTGTAAGCTGTGTACCCGGCTCACCAATAGACTGAGCAGCAACAACACCTACGGCTTCCCCTCTTTGAACCATCTTATTGGTTGCAAGGTTTCGTCCGTAGCACTGAGCACAAATACCCTTTTTGGCCTCACAGGTCAATGCCGATCTAACTTCTACAGTTTCTACCGGAGAAGCTTCTATAGTCGCAGCAATATCGTCTGAAATATGTTCTCCCGTACCAACTAAAACCTCTTTAGTTAGTGGGTTAACAACATCGTTCAATGAAGTCCTACCTTTAATTCTCTCACCCAAAGTCTCAACAACTTCTTCGTTCTTCTTTAAAGCAGAAACTTCAATTCCTCTAAGTGTACCGCAATCTTCAGTGTTGATAATTACATCCTGAGAAACATCCACCAAACGACGAGTTAAGTACCCTGCATCTGCAGTTTTCAATGCAGTATCTGCAAGTCCTTTACGCGCACCGTGAGTAGAAATAAAGTATTCCAAGATCGAAAGTCCTTCCTTAAAGTTAGAAAGAATTGGGTTCTCGATAATTTCACCTCCACCAGAGCTAGATTTTTTAGGCTTGGCCATCAATCCACGCATTCCGGTTAACTGTCGGATCTGTTCTTTAGATCCACGTGCTCCCGAATCAAGCATCATATACACCGAGTTAAACCCTTGCTGATCTTCACGAATTCTCTTCATAGAAAGTTCGGTCAATTCGGCATTGGTCGCCGTCCAAATATCAATCACCTGGTTATAACGTTCGTTATTGGTAATCAATCCCATGTTGTAGTTGGCAATAATACCGTCCACCTGAGAATTGGCGCTATCGATCATTCCCTGCTTTTCCTGAGGAATAATGATATCTCCTAAACTGAATGATAGTCCGCCTTCAAATGCAAACTTATATCCTAAGTCTTTTATCTCATCGAGGAAAGCTGCTGTTTCAGGAACAGAGGTTACCTGTAGGATATCACCAATAATATCACGAAGCGACTTCTTGGTCAATACCTCATTTATATATCCTGCTCTTTCCGGCACCTTATCATTGAAAATTACACGACCCACAGTGGTAGTAATAATCTGATTCGTCAATTCTCCCTCTTCATTAAAGTCCTTCGTACGAACTTTGATCTCGGCATTCAAATCAACTTGGCCTTCATTGTAAGCGATAAAGACTTCCTCCGGTGAGTAGAAAGTTAATCCTTCACCTTTTACTTTATATTCTTTTGTTGACTTGCGCAATTTGGTCATATAATACAGACCCAATACCATATCCTGAGAAGGTACAGCTACCGGTGATCCATTCGCAGGGTTTAAGATATTGTGCGATGCCAACATCAATAGTTGTGCTTCCAAAATAGCCTCCGGTCCTAATGGCAAGTGTACCGCCATTTGGTCACCATCGAAATCGGCATTAAATGCAGTACACACAAGTGGGTGTAACTGAATTGCTTTCCCTTCGATTAGCTTTGGTTGGAATGCTTGAATACCTAATCTGTGTAAGGTAGGAGCACGGTTCAATAATACCGGGTGTCCTTTCAATACATTTTCTAAGATATCCCAAACAACTGGTTCTTTTTTATCGATAATCTTCTTCGCCGACTTCACCGTTTTTACAATTCCTCTTTCGATTAGTTTTCTAATTACAAAAGGCTTGTATAATTCGGCAGCCATGTCCTTCGGAAGACCACATTCAAATAATTTTAATTCCGGTCCAACAACAATTACAGATCGAGCAGAGTAATCCACACGTTTTCCTAATAAGTTTTGACGGAAACGTCCTTGCTTTCCTTTTAAACTATCGGAAAGTGATTTTAACGGACGGTTGCTATCTGTTTTTACTGCGGAAGACTTTCTGGTGTTGTCAAACAACGAATCCACAGATTCCTGAAGCATACGCTTTTCGTTACGTAAGATTACTTCCGGAGCTTTAATCTCCATCAATCGCTTTAAACGATTGTTTCTAATAATCACACGACGGTAAAGGTCGTTCAAATCGGAAGTTGCAAAACGTCCTCCATCTAGAGGCACTAACGGACGCAATTCTGGTGGAATCACCGGAACTACTTTCATAATCATCCACTCCGGGTTGTTCTCACGATTGTTATTCGCCTCACGAAGTGCTTCAACAACCTGAAGTCTCTTTAAAGCTTCCGTTTTACGTTGCTTGGAAGTTTCGTTATTCGCCTTGTGACGTAATTCGAAAGAAAGGGCATCCAAATCGATTCTCTGTAATAGATCGATCAAACACTCAGCTCCCATTTTCGCGATAAATTTGTTAGGGTCGCTATCTTCAAGGTATAAATTTTCCTGCGGAAGTGTATCCAATATATTTAGGTACTCTTCTTCCGTTAAGAAATCCATTTTCTGAAGCGGCTCACCTTCTTCATTCTTCGCAATACCCGGTTGGATAACTACATATCTTTCGTAATAGATAATCATATCCAATTTCTTAGAAGGTAATCCAAGAAGGTATCCAATTTTATTCGGTAAGGAACGGAAGTACCAGATATGTGCAACGGGAACTACTAAGTTGATATGACCTACACGGTCACGTCTTACTTTCTTTTCGGTCACCTCTACACCACAACGGTCACAAACAATCCCTTTGTAACGAATACGTTTATATTTACCACAGGCACATTCATAATCCTTTACAGGACCAAAAATACGCTCACAGAAAAGTCCGTCACGCTCTGGTTTGTGCGTACGGTAGTTGATCGTTTCAGGTTTTAAAACTTCCCCTCTGGATTCTGCCAGAATAGATTCGGGTGAAGCCAAACCAATAGAAATCTTGTTGAATTTCTGTACTGTGTTTTCTTTATTTCTTGCCATAATGCTGAAAAAAATTCTAAATTGTTATTGAGTTAAAGAGCCTAATACTCTCTTCGGAAAGGCAACTACCTATTCCTCTAATCGGATATCCAGTCCTAATCCTTTCAATTCATGCATCAATACATTGAATGATTCGGGTAGTCCAGGTTCGGGCATGGTTTCACCTTTAACAATACTTTCGTACGTTTTGGCTCTACCAATTACATCATCAGATTTAACCGTCAATATTTCTCTAAGGGTACTGGAAGCACCATAGGCCTCAAGAGCCCATACTTCCATCTCACCAAATCGCTGTCCACCAAACTGTGCTTTACCACCTAATGGTTGTTGCGTAATCAATGAGTATGGCCCAATAGAACGTGCGTGCATCTTATCATCTACCATGTGACCTAGCTTAAGCATATAAATCACACCAACGGTAGCTGCTTGATCGAAACGTTCTCCGGTTCCACCGTCATACAAATAGGTATGTCCAAATCTTGGAATTCCGGCTTCATCGGTCAGCTCATTGATTTGATCTAAGGTAGCTCCGTCGAAAATTGGGGTCGCAAACTTGCGCCCTAATTTTTGTCCGGCCCATCCTAGAACAGTTTCGTAAATCTGACCAATATTCATACGAGATGGTACCCCAAGCGGATTCAACACGATATCTACCGGTGTTCCGTCTTCGAGGAATGGCATATCTTCTTCACGAACAATACGAGCAACAATACCCTTGTTTCCGTGACGTCCGGCCATCTTATCTCCTACTTTCAGTTTACGTTTCTTAGCGATATAAACCTTTGCAAGTTTCAAAATTCCACTTGGTAATTCGTCCCCTACTGAAATGGTAAATTTCTCACGTCTCAAGTTTCCTTGAAGATCGTTTTCTTTGATTTTGTAGTTGTGCATCAAGTCTCTCACCATCGCATTGGTTTGGTTGTCTGTTGTCCAGGTTCCACCTACCAAGTGCGTATAGTCTTCAACCGCGTTTAACATTTTCAAGGTATATTTCTTTCCTTTTGGGAATACTACTTCCCCTAAGTCGTTGGTTACACCTTGTGCTGTTTTACCGCCAACAATCGCAAATAACTTTTCTACTAACACGTCTTTAAGCTCAATGAACTTAGTTTCGTATTTCATTTCAAGTTCTGCGATATCCTCTTTGTCTTTTGCTCTTTTGCGTTTATCCTTTATGGCGCGCGCGAATAATTTCTTATCGATCACGACTCCACGAAGTGATGGAGAAGCCTTTAAGGAAGCATCTTTTACATCACCAGCTTTATCACCAAAGATGGCACGAAGTAATTTTTCTTCCGGAGTAGGATCACTTTCTCCCTTCGGAGTAATTTTTCCAATCAATATGTCTCCAGGCTTCACTTCGGCACCTACGCGAATCATTCCGTGTTCGTCAAGGTCTTTAGTAGCCTCTTCCGAAACATTCGGAATGTCGTTAGTCAATTCTTCATTACCCAATTTCGTGTCTCGAACCTCCAAAGAGTATTCGTCGATGTGAATGGAAGTAAAGATATCTTGTCGCACGACCTTTTCAGAAATAACAATCGCATCCTCAAAGTTGTATCCTTTCCAAGGCATGAAAGCAACTTTCATGTTTCTACCTAAGGCCAATTCACCTTTCTCGGTAGCGTATCCTTGACAAAGAACCTGTCCTTTGTTCACTCTGTCACCTTTCTTAACGATAGGCTTCAGGTTGATAGAAGTACTTTGGTTTGTCTTTCTGAATTTGATCAAATTGTAAGTTTTCGAATCTCCATCGAAGCTTACCATTCTTTCATCATCACTACGATCGTATTTAATTGTGATCTTATTAGCGTCCACATATTCCACAACTCCATCTCCTTCAGCATTAATCAATACTCGAGAATCTGAAGCTACTTGACGTTCCAATCCTGTTCCCACAATTGGAGAATCGGCTATTAATAATGGAACTGCTTGACGCATCATATTCGATCCCATCAAGGCACGGTTCGCATCATCATGCTCCAAGAAAGGAATCAACGAAGCCGAAATAGATGAAATCTGGTTCGGTGCTACGTCTGTATAGTGAACCGTTTTTGGATCCACCACCGGGAAGTCTCCCTCCATTCTGGCAATTACACGATCGGTATCGATAGTTCCGTCTTTCTTTAACGGAATATTTGCTTGTGCAATTAATTTCTCTTCTTCTTCCTCTGCGGAAAGGTATGTGGGTTCGTTTTTAAGATCAATCTTACCATTCTCAACCTTACGGTAGGGAGTTTCGATAAATCCTAAGTTATTCACTTTCGCATATACTGAAAGTGAAGAAATAAGTCCAATGTTTGGTCCTTCTGGAGTTTCAATTGGACAAAGTCTTCCGTAGTGAGTATAGTGAACATCACGAACCTCGAATCCTGCTCTTTCTCTAGATAAACCTCCGGGTCCAAGAGCCGATAGGCGACGCTTGTGAGTAATCTCTGCCAACGGATTGGTTTGATCCATAAACTGAGACAACTGATTGGTTCCGAAGAAAGAGTTGATCACAGAGGATAAAGTCTTCGCATTAATCAAGTCGATTGGCGTAAATACCTCGTTATCACGAACATTCATACGCTCACGAATGGTACGAGCCATACGAGCCAAACCAACACCAAACTGAGAAGACAACTGCTCACCTACAGTACGAACACGACGGTTCGAAAGGTGATCGATATCATCAATCTCTGCTTTAGAGTTGATCAACTCAATGAGATATTTCACGATAGTAATGATATCTTCCTTGGTAAGCACCTGCTTGTCCATTTCGATATCAAGACCTAATTTTTTGTTCATTCGGTAACGACCTACCTCACCTAGATTATATCTCTGATCTGAAAAGAATAATTTGTTAATGATTCCACGAGCAGTTTCCTCATCGGGTGGTTCGGCGTTACGTAATTGTCTGTAGATATGCTCCACCGCTTCCTTTTCGGAGTTGGTAGGATCCTTTTGCAAGGTATTGTGGATAATAGCATAATCTGCTTGAAGGTTATCCTCCTTGTGCAATAAGATCGTTTTGGAACCTGAATCCAAGATTTCCTCAATATGTTCTTTTTCAAGAACCGTATCACGGTCAAGTACAATCTCGTTACGTTCGATAGAAACTACCTCACCGGTATCTTCATCTACGAAATCTTCGTGCCATGTCTTTAGTACACGAGCCGCGAGTTTACGACCTAAGAATTTCTTCAATCCGGTTTTGGTTGCTTTAACTTCTTCAGCTAAATCGAAGATTTCAAGGATATCCTTATCTCTTTCGAATCCGATCGCACGGAAAAGTGTCGTAACCGGTAATTTTTTCTTTCTATCGATATAAGCGTACATCACGCTATTGATATCGGTAGCAAATTCAATCCAAGATCCTTTGAATGGAATTACACGAGCCGAATACAGCTTCGTTCCATTGGCATGGAATGATTGTCCAAAGAATACACCAGGCGAACGGTGCAACTGAGAAACCACTACACGTTCGGCTCCATTGATACAAAAAGTACCGGAGGGAGTCATGTATGGAATGGTCCCTAGGTAAACATCCTGTACGATGGTTTCGAAGTCTTCATGCTCTTCGTCTGTACAGTAAAGTTTAAGACGAGCTTTGAGTGGTACGCTATAAGTTAACCCTCTTTCGATACATTCCTGAATGGAATATCGAGGTGGGTCCACAAAATAATCTAAAAATTCTAAAACGAATTGGTTGCGTGTGTCGGTAATGGGGAAGTTTTCCAAGAAAGTCTTGTAAAGTCCTTCCTGACCTCTTTCTTCTGATTTGGTTTCCAATTGGAAAAAATCCTGGAAGGATTTTACCTGGATGTCCAAAAAGTCGGGATATTCCGGCTTATTTTGTACAGAGGAAAAATTCAATCTTTCAGTTTGCGTTGCTGACATCTATGGACGGAATTTTAATTAAATAAACAGTGATTGCGTATACTCGTAAAACGGAAACCTTTATATACGCAAAATGGTTTAGGTCTTTTCCCGCAATGGGAAAGACCTAAACCTTTAAGGTTTGGAGTTGAGGAGCTTACTTAAGCTCAACCTCTGCTCCAGCTTCTTCTAACTGAGCTTTTAAAGCTTCAGCTTCGTCTTTAGCTACACCTTCTTTGATTGGAGAAGGAGCGTTATCAACTAATTCTTTAGCGTCTTTAAGACCAGCTCCGGTAAGTTCCTTCACTAGTTTTACAACTGCTAATTTAGAACCACCTGCAGCGGTAAGAACTACGTCGAATTCAGACTTTTCTTCAGCGGCGTCTCCACCACCAGCACCTCCACCAGCGGCAACAGCTACAGCTGCAGCAGCAGGCTCGATACCGTACTCATCTTTTAATATAGTAGCTAACTCATTAACTTCTTTTACCGTTAAGTTAACTAATTGTTCTGCGAAATCTTTTAAATCTGCCATTTTCTATCGTTTTAAAATAATTTTGTTTTTATATAATTTATTTAGTGCAAAAATTTTGGTTATCCCTCTTTTTCTGAGAGAGTTTTAACAATACCTGAAAGTGTACTTCCACCCGATTTAAGTGCAGAAATAACATTCTTAGCAGGCGATTGAAGCAAGGTGATAATTTCTCCGATGAGCTCTTCCTTAGATTTGATATCAACTAGCATGTCTAATTGATCATCTCCAACGTAAATCGCTTCTTCGATAAATGCTCCTTTAAGTACAGGTTTTTCAGATTTTTTTCTGAAGGCCTTGATTACTTTAGCAGGTGCATTCCCTGTTTCTGAAACCATCAATGAAGTATTTCCTTTAAGTACTTCGGACAATTCTCCGAAATCCTTATCTGAACTCTCCATTGCTTTCGCCAATAAGGTATTTTTTACTACGTTTAGTTTTACGCCAGCTTTAAAACAAGCACGACGCAAGTTTGAAGTGTCTCCTGCATTAAGACCCGAAATATCCGTCAAATAAATGTTGGTATTTTCGGCAAGCTGTGCAGTTAACTGTTCAATTACTACTGATTTTTCTTCTCTTGTCATAATCTTACAATTTTACTGCTCGCTAAATCTTTTGGTGTCGATTTCAACGCTAGGACTCATGGTACTAGACATAAAAATGCTTTTGATATAAACACCTTTTGAAGACTGAGGCTTCATTTTTACAAGCGTAGTTAATAATTCTTTTGCGTTTCCGGCGATCTTCTCAGCATCGAAAGATGCTTTTCCAATTGCAGCGTGAACGATTCCGGTCTTGTCAACTTTGAAGTCGATTTTACCGGCTTTCACATCGGAAACAGCTTTAGCAACGTCCATTGTTACTGTACCAGTCTTTGGGTTTGGCATTAGACCTCTAGGACCTAATACACGTCCTAACGGACCTAATTTCCCCATTACACTTGGCATAGTGACAATAACATCGACATCTGTCCAACCTCCTTTAATTTTCTCGAGGTACTCGTCTAATCCAACATAATCTGCACCTGCTTCTTTGGCTTCGGCCTCCTTATCGGGAGTAACCAATGCCAATACCTTAACATCTTTACCGGTTCCGTGAGGAAGTGTTACCACTCCACGAACCATTTGATTCGCTTTACGCGGATCAACATTAAGACGTACAGCAAGGTCCACAGACGCATCAAAATTTGCGTTGGTGATCTCTTTTATTAAAGCTGAAGCTTCCGAAACCGAATAGGTTTTGTTTGGCTCTATTTTGCCTTTCGCTTCTTTTTGCTTTTTTGTTAATCTTGCCATTTTATAGATTCTTTTTCTAGATTAAAAAGGTGCAGCACCTTTTACTTTGACTCCCATGGATCTCGCAGTACCTGCTACCATTTTCATGGCAGACTCAACAGTAAATGCATTTAGATCTGGCATCTTGTCTTCTGCAATCGCTTTAACTTGATCCCAGGTAATTGTAGCTACTTTTTTAACGTGAGGTTCTCCCGAACCTTTTTTCACTTTTGCAGCTTCAAGGATCTGAACTGCAGCTGGAGGGGTTTTAATAACAAACTCGAAAGATTTGTCTTTGTAAACCGTAATCGCAACTGGCAATACTTTTCCTTGCTTATCCTGAGTTCTTCCGTTAAATTGCTTACAGAACTCCATGATGTTCACACCGGCAGCACCTAAAGCGGGTCCAACTGGTGGTGATGGGTTAGCAGCACCTCCTCGGACTTGTAACTTTACTACTTTATCTACTTCTTTTGCCATTTTTCAAATTTTAATTCGATTTTTTCTCTTGTGGAAGCTTAAGAAAAAACCTATTATATAGCGTGTAACAATTAAATTTTCTCTACTTGCATATAGCTCAATTCTAAAGGCGTTTTTCTTCCGAAAATTTTCACCATGACCTCAAGCTTGCGTTTTTCTTCATTTATTTTCTCAACCGTTCCATTGAAACCGTTGAATGGTCCGTCGATCACTTTTACCGTTTCACCTATTACATAAGGAATGTTGATGTTCTCATCTTGAACAGCCAACTCATCTACCTTACCTAACATGCGGTTCACCTCTGCCTGTCTTAAGGGCACCGGATCTCCTCCTTTGGTCTCTCCTAAGAAACCAATCACTCCATTGATCGACTTAATAATGTGTGGTACTTCTCCTGCTAAACTCGCCTGGATCATAATATATCCGGGAAAGTAAACTCTCTCCTTGTTGATTTTCTTACCGTTTCGAATTTGGATCACCTTTTCAGTAGGAACCAAAACCTGCTCGATATAATCCTGTAAGTTCAATCGGGTGATCTCAGACTCGATATAAGATTTGATCTTATTCTCTTGCCCGCTCACCGAACGAACCACATACCACTTCTTTGTACTTTTAGTTTCAGTCATTTTTAATTAGGATTTAATCCAAGTGAAATACTGACTAATAACTTTACTAAAAACAGTATCTACTCCCCAAACAGCCAAAGCCAATAAAACAGAGAATACTGCTACTACAACAGTGAGACGTTGCGCCTCCGACCAATCGGTCCAAGTCACGTGATTCTTAAGTTCGTTATAAGATTCTTTGATGTAGTTTATCATTTTCGATTCTTTTAAATTTTGAAACTCAGTTGTCTACTCTTCGTTTCTCTCCCTCGTTTGCACGGGTTGAGAGACTCCCCTCGACAACCTTCGGTCGCTAACTTCGAAGCAAACATGTTTACTTCTTGTTAATGCTCGGGATAAACTTCTCGGCTCTCTCCCTCGTTTGCACGGGTTGAGAGACTCGAACTCCCGACACCTGGTTTTGGAGACCAGTGCTCTACCAACTGAGCTAAACCCGTAAACAAAAGTCAAGGCGTCCCGCTCCAGCAAGACACCTTAAGACTTTCTATATCTAAACTTTTATTAGTCTAAAATTTCAGTTACCTGACCTGCTCCTACCGTTCTACCACCTTCACGGATAGCGAAACGTAGTCCAACATTCATTGCGATTGGTTGGATAAGGTCAACAGTAATTGTAAGGTTATCACCTGGCATTACCATTTCAACTCCATCAGGAAGGTTGATGTTCCCAGTTACGTCGGTTGTACGAACGTAAAACTGTGGACGGTAGTTGTTGTGGAATGGAGTGTGACGTCCACCTTCTTCTTTCTTAAGGACATAAACCTCTGCTTTGAACTTAGCATGAGGAGTTACAGAACCTTGCTTACAGATTACCATACCTCTACGGATATCGGTTTTCTCAATACCTCTTAATAGGATACCAACGTTATCTCCAGCTTCTCCTCTATCAAGAATTTTACGGAACATCTCAACTCCTGTAATAGTAGAAGTTAATTTCTCTGCTCCCATTCCAATGATATCAACAGAATCTCCTGTGTTGGCAACACCAGTTTCGATACGTCCTGTAGCTACAGTTCCACGACCAGTAATTGAGAATACATCTTCGATTGGCATTAAGAAATCTTTATCTACTTCACGAAGTGGCTCTTCAATCCAAGTGTCAACTGCCTCCATCAATTCAACAACAGTATCTACCCATTTCTGCTCACCGTTCAAAGCTCCAAGAGCAGAACCAGCAATAACAGGACCGTTGTCACCGTCATACTCGTAGAAAGACAATAGATCTCTGATCTCCATCTCAACTAATTCAAGTAGCTCATCATCATCAACCATATCCACTTTGTTCATGAATACAACGATACGAGGAATACCTACCTGACGTCCTAATAGGATGTGCTCACGAGTTTGTGGCATTGGACCATCTGTAGCAGCAACCACAAGAATAGCACCGTCCATTTGAGCAGCACCAGTAACCATGTTCTTCACGTAATCCGCGTGACCTGGACAGTCAACGTGTGCGTAGTGACGATTTGCTGTTTGATACTCAACGTGAGAAGAGTTAATTGTGATACCACGCTCTTTTTCTTCCGGAGCGTTATCAATTTGATCAAAAGCAGAAGCTTCTGAAAAACCTTTGTCTGCCAATACTTTTGTAATAGCAGCTGTCAAAGTAGTTTTACCGTGATCTACGTGTCCAATAGTACCTACGTTTAAGTGTGGTTTCGAACGATCAAATGTTTCTTTTGCCATCTTGTATTAATTTATTCTTAGTTATATATTTAGTGTTCAATTTTATTTAAAATTGGAGCCAATGATGAGATTTGAACTCATGACCTCTTCCTTACCAAGGAAACGCTCTACCCCTGAGCTACACCGGCGTAAAGTGTTTATTTCTCTAACCCCAAAAAGCCTCAAAGAGGCAAATATTTGAAAGAAGAGAAACCTGCCATTTCCGTTTTTCTTCGGAAAACACCGAGGCAAGTTTTACAGGCAAACCAACCTCATCGATTGGCGCCTTGAAAGGCGAACTA
>JABDKT010000040.1 GCA_013002065.1 Flavobacteriaceae bacterium
ACAGCAAGTAATTGATCAAGAGATCAATGCTATCTCGACCGATATCAATGTTGCCGACCTAGCTGTAGGTGCTTACATTATGAAAGTATCTGTAAACGGTCAAATTGGAACTTACAAGATTATTAAACAGTAAGTTTTATAATTAAATTAATAGTAGCCATCCCGATTTTTATCGGGATGGCTTTTTTTATTGTGTATTTTTGTCCTCATGCAATTAAGCTATTCCTTTATTATTCCGGTTTACAATCGGCCACAAGAGATTAGAGAGCTACTAGATAGTATACTGTTGTTGGATTTCGACGAACCATTCGAGATTGTAATTGTGGAAGATGGGTCGACTGTTGATTGCGTTGAGGTTATTGATGAGTTCAGAAAAAACCTAAACATTTCTTATTACTACAAAGAAAATAGCGGCCCCGGTGATTCTCGAAATTTCGGGATGAAAAAAGCTCACGGGAATTATTTCTTGATCCTTGATTCAGATTGTATTCTACCCAAAAAGTATTTGACAGTAGTAGATCAATTTTTAAAATCAAATTACGTGGATTGTTTTGGAGGCGCAGATGCCGCTCACTCAAGCTTTACAGCACTTCAGAAGGCCATTAATTATACAATGACCTCTTTTTTCACAACCGGTGGGATACGAGGTAGTAAGAAAGGCGTTCATAAGTTTGAGCCCCGTAGTTTTAATATGGGTTTGTCTAAAAAAGCATTTGAGGAAACAAAAGGATTTTCAAATATACATCCGGGTGAAGATCCGGATCTATCGAGAAGAATAATGAAGGCCGGTTTTAGAACTGCCTTTGTTCCCAATGCTGAAGTATATCATAAAAGACGAATCTCGTGGTCGAATTTCTATTTGCAAGTCAGGAAATTTGGAATGGTAAGACCCATCCTCAATAAATGGCATCCAGATTCGGCAAAAATCACTTTTTGGTTTCCCACTTTCTTTATCTTATTTGTTGTAGTTACTGCTGTACTGAGTGTTATTTCCACTCCGTTGTTTTTAATCCCTCTGGGACTTTATGCAGGCCTTGTGTTAATTGACTCAACAATTAGAAACCAAAGTTTAGTGATCGGTTTTATGTCGGTAATTGCTTTATTCATTCAATTCTTTGGATATGGGACAGCCTTTCTCAAATCAACTATTTTAGTGAATGTGCTAAAGAAAGATCCTGAAAAGCAATTCCCAACTTTATTTTTTAAGTAAATTAGATTCATGAGTAAAACCCAAAGGAATTACAAAGCCTCGAAGATCAAGATGTTCTTTTTCTTTTTGTTATTGGCATTAATTTTTTGGTTCCTAACAAAGTTTTCAAATAAATCGGCCGCAACTGTAGATGTGTACTTAGCTTATACGAATGTTCCTGAAGCGGTAATGGTTTCTCAAAACAACCTCAATGAAGTCTCGTTCAATATTTCTGCGACGGGATTTCAATTTTTGTCGTACAAATTAAAAGAACCTACCATATATCTGGATATTTCAGAAAAATACACAAAGGGCGACAGTGCTATTGTATATTCAAGTGTAGAATTGATTAAGGTAATTAGCGATCAACTCGATAATAATGCACTAATTCAAAACATATCTCCCTCCGAATTGAAAGTTGAGTTGGATTTATTGTCGTCAAAAAAAGTGCCGGTAACATTGGATGCAGATATTAGCTTCAGAGATGGGTATCGTCTGTTAAAGCCTTTGGTCGTGGTGCCGGATTCAATTAGAGTCACTGGACCGTCAAAGGCCTTGAATGAGTTGAATTCTGTGACCACAAAATTGTTGGCCAAGAAAAATGTTGCCGAGGATATCGACGAACGAATTACAATTAATCAACCATCCAATGTAGAAATTAACCTTTCGGCGAATCAGGTAGAAATAAAGGGTGAAGTTGAAGAATTTACACAGAAAAAATTAACGATTCCCATTGACATTATCAATTTACCGGAGGAGGTGAACATAAAGTTAATTCCGAAGGAAGTTATTATAACTTTTGAAGTCGCAATGAGTAACTTCAATACTGTTTCCACCTCCAATTTCAGAATTGTTTGCGATTATTCATTAAGTTCTGAAATGGAGAATTATATGGTTCCGAAGTTGGTAGCACAACCGGAAGGTGTTCACCATATCGAATTTGAACCCAAGCGCGTTGAATATTTAATCTTTAAATAAGTGAAAATCGTCGGACTTACAGGAGGAATTGGGAGTGGGAAATCTACGGTTGCCGCCTTTTTCCATGATTTGGGCGTGCCGGTTTACATAGCCGACAAAGAGGCGAAAGCACTTACAAATCGTTCGAAAATTATTCGAAAAAAATTGATTGCACTACTCGGAAAACGAGCCTATACCAAAAACGGACTCAATAGAAAATTTGTAGCCGACAAAATATTTAGTGATCCTGAATTACTTGAAAAAGTGAATCAGATTATTCACCCCAAAGTTGGACAGCATTTTAAAAGGTGGATCAAAAAGCAGTCGGCACCCTATTGTATAAAGGAGGCCGCCATTCTTTTCGAAAATGGCGGATATAGAGATTGCGATTTCACCGTATTGGTTACGGCTCCTAAAGAAGTTCGTATTGAAAGAGTTCTGGCAAGGGATGGAGCAGAAGAGCAAGATGTTATTAATCGAATGGCTAATCAATGGGAGGATGACCGTAAAATTCCGCTCTGCGACTTTCATATCGAAAACATCGATTTAAAGAAGACTAAGGCCGTGGTTGAACAAATTCATACTACACTTTTAAGTCGCTCATAATCAGTTCCAAAAACTGTTTGTTAACATTTGGTTAAATGGACTAAGCCCTAAATGTTAAAATCTTAATTTTGGATTCATGAACAAAAAGCTGTTTGCCCTCCTTATTGGTTCCATGACATTGTCTTTGCTAGGGATCATTTTTGTTCAAGGATATTGGATAAATAATGCTTATCAGACCAAGGAGGATCAGTTTACGTTCAATGTACGGCAAATTTTAACCGATGTATCCCGAGACATTCAATTGCGGGAGATCGAAGATTATTATCGGTTGTACAATGGATTGGTAGATAGTTTGGGTGAACCAGACAATATTAGTGTTAATGAGCTTATCTATCGAATCGTGAATGAAGACAAAAACGAAACCGTTATTTTTTCTGACGGGATCATAGAGGAAGATTATAAGTTGTCTTCCGATTTTCTGGATGTTGATTTAGACAGTATTCAGTTTAAAAAAATTACGAATAAAAAGAAAACAACTAAGATCACCGAAGGTATTGATGGGAGTGGATTTACCTCACAAACCAAGGTAGATTTTACGAGATTGCGGGATTACGAACGCAAGCAATTTGAAACGGCTTTTAGTAATATTTCGGCCCGAACGCCCATACATAAAAGGGTGTCAAAGGATGAAATTGAACGACTTATTGAACAGGAGTGCCGTGAACGCGGTCTCAAATCTAAATTTGAATACGCAGTGTATAGCAACGAATTAGCGACGAAAATACATTCGAAAAATTTTGAATTAAACCCCGCAAGTACCTATGGGGTGCCGCTATTTGTGAATGACAATCTAAAAACTAGCTATAAACTTTACGTTAACCTTTCGGATAAGGGTAAGGAAGTCCTAAATACAATTTTAGGAATGGCCATTTTATCACTGGCTTTTACAACGGTAATAATCTTGGCCTACTCCAATGCGCTGCGCCAATTGTTCAAACAGAGGCAGATTTCACAAATTAAAACCGATTTCATCAACAATATGACTCACGAATTTAAAACACCCATAGCCACTATTAATTTGGCTTTGGATGCTTTAAAAAACCCTAAGGTAAGTGATAACAAAGAATTCATTAATCGCTATTTGAAAATGATTCGAGATGAAAATCGTAGAATGCACGCACAGGTGGAGAACGTTTTACGAATTTCCAAATTGGAAAAGAACGAACTGGATCTTCCCAAAGAGCGATTGAAGCTGCACGAGGTAGTGGAGGATGCCATCACTCACGTTAGTTTAATCGTCGAAGATCGCGGTGGTTATGTTAAAACTCATTTTGACGCAATGAAATCTTCCATACTTGGTAACGACTTACACCTTACCAATGTAATTGTGAATATGTTGGATAATGCGATTAAATATTCTGAGGATAAACCTGAAATAGATATTTATACCGAAAATGTAAAGGATAGTATCTTGTTAAAGATTCAGGATAAGGGATTGGGAATGTCGAAAAGTGTTCAAAAAAGAATTTTTGAAAAATTTTATCGGGAACATACCGGTGATATACATAATGTCAAGGGTCATGGATTGGGCCTTGCCTACGTAAAACGTATTTTGAATGATCACAATGCCGAAATTTACGTAGAAAGCGAAAAAGGAAAGGGTAGTACCTTTATCATAAAAATGCACTTAATATCATAAAATATGGAAACAGAAAACAAAAAAATCTTATTAGTTGAGGACGATCCGAACTTTGGAACTGTGCTCAAAGATTACCTTTCGATCAATGATTACGACGTGACTCATGCGAAAAATGGAATGGAAGGTTTTGAAAAATTTAAAAAGGACGATTTCGACCTTTGTATACTCGATGTAATGATGCCTTATAAAGACGGGTTTACATTGGCAAAAGAGATACGCGAGAAGAACGAAGATGTACCTATCATATTCTTAACTGCAAAGGCGATGAAAGAAGACGTTTTGAAAGGTTATAAAGTAGGTGCCGACGATTATTTGAACAAACCTTTCGACAGTGAAGTGCTGTTGATGAAGATAAAAGCTATCATTCAACGGAAGGCAACCGATTCAATTGCCGATAGCAAACAATTCGAATTTAATGTGGGGAATTTTCACCTCAATTCGAAATTGCGTTTCCTAACCTATAACGATGAGGATCCCATTAAGCTATCTCCAAAGGAAAATGATCTGTTGCGTTTGCTAGCCTTACACAAAAACGATCTTATGCCAAGAGAATTAGCACTTACCAAGATATGGAGAGACGATAATTATTTTACCTCCAGAAGTATGGATGTTTATATTGCCAAACTAAGGAAGTATTTAAGTAAAGACGACGGCGTTGAAATCATCAATATTCACGGAGAAGGCTTCCGATTGGTGGTGAAGAACGAAGTAGATCGTTAAAAAAGCATATTAAGTGAAGAAAGCGCCCATTATTGGGCGTTTTTTGTTTCTATTAGTTTTTTTATTTCTGATATATCAGTAGTAAAATCAAACCAATGAATATCTTGATTTTTTTTAAACCAAGTTCCCTGACGTTTTGCAAATCTTCGAGTGTTCTTTTTTATTTCTGAAATAGCCTCCTCCAAAGTTAAGTCTCCCTCTAAATACTGAAAGAGCTCCTTATACCCAACCGTTTGTAATGCGTTGAGTGACTTGTTTGGTAAGAGTTTTTTCGCTTCCTCCAGCAATCCTTCCTCCATCATAAGATCTACTCTTTGATTAATTCGTTCATAAACTGTTTCTCTGTCGGCTGTAAGTCCGATGTATAAGGTATCAAAGATTCGTTCCTTTTTATTTTCGTTGAAGAATGAAGAAAATGGCTTCCCTGTAGACCGATAGATTTCGAGAGCGCGAATAAGACGGTGATGGTTTTGTAAATCCACTTTTGAATGGTATTCGGGATCGACTTGTAGTAATTCTCGTTGTAAAGACGCGATGCCTTCTTTCTCAAATTGGGTATTTAGCTCTTTCCGAACGTCTTCATTTACTGCAGGAAAATTGTCAAGTCCTTTTACTACCGCATCTACATATAATCCGGAACCGCCAACCATTATTACGATAGAGTGTTTCCGAAAAAGTTCAGAAAGCAACAGAGTGGCTTCCCTTTCAAAATCTCCAACGGAGTATAATTCGAATATGCTTTTATTCTGAATAAAATGATGAGGTGCTTGGGAGAGTTCTATTTCCGAAGGAACAGCGGTACCAATTCTCATCTCCTTAAAAAATTGTCTGGAATCGGCAGAAATAATTTCTGTTTTAAAATGCTTAGCCAATTGAATAGCCAATGAAGTCTTCCCAATGGCTGTAGGGCCTACTATACAAATCAATAATGGCTTGCGGGAATTCATTAGAATTCGTCGGCTATCAAATTATTACCACATTTATGGCAAAATTTTGCACCGTCTTTATGATGAGATGCTAAGCAATTGGTACAGCTTACTGTATTAGTTTGCACCTCCTGAGGGGTGCGGGCGTATTCGGCGGTAATAATTCCTGTAGGAACGGCGATAATACCGTAACCCATGATCATAATTAAACTAGCAATAAACTGCCCCAAAGGAGTGCCTGGTGAAATATCACCATAACCCACTGTTGTTAAGGTCACGATACACCAATACACACTCTGTGGGATACTCACAAATCCGTTTTCCTCTCCTTCAACCAAATACATGATGGTTCCGGCGATTATAGAAATTATCACTACAGCGAAAAGGAAGATAAAAATCTTTGCTCTACTGTGTAATAATGCACGCTTTAGTTTATTGGACTCTCCAATGTATCTCGTAATTTTTAGAATACGGAAAACTCTCAGTAAACGCAGGGCGCGTACGGTCAATAAATAGCTGCTTCCCGAAAGTATAAAGGACAAATAGAGTGGAATTGTCGAAAGGAAGTCGATAATTCCGTAGAAACTGAAAATATACTTGAACGGTTTTTTAACCGTGACAATACGGAGAATGTATTCTAAACTAAAGAAGACTGTGATAATCCATTCTCCAACATATAGCGCGTCGTGATATTTAGCGTCAATTTCACTCACACTCTCGAGCATGACGAAGATCACACTCAATACAATAAGAATTAAGAGGACAACATCGAAAATTTTGCCGAGTGGTGTATCGGCTTCATAAATGATGTCATGTAGAATTTTTCGTAAGCTCTTTTTACTGTCGGACGCCAATGAATTGAGATTTCTAAATGTAAAGGTAATTAAGTTTATTTATATGGCCTTTTCTTTAGGCAAGGGAACTATTTTCAGCACTTTATTTTTCCGAAGGTAATTGTGAATGATGTGTTGTGTATCCCTGTTATCGGTCATAGGGCTAATGATAGAGCGCAGTACTTCTAGATTTGTAATTTGATAATTGAGATCAAAAAAGCCAAATCCTTTGTATTGCCCATTTTCAATTAGGATCACCGACCGCTCATCCACTTCTCTTCCGCGATCAATAATTAGCATGTTCTTGTTTTCGTAACTGTATTTTTCCAGATAATTTTTCACTCTTTCATTGTATTCTTCAGGAGATTCTTCAGTAATGCAAGCGCCGTTGCATTCCTTTATTTCATAAAGAAAGCAGGAAGAGTTAGATTTGTAAAGGCCGGTCAATTTCTGACAAAGACCGTGTTCTTCAGTAATTCTATATAAACTGGAACGAGCTTGCTGATAATTTGTAAAAGTGGTTATGGCGCTCTTTCTGTTATCGGCTTTTTCAATTCGTAAGTTGAGATATCCGTTGTCGTCGGTAAACATCGCCAACTGATAATGGAAAATACTTTTACGTAGCGCACGGTTGTAAATAGGCTTCTTCTTCTTGATCTCTTCACTCTCCTTGAGTTGGGCGATGAGATCGTTACCCGTAAGTTCAAAACTCACAGCGTGGATTTCCAGTTGTATGCGTTTGGACTTTCGGTTATCACTGGTAAAATGCTGCGTAAGCCGTTTTTTTATGTTCTTGCTTTTGCCAATATAGATAATCTCTCCATCCTCTCGATGCATATAGTAAACACCTGCATGGGTTGGGGCACTGGCAATCATATCCAGTAATTTAGGCTCCAAGTGTCTTTTAGGATCGGTGCGAATATGTTTGGTAATGATTTCTTTTTCGAGATCTTTATTGAGTAGTAATTTGAACAATTCCACCGTTGCCATAGCGTCTCCTTGAGCTCGGTGTCGGTCACTAATCGGAATTCCCAATTGCCTTGTCAATTTCCCTAAGCTATAAGAGGACATTCCGGGGATCAATTTTTGAGCCAATTCCACCGTACAAAGTGTTTCCTTTTCAAAAGCGTAACCTAGTCGGTCGAACTCGGTAGTGAGAATACGATTGTCGAATTGTGCATTATGAGCCACGACGATGCAACCTTCGGTAATTTCAATGATTCGTTTAGCAACCTCGTAAAATTTTGGGGCATTTCGAAGCATATCATTGTTGATTCCCGTGAGATTCACCACAAAAGGTTGAATGCGGCGCTCGGGATTCACCAAACTGGAAAATTGATCCACTATTTTATGCCCATCGAAGCGATATACTGCAATTTCGGTAATGCCTTCCTCATTATACTTTCCTCCGGTAGTCTCAATATCTAAAATCGCGTACATTAAATTTTTTTACTTCTGGCTTAATCTATAAAGTTACGAATAATTACGGGCTCCAAAAAGGGCGCTACCAACACGAATCATATTGCTGCCATGAGCCATCGCAAGGCTGTAATCGCCACTCATGCCCATAGAAAGGGTATGAAGCTGATAGGCCGCTTTGTGTTTGTCGTAAAAATTCTTGAGTGTATTAAATTCTTCTGAAATTTGCATCTCGTTGTCCGTGAAGGTAGCCATTCCCATTAGGCCAACGATTTTTACGTGTTCCAATTCACGCAGTTCGTCCATTTGCAACAAGGATTCCGCTGCTTCCTCACTCAAACCGTATTTGGAATCTTCTTCCGCAATTTTGATTTGCAGAAGGCAGTCGATTACTCTATTGTGTTTGGCCGCTTGCTTATTTATTTCTTTCAATAACTTCAGGCTGTCCACAGCATGAATTAAACTTACGAATTCGGCCATATATTTAACCTTATTGGTTTGAACATGACCTATCATATGCCATTCGATGTCTTTAGGCATGGCTTCCCATTTGGAAACCATTTCTTGTATTTTGTTCTCACCAAAAATCTTATGCCCGGTATGATATGCCTCCATAATTTCCTCAACCGATTTGGTCTTGGATACCGCCACTAGTGTCACATGACCCGGTAGGGTACCTTTAAATCTGTGAATATTCTCGGCTATTTTCATCAAAATTCATAAATAGTAACCCCACTTCGGAGTTTAGGTTCGATATAAGTACTTTTGGGAGGCATGGTGTGGCCTTCGTCTGCAATGCATTTCATTTCTTTGGTGGTGATGGGTAGAAGTCCGAACCCAACCGTAAACTCTCCAGAATCAACTAACGATTTCACATGTGCCAGTCCTTTTTTGCCGTGGGTATAATTCAACCGATTGTCATTCCGAACATTTTCAATTCCCAAAATGGGTTGTAGAATAGTTTTATACAAAATTTGAGTATCTAAGGCATCTAGCGCATTTCCGAAGGAATAATGATTTTTCCGCAGGTATAAAGAATAAAACTCACCGTCGAGATACATACTGAAATGATGCTTTTTTGAAGGCCTGTAGAAGTCGGTCCCACGGTTATCTATTCTATAATGCTCGTCCAATTTTATGAGAAACTCTTCTTTTGTAAGTCCGTTGAGCCCTTTCACCAGGCGGTTGAACTCATAAATCTTCAATTCACTCTCCGGAATTAGATAGCTCATAAAAAAATTGTAGGGTTCATTGCCATTATGGCTTTTATTTTCCGCTTTTAAATCTTCAGTAAGTAAAAAGGAAGAGGAGGATCTATGGTGCCCATCGGCTATATAAATGGCTTTCATACTGGCAAAAGCATTTTTTATGGTGTTTAATATTTCAGCATTATCAACTTGCCATACATAATGGGTGTCGCGATAAGTTGTGGTAAATTCATATTCTGCTCTTTCACTCATCACTTGTTCTAAAACCGACTTAATACGATCGTTGTCAGGATAGGTGAGTAATACCGCTTCGGCATTAAAACCGACAGTCTTGAGATAATCTTTAAACAGTTTTTCGCGATATGCGATAGTGTCTTCGTGTTTTTTTATGATGTCAGATTTATAATCTTCAACACTAGCTGCACCAACGATGCCGTGGAAAACCAATCCGTCGCGATTCACGATTTTATATACATAAAAACTATCCTTTTCATCTTGGACAAAAACTCCGTCCTCTTTAAATTCCTGGTATCGGTTCCTCACCAAACTATATCTTTCTTTTCCCGAAATTTCTTTCTGATATTTAAATCCTGGATTCACGATATGTAAAAAAGAAAAAGGATTGTCGCGTAGTCTTGCCTCTCTCTCCTCTTTGGTATAGGTGTCGTACGAGCGAGAAGCCAGAAGACTTACCTTGTCTCTCGTAGGACGTACCGCTTTGAATGGAAGGATTTTAGGCATTTTATTTAGTATTCAGTGTTCAGTGTTGAGTGTTCAGTGTTCAGTGTTCAGTGTTCAGTGTTCAGTGTTCGGTATTCAGCAATTAGTGGTTTTAACTCCAAATTTAGTTGGGTTGAGTTTCATATAGTTAATCAATTTACCAACTTCGTTTGAGAGATTCATTAGCTTTTCAAATTCTTCTTCTGAAATGTAATCACATCTTAATGAAAATTCCAACCAAGTTTGAGTTTCCGAATTTTCTGCATCCGAATCACTTAGTTTACTTTTAAAGTGCTTTAGATAATCTCGTTTACGGTATGCTTCAGCAATATTCTCTGCGACACTGCGAGACGCACGACGTATTTGATCTGTGAGTGAATAGGTCTCTTCTTTGGGAAATGTTTTGCTGGTATTAAATATTTCCATCGCCAATTCAACAGAGTTCTTATAGGCCAATAATTCCTGGAATTTCATACTGCTTACTGTCATTTTTGGCTACAAAATATACTGCAAACTGATCACTGCCAACTGCGATTAAACAAACTGTGTTGAAACTTTCTCCGCTCTTCTGCTTTCAGAATAATCATAAAAACCTTCGCCACTCTTTATTCCCATTTTCCCGGCCATCACCATATTTACCAATAGGGGACATGGTGCGTATTTTGGGTTTTTGAATCCGTTATACATCACATTCAAGATGGATAAACAAACATCCAAACCAATAAAATCTGCTAATTGTAATGGTCCCATAGGATGTGCCATTCCCAGTTTCATGACGGTATCGATTTCCACCACACCGGCAACACCATTGTACAAGGTTTCAATTGCCTCATTGATCATGGGCATAAGGATACGATTAGCGACAAATCCCGGGTAGTCGTTTACTTCCACAGGTACTTTGCTCAATTTCTTAGAAATTTCTTCAACGGTTTTATAGGTTTCGTCGCTCGTGTTATATCCTTTTATGATCTCTACCAACTTCATTATCGGCACCGGATTCATAAAATGCATCCCGATTACCATTTCTGGTCTGGTAGTTACAGCCGCTATCTGAGTGATCGAGATAGAAGAGGTGTTACTTGCCAAAATGGTATCATCTGGGCAAAAACTATCGAGGTCTTTGAAGATTTTTAATTTGAGATCGACATTTTCCGTTGCCGCTTCCACCACAAGGCTGGCGTATTCAACACCTTCCTCCATGTTGGTATAGGTAGTGATGTTTTTTAGAGTCCTGTTTTTTTCTGCTTCGGAAATCTTCTCCTTGGCAACCATGCGATCTAAGTTTTTCGTTATGGTGGCTAACCCCTTATCCAAAGCCGTTTGAGAGACATCGATAAGTTGTACTTTGTAATCAAACTGTGCGAAAGTATGGGCAATACCATTCCCCATGGTTCCTGCGCCTATAACAGCTACATTTTTCATTTATAAACTTTTAAAATTTTCAATAACCTGCATGGCGACCTTTAAGGCGTTGGTGCCTTGTTCCAAAGTGACGACAGGTTGCGTATTATTATTAATCGCATCCGCGAAAGTTTCTAATTCTTCCAGAATCGCATTGTTGGCATCCACCTTCGGATTGTCAAAATATATCTGTTTCTTTACTCCTTCGGCATTGGTGAGTATCATGGCAAAATCATCTGGATCTTTTGGAGCATCTTTCATCTTTACCACTTCACACTTTTTTTCCAGGAAATCGACAGAGATATAGGCGTCTCGTTGAAAAAATCTGGCCTTACGCATTTTCTTCATTGAAATTCGGCTGGCAGTAAGATTTGCCACACAACCGTTTTCAAATTCGATTCGGGCATTGGCGATATCGGGTGTTTCTGAAATTACTGAAACGCCGCTAGCACTTACTTTTTTAACCTCACTATTTACCACGCTTAGGATGGCGTCGATATCGTGTATCATTAAATCCAATACGACAGGAACATCGGTTCCTCTTGGGTTGAATTCGGCTAGTCGATGAGCCTCGATAAACATGGGATTTTCAAACTTATCTCGAACTGCCATAAAAGCTGGATTAAATCGCTCTACATGTCCCACTTGCCCTTTTATGTTGTGCTTAGCAGCGAGTTCTAAGATTTTTTCAGCTTCTTCCACCGTTTGCATAATGGGTTTTTCGATGAACAAATGCTTACCCGCTTCGATCACTTTTTTGGCACATTCAAAATGATAAATAGTGGGAGTGACCACATCAACCATATCACAGGCTTCGATGAGTGCTTCCATGGAAGGAAAACTTTTATAACCAAATTCTTCGGAAATACGCTGAGATGCCTTTTGGTCGGCATCGAAAAAACCAACAAGCTCGTATTTAGCAGATTGGTCTAGAAGTTTTAAATGAATTTTTCCCAGATGACCCGCACCTAGGACTCCTGCTTTTAGCATGGGCGGTGGTTTTGCACAAAGGTAACGGTTTTGCCCGAAATTTTATCGCAAATTAATCTGAATTGAGATCGGAATTTTTAAAATTTCAGGATGGAAAATTCACGAGTTCTTGTTTACTTTGTAAACCTATGAAAGATACCTTCACTCATAAAGGAATGCGAAAGAAATTGGTGGAAACCCTCCGGCGGAAAGGAATTGAGCAAGAGGAGGTTTTAGAGGCTGTGAATTCGGTGCCAAGGCATTTATTTATGGATAGCGGATTTGTAGACCATGCCTACGTAGATAAAGCCTTTCCCATTGGGGCAGAGCAAACCATTTCTCAGCCGTACACCGTTGCACGACAAACCGAATTGCTAGAACTCAACAGAGGAGACAAGGTGCTGGAAATAGGAACGGGGAGTGGGTATCAATCGGCGGTGCTTTTGGAAATGGGAATGGTGGTTTACACTATCGAAAGACAGAATGAATTATTTAAAAAAACCAAACTGTTTCTGCCGAAATTAGGCTATCGACCTAAAAAAATGATTTTTGGTGACGGTTATAAAGGCCTACCCGAATTTGCCC
>JABDKT010000044.1 GCA_013002065.1 Flavobacteriaceae bacterium
AGCGACCTAAAATTGATGCAAAGGGATCAATACCTTAAAGAAGGCGGATATACAACACATAATTACTACGAGTAAGGTATGGAGAAGGAGGCAAAGATCTATGTGGCCGGTCATCGGGGGATGGTGGGCAGTGCCATTTTAAATAGGTTAAAAGACGAAGGGTATCAAAATTTCGCGCTGAGAACCAGCACCGAGTTGGACCTTCGGGATACGAATGCCGTGGCCTCATTTTTCAAAGCCGAAAAACCCGATTACGTATTTCTTGCTGCCGCAAAGGTTGGAGGTATCGGTGCCAACAATACCTATCGGGGCGAATTTATCTACGATAATTTGATGATCCAGAATAATGTGATCCATCAAAGCTATGTACACGGAGTTAAAAAACTATTGTTTTTGGGAAGCACTTGTATTTACCCTAAAAATGCCCCACAGCCCATAAAAGAATCGTATTTACTCACCGATGTACTGGAATACACCAACGAGCCTTATGCCATCGCCAAGATTGCCGGCATCAAATTATGCGAAAGCTATAATTTACAGTATGGCACCAATTTTATCTCGGCCATGCCAACCAATTTGTATGGCCCCAACGATAATTTCGATCTGGAGAAAGCGCATGTGCTTCCGGCCCTTGTGCGTAAGATTCATTTGGGAAAAAATCTGGAGCAGGGAGATTGGGAATCGCTTCGCAAAGATCTTGCCCTGCTTCCCATCGCGGGCGTAGACGGGAGTGCTTCCGAAGGAGAAATAAGAAATGTGTTGTCCGACTTCGGAATCAAACAAAATAACTCGGTTACTGTTGAGATCTGGGGATCTGGAAAACCCATGCGGGAGTTTCTTTGGGTGGAAGACATGGCCAAGGCCTGTTCGTTCCTTATGAATAATCATAATGCCGAAACCAACCTACACTCCAATGAAGAAATTCGTAATACCCACATAAATATTGGGACCGGTAGCGATATCACTATTTCGGAATTAGCAACTCTCATTAAGCAAATCGTGGGATATAAGGGAACTTTTGTGTTTAATGCTGAAAAGCCGGACGGTACGTTTAGGAAATTAACCGACGTTTCCAAGATCAATAATATGGGCTGGGCGGCTGAGGTGGATTTGGGACAAGGGTTGCAAAAGATGTATCATTGGTATATATCCAAATAACATGCGAAAAAAATTAAAGAGTTTGCTAAATAGGTTGCCTTACGTGAAAGGCCTTTATGCACACTATCGCCAATATAACGACAACGCTTGTTTCCCACCGGGGCATTACTATTCGCCAATTGTTTCGATTCAGGACATTAAACCACGAGAAGATGAAATATGGAAAGAAAACACGAGTGATGGCTTAATAGATATAAATTTAGATACTCAGGGACAAGTAACTTTTGTTGGTGAAATTCTTTCTCAGTATTATCACGAAATGCCCTTTTCAGATAAAAAGAATGGGGAATTGCGATTTGCCTTTAACAACGGAATGTACGAACAAACAGACGGCACCGTCCTCTATTCCATGATTCGCCATTTAAAACCAAAACGAATCATCGAAATAGGTTCCGGACATTCTTCAGCATTGATGTTGGATGTAAATGAATTGTTTTTTAACCATAAAATACACTTGACCTTTATTGAACCCTATCCGGAAAGGCTCTACAAAAACATTCGTGAAACCGATAAAAAGGTGGCTACTATACTTGAGAAGCAGGTCCAGGAAGTACAGACATCCCTATTTACAGAACTCGAAGCAGGAGATATTTTATTTGTGGACAGCTCACACGTTGCTAAATGTGGAAGTGATGTTAATTATATTTTCTTTGAAATATTACCTCTTCTAAATAAAGGAGTTTATATTCATTTTCATGATATCTTCTATCCTTTCGAATACCCCAAGCATTGGGTATATGAAGGAAGAAATTGGAATGAAAATTATATGTTGAGAACCTTTTTGATGAATAACCACGATTATCGTATTAAAGTTTTTTCACATTATTTACATAAACATCACAAAGAAGCTTTCATGAAAATGCCCATTACACAAGAAAATTACGGTGGAAATATCTGGTTGGAGAAATTAAACTAACATATGGCGCCCAAAGTATCCATCATAACTATAAATTATAACAACGCCAAAGGACTTGAGCAAACCATAGCTTCGGTGCTGTCACAGACTTACAAAAACTTTGAGTTTATCCTTATCGATGGCGCATCCAATGATGGCAGTGTTGAACTTATCGAAGCCAACCGGGATAAATTCACTTATTGCATCAGTGAGAAGGATACGGGTATTTACAACGCGATGAACAAGGGCATTCGTGTGTCATCCGGGCAATATTTGTTATTTCTGAATAGTGGTGATCTTCTTACGCAGGCTTCGGCATTACATGATTTTATTCATCATGAAAAATTTGTTGGAGACATTATATATGGAGACTATAAGTTTAAGGAAGGTGCGAAGGTTTACGCCGATCAATTGAGTCCGATCTACTTCATGCGCACCTCCCTGCCGCATCAGAGTACGTTTTTTAAAAAAGAAGTGTTCGAGCAAATGGGTTTATACGATGAAACCTATAGCATGGGTGGGGACAGGGCGTATTTTATAAAATGCTTTATGAGTGAGCAGTTCAAATTTACACACGTAAATTACTTTCTTACCTATTTTGACCTCGAAGGCCTAAGCAACAGTAAGGAACATCGCAAGCGAAAAAATGAAGAAGATGAACGGATGTTCAGGGAATATTTTGGGGTTCATTACGAGGATTATAAGAAACAACTCGAACTGGAACAGGAGTTAAAGCAAACCAAAAAAAGAACGGTCGAAGGAATCGCTAAGCGAATCAAGCACAAAATCCAAAAGTTATGGAAGCATCGCCGCTGGTAAGTATAATCGTACCCACATACAAGCGTACCGAATACCTCCGGCTTACCCTGGAGAGCATGCTCTCGCAGACCTATCAAAATATCGAGATCATCGTGGTGGATGATGGATCTCCCGGAAATGAAAACGCCCAACTCTGCGATCAATACCCTAAGGTAAGTTATCGAAAGATCGAGAATAGCGGAGGCCCGGCCCGACCAAGGAATACCGGGATAAAAATGGCCAAGGGCGAATTGATCGCGTTTACCGATGATGATGATATTTGGTTACCTGAGAAACTGGAAAAACAGATTGCCATTCTTAAGGCTCATCCCGAATACGGATTGGTTCACGGGCCCTGCATGGTCATCGATGAAAATGGTACCAGGACCGGTGAGATCATTGGAAAGCCTGGAAGTCCGGACGTAAAACATGGAGACGTAAAACTACGCATGATGGGCAATTGGACACTAATGACTCCAACGCCTTTGATACGGCGGGTACTTGTTAAAAATGTAGGTTTTTTTTCTGAAGAAATGCCGGCCGCTGGGGAAGACACCGAATTCTGGATACGCTGTTCGTTCTATACGCGATTTTATTATTTGGATGAACCTCTGGTTGAATATAGAAAACATGATAGTAATATCTCTTCAAATAATGAGAAGTACATCCAACTTCCCTTATATTTGAATGTGGTTCGTAAAAAACAATTAGTGGAAAATCGAATTACGAAACTCGAAGGTAAACAGCTTTTAATGAATCTAAGTCAAATGCAATTGAAAATGGTGAAATTCAGAACATTCAAAGTATTTAAAAACATGTTTACTCTGGATCCTCTATGGTTTTTGAAAGTGAAGAACTTCAAAATACTTGCTAAAAAGATAATAAGATGAGTAAAACCACTTATTTAATAACAGGAGGTGCCGGAAACGTTGGAAGCGCATTGGCCCTTGAACTCTCGAAAGAGCGTACTAATACTGTTGTTATTGTTGACAATCTCTCAACAGGAGATCATTCGAAAATACCACAGGTCGAAAATGTGACCTTTATCAAAGCAAATGTGAATCATTATAATGATGTTGTACCTATTTTCGGCAGATATGATTTCGACTACGTATTCCACTATGCGGCTGTGGTGGGGGTTCAGCGCACGCTTGATAATCCTATGATGGTGCTTGAGGATATCGAAGGGATCAAAAACATCTTATCACTATCGAAAAATGCCGGCGTTAAGCGTGTATGTTATTCAAGCTCCTCGGAAGTATATGGCGAGCCCTTTGAAATTCCACAAAACGAGCATACAACCCCGTTGAATTCCAGGCTCCCGTATGCCATTGTCAAAAATGTAGGAGAAGCTTTTTTTCGTTCCTATCAGCAGGAATTTGGCCTGCCTTATACTATTTTCAGGTTTTTTAATACATATGGCCCAAATCAAAGTGAGGATTTTGTGATTCCAAAATTCGTTAAAGCAGCCCTAAAAGGAGAACCGCTTTATATCTATGGTGAAGGAATGCAAACACGATCTTTTTGCTTCGTCGACGATAATGTGGATACGTGTATTCTAGCAATCGAAAGCGAAGATCAGGTCAACGAAGTACTTAATGTGGGCAGTGACATTGAAATGACAATATTAGAACTTGCTAATAAAACCATTGAACTTACAAAGTCTTCTTCAGAAATCATTCATTTACCTGCTTTACAGGAAGGTGACATGACACGCCGATGTCCGGATATTTCTAAAATGAAAAGATTGTTAAAAAGAGATCTGATCACTCTTGAAGATGGACTGACTCAATTAGTGCAGCATTATGAGATTAGGAAAACATCCTGAAAAGAATAACACCCGTCTTAGTATCGATTCATACCACCGAGTCATTATCCCGGTTTATATCCCTAATTTAAGCGAGGATTATTTCAAGCACGGACTTCAAATATTTAAGTACTGCATCAAGAGCTTGTTGCACACTATACACGATAAAACGAGGATATCATTGATCGATAATGGATGTTGTACGGAGGTGGTCTCTTATCTCTCGGAACTTTATGAAAATGAATTCGCGGTCGATCAACTATTACATTCTAAAAAGAATCTAGGAAAGGTCAATGCTATCTATTCGGCAATTAAGAGCAACCTTGAGCCTTTGCTGACCATTTCCGACGCCGATGTTTTTTTTCTTTCTAACTGGCAACCAGAAGTTGAAAAGCTTATTTCCGAATTTCCACAGGCTGGCATGGTTTCTCCCGTGCCAAGTAGCAAGGCTTATGGGAGTCCATACGCATCCTCAACCTTATACTATGGATTGCTTAAAAATAAGATAAGTGCGCAAAAAGTTATGAATCCCGGGGCAATGCAACATTTCGAAAGAAGTATTGGCCGAAAAATGTACGAATCTGTGCATCTGGAAAAGTACTTGTGTATAGGAAGATCAGAACAAAAGGCCGTCATCGGGAGCGGTCATTTCGTAGTGACGATGAGAGCCGAAGTTTTTTCAAATGCCCCAGAGACGGTTTGTACTGAAAAAATTGTAGGCGGTAGTGAGAACAGATATATAGACCAACCAAACAACGATGGTGGTTTCCTTAGAATTTCTACCATCGATAACTACGCCTATCATATGGGAAATGTAGCCCAGGAATGGATGGAGGTGGAGTTAAACAAACTCCTAGTTTCAACTCCGGCGAATACAGTTCTCGCTCAATTACCTCCCGCACGGCCACTCAAAAGATGGCAGGTATTCCTTGGTAAAGTGATAAGGAGAGTTTTGTTTGGTTACTTTAAAATTCCATTCCTTAAATCCAAAGGATTAAATAGAAGTTACTAATAAGTATGATTGTGTTAATTTCAAATATCGCATTACCTTCAAACCGCATTGGAAGTTGGGTGACCCGGATGGATTCCCTGATTAAAAATCGGGACTGTTTCGACACTATTTTATCCCCATCAAGAGCTACTTCCAAGAACATATATTGTGAGAAACGCAAGTTCATAACCTATCATAAATGGTTTCGGAAAATGATCCTGTTTAGTTGGGTCGCAAGAGATTATCTGAAAACGCTTGGCCGTTTGGCAGTCAAAACCAACCGAATAACCGTTCTCATAATGGACGATCCACACCTGGCGGAAGCAATTGCACTTAAGAAATCTACCTTTGCGGCCGATCTAAGAATCATTTTTTCCTTTCACGGGTATCGATTGAAACTGAGGCAGGAAGTAGTGGACCAGATCGATAAGGTAATTTTTCTTTCTGAAAAAGGAAAGAACACGAGTATTGAATCATATAAGCATTTCAAACCAGAAACCGCAGTAGTGTGGAATGGGGTGAATTCTTCACTTTTTTTTCCTTTAGAGGATGTCAAAAGAGATTCCCTTAGGACAGAAATGGGTTTTAATGACGAGCATTTGGTACTGATTTGGATGGCTAACGACCGTCCCCTGAAAGGCTTTCATATTTTCAGAGACTTGGTACAGCATGTATTACAGAAATTTAATTTTATAAAAGTAATTACAATTGGAACTACACAAAAGATTGACCATCCCACTGTTCTAAATGTAGGAAGAATTCCTAATTCTGAAATTCCAAAATACCTCCAAGCGGGGGATATCTATTTATTTACATCTCTATATGAGGAAGGTTTTGGTTTGTCGATGATAGAAGCACTAAAGTGCGGAAATACTGTGATTGCTTCCAACAGAGGAGCTATTCCGGATGTACTGGATGGGCTGCCTGATTGTCATTTGGTCGATGACCCTGAAAGTGTTTCTGAATGGATCGAAGTAACTAAAAAAGTTATCGAAGGATTCGAAGGAAATAGGTTAACCGCGCCTCAAGCCCATTCTATCTGGAACTACAGCGATTGGGAGACTCGATATATGAGTGCAATTGTTTAAAATTCTCATTTTGTGGAACTACTTCAGTTACTATTAAATCATTATTACCTATGTCAAAATTAAACCACCTAAAAGACCTTTTGAATATACGAGTCCATTTCAATAAAAACGCCCGGAATATTAGTGATACTAGGGCTTCACAAATCATACACGGCTTGTTTGACCAGGGCACAGTGCTACCTTTTAACCCATTTTCACTAAATCCAAATACGATTCTACATTTAATCAATGAAATAATAATAAATAAGAGGAGTTCTGTAATTGAATTCGGAAGTGGTTTGTCAACTGTGGTTTTAGCTAAATATGTCCAACTAAATCAATTACCGATATCTATTCTGTCCGTTGACGATGACCAAGACTGGATCAACCTGATCAAAGATCAGTTGCGCCAACACAAATGCGATTCGGTTGTTTCTTTCGTGTATGCACCTATTAAACCATACTCTTCAGAGAATCACATGGGCAGTTGGTATGATTCTGAAAAAATTACTCAAGCATTGCAAGACAATCGCCTAGATATGGTTGTTGTAGACGGGCCGGGCGCAAATACATCCAGACTGGCCAGATTCCCCGCATTGGAAGTCATCGAAAAAAATTTAGCACAAAACTTTTTTGTTTTGCTCGATGATATTCGTAGATCTGACGAAAAGATTATATTGAACAAGTGGGCTAGTACATTAGGTAAAAACAAATCTCTTAAGGTTTCATGGAATAAAAAGGATGTATATGGGACGCTGGTTTGTGGGGATGGATTTTCTTCCGGACCACTCAGCTATTAGGACAATTGAGATATGTCATGGATACATGAAGTCTTTTGTCAATAAATTAGTATTTTTAATGACGAACCAATAACCTGCTTTTTTTGATCACCACCGTAGCCGAAATAGGACAAGCTCATAATGGAAGCCTTGAAAAACTGCATGAATATATCGCTGCGGTTGCCCGAACCGGGGTAGACGCGATTAAGTTTCAGACGCACATTGCCGAAGCTGAAAGCAGCATTTATGAACCCTTTCGTGTCAAATTTTCCGATCAGGACGCGACCCGTTTTGATTACTGGAAGAGGATGGAATTTTCTCAAAATCAATGGATCGAAATTGGCCAACGCTGCAGGGAATTAGGACTTATCTTCATAAGCAGTCCGTTTAGCAATTTAGCAGTTGATGTCTTGGAAAAAGCAGGTGTCGAGCAGTATAAGATTGGCAGCGGAGAGGTTACCAATTTTTTATTGCTTAAAAAAGTGATAGATACGGGAAAACCCATCATTTTATCGAGCGGGATGAGTTCATTTGCGGAATTGGATGCTACGGTTGAATTTTTGAAGATCCATGGCGCTTCGTTTTCTCTGCTTCAATGTACTACAAATTACCCAACAGTTCCATCGGACTATGGTTTTAATGTGATAGGCGAACTAAAAGAACGCTATGGAGTCCCGGTAGGTTTTTCGGATCATTCGGCGCAAATCGCAACAGGAATCGCAGCAGTTGCATTGGGTGCAGAAATTCTGGAATTTCATGTGGTTTTCAGTAAAAAAGAATTTGGACCAGATGTAACATCGTCCTTAACAATGGAGGAAGCGACTGCGCTGGTCAAAGCAGTTCATGACATTTCCGAAGCACTAGAAAACCCCATAGACAAGAGTGATAACAGCAAATTCATTCAACTAAAAAATATTTTTGAAAAGTCCCTGGCAGTTAATAAGGATCTAATCAAGGGACACACTCTTACCTTTGACGATTTGGAAGCAAAAAAACCGAGAGGATTCGGTTTGGATGCCTCTAAATTTGAGTCAATTATTGGAAAAACACTTCTAAAAGAACTCTCACAATGGGATTTTTTAAACAAAGATGATATCACTTGAACATGGGTACAAAAAGAAAAATATGCGCTGTTATTACTGCCCGACCTTCCTACAGTCGAGTAAAAACTGCACTTCAGGCCATAAAGAATCACCCCAAATTGGAATTACAGTTGGTGGTTGCTGGTTCGGCCTTACTCGATCGTTACGGAAATGCTGTTGACTTCATTGAAAAAGATGGATTCACAATCAATGAAAAGGTATTTATGGTTTTGGAAGGAGAAAATAAGACAGCCATGGCCAAGACTACTGGATTAGGAGTGATGGAGCTTGCCAACGTGTTTTACAATTTGCAACCGGATGCCGTGCTCACTATTGCCGATCGCTTTGAGACCATTGCTACGTCCATTGCTGCGGCCTATCAAAATATTCCTTTAATACATTTACAAGGGGGAGAAGTAACTGGTAATATCGATGAGAAAGTGCGCCATGCAAATACAAAACTTGCAGATATTCATTTTGTCACTTCTGAAGATGCAAAACAACGTGTCATCAAAATGGGAGAAGAAGAAGCCTATGTGATCAATTCGGGTTGTCCTTCCATAGATATAGCTGCGGCAGTTTTATCGGATCCGGATCTCGATTTTGATCCCTTTCAGAAATACGGAGGTGTTGGTGCCACGTTTTCACTTACCGATGAATACATTGTGGTCATGCAGCATCCGGTCACGACGGAATATGATGAGGCTAAGAAGGATGTCACCAAAACTTTAGAAGTAGTTAACGAACTTGGAATCCCGACCTTTTGGTTTTGGCCCAATGTTGATGCAGGCGCGGATGGTACTTCCAATGGGATCAGAGCCTATCGGGAACAACATAATCCAAAACACATTAGATTCTTTAAAAATATGGAGCCGAACGATTTTCTGAGATTATTGTCCAACAGCAAATGCCTCGTTGGAAACAGCAGCGTTGGGATTCGGGAATGTTCTTTTCTTGGTGTCCCGGTGGTAAACATTGGAACGCGACAAAACCGCAGGCTGCGTGGTGAAAATGTGATCGATGTTGCTTATGACAAGACTGAAATAAAGACAGCCATTCGATCTCAGTTGGACAATCCAAAAAACAACAGGAGTTCGATATATGGGGAAGGAAACAGTGGTAAGAAAATTGCCGATGCGCTGGCCGATATTGATCTTCGATTTCATAAAACAATCACGTACTAATGAAGGTTCTTGGACTCATACCGGCGAGAGGAGGAAGCAAGGGGATTCCAAATAAGAACCGAAAGAAATTGGGGGGTAAGCCATTACTTCAATACACGATCGAAGCTGCTTTGGGAGCAACTCTTCTCGATTCGGTGGTATTCACTTCGGAAGATAATACGTTGATGGAAATGGCTCGAAAGTTGGGGGCGACAGTTCCTTTTAAACGACCCGATGCGCTAGCCAGTGATACTGCTGGCTCGTTAGAAGTGGTGCAGCACGCTTTAGTAGCACTTTCTGAGCGAGGACATACCTATGATGCGGTCTGCTTGCTGCAAGTTACCAGCCCTTTTCGCACTTCGGAAGATATTGATCTAGCTATTTCAAAATTCATGGACGCCGGTTGTGATAGTCTTATTTCGGTACAAAAAGTACCTCACAATTATAATCCACATTGGGTGTTTGAGCTTTCTGAAGGAACTTTAAAAATTGCAACGGGTGAGGACAAGATTATCAAACGCAGGCAAGAGTTGCCGGATACTTTTATTAGGGATGGTTCCATTTATATTACTCGATCCGAATTGTTGCTAAAGGGGGAAGGATCGTTCTACGGAAAAACAATTTCATATATCGAATTGGATCCAACGCGACATATTAATATAGATCTTCCGGAAGATTGGTTGAGGGCGGAAAAACTGCTTACTAGAAAAGAGCTTTAATTTGAAAGATAAGAAAGAGATATTGCTTTTGGTGCCAGATGGTACTGGCATTAAAAACTATTTGTTCTCCAACGTATTTAAAGACTCCTGGGCTTTTCTTAGTATCTTTCACAATTTTGACGAAGAAACTTTGGGTCATATTGGATCGCACCTCAAGATTGAGAATTCAATTGAAATACCAGAGTATAGAGAAGGTGTTAAGGAGAAGTTCTTAAGAGAACTAATTCATTTAACCCGATTAAAATTCAATGTCAGATCTCAAAATAATCCAACGATCCTCGCCTTTAGAAAACGATCGCATAAATCGAAGAAGTTGAAATTGTTCCATGCATTTGTTTCATTTTGCTCTATATTTTATCGCACCTATTCCTCAATTTTGCGTCTTGAAAAGAAGTACGACGCAGCGATAAGGCAAACTCAATTTTATCAAAATGTTGTCGAGATTCTTTCTGGGGCAAAACCTGACATAATTTTTTGTACCCACCAAAGAGCATTGAAGGCACCTCCGATATTTGCAGCCGCATGTGATTTGGGTATAACTACTACTACAGTGATTTATTCCTGGGACAATCTCCCAAAAGCAAGGTTGGCATTAAAAGCCGACACGTATTTTGTGTGGTCCCGACATATGAAAAGCGAATTATCTAAATTTTACCCGGAAATTACAGAAGAACAAATTAAGGTTACAGGCACCCCACAATTCGAGTTTTATTATCAGGAGGAAAACGTGATTCCGAAATCTGAATTTTTTTCCAAATATGAACTTGACCCTGGCAAAAAACTCATTTGTTTTTCCGGGGATGATATTAAGACCTCTCCATATGATCCTCACTATTTAAACGACATTGCCGAAGGCCTTCAGCAAGCGGGGATGCATGACTCTTACCAAATTATCTTCCGAAGGTGTCCGGCAGATATAAGCGAACGATACGATTGGGTATTGAAGAAATTTCCCGATCTTATTGTTGATATTCCACCGCTCTGGAATTTCAATCGGGATATTTGGACAGCCGTTTACCCATTATACGAAGATATCAAATTGCTTGTGAGTCTTGCGAAATATTGCGATGTAGTGATCAATTTGGGATCAACCATGGCATTCGATTTTGGGATGTTTCATAAGCCATGTATTTATATAAATTACGACACTATACCGGATAAAAATTGGTCGGTGAAGACGGTTTATAACTACCAACACTTTAGAACCATGCCCTCAAAAAAAGCGGTATATTGGTTAAACAAAAAGGAGGATATTTCTGCTGTAATAAAGAATTCGATCGAAGAACCTCACACAGAAATTAGGGATTGGTTTGAAGTGGTCGTAAACCACGAACAAAGTGCTTCACTCAAAATTATAAAAGAATTACTGGAATGAATATCGTTTTTTTGTCGAATGAATATCCTGTATGGGCCCCTGGAGGCGTTGGAACATTTTTGCAAACCTTTGGTCGCACACTTGCGTCGAATGGCCATTCAGTCACAATACTTGGAGTGGGAATCGAATCTGTAGAAATAAACATGGAAGACCAAGGTGTTCAATTGATACGAATTCCAAAGAACAATTCTTTTTTCCCAAATTTTATCTATAACGCAAGACAACTCAACAAGCGTTTGAAAGAGATGCATGAATTAAAACCGATAGATATAATAGAGACGGCGGAGTTGGGACTTGCTATTGTATCAAGATTACATCCCGCTAAAAAGGTTATCCGACTTCATGGAGGACACCATTTCTTTTCTGAGGCTGAAAATAGAGGAATTAACTGGCGTAAAGGTCTGTTGGAAAAATATTCGTTCAGAAAGGCCGATGGTTTTATCGCAGTTTCCAATTATGTGAAGGAGCATACGGCTAAATACCTGAATTATCATTCGAAACCCGTTGAGATCATAAACTACCCGATAAATACGAATTTGACCCCTCCAGAGGTCGCGATTGATGAAAATACAATATTATTTGCTGGTACGATCTGCGAGAAAAAAGGAGTTCGACAACTCATTGAAGCCTTTAAGCTTGTTAAGGAAGCATATCCAAACATGAGACTCAATTTGTTTGGACGAGATTGGTATTATCCTGATGGCTCGTCCTATATAGATATGTTGAAGTCTACTTATGACAGGGAATATTTAGAGGGTGTTACATTTCACGGTGCTATAAGCAGG
>JABDKT010000047.1 GCA_013002065.1 Flavobacteriaceae bacterium
CGGCAAAGTCGATCCATTCGTGACTCCCTTGAAAGCCGCCGATAAAACTAGGTTTAAGGATAATGTATTGCGGTTGGATAGTGTCTAAAAGTTTGTTTTTCTCTTCGGAAGTAAATACCCCGATAAGCTCTTCATCTAAGGCAATTGGCAACGGACTCGCCTCACAGAGAGAAGCCATTTCTTGCCATTGTTTGGGTTTGATGGGTTGCTCAATACTGTGTAATTCTAAATCGGATAGCACTTTCAGTTTTTCCAAAGCCTCGTTGGGTTCAAAGGCTCCGTTGGCGTCCACTCTAAGTTCAATATCACTGGCCGAGAATTCACTGCGAATTCCTTTGAGGAGTTCTATTTCCGAAGAAAAATCAATGGCACCAATCTTCATCTTTATACAACTAAATCCTTGATTTATCTTTTCTGAAATTTGCTGCTTCATGAATTCTTGATCACCCATCCAAATGAGGCCGTTGATTGGGATCGATGCCTCTCTCTCTGTGAAATCTGACGGAAACAATCGGAAAGGGTCATCCGAATTTAAAGACATAAAAGCGGTTTCCAATCCTATCTGAATGGACGGAAACTCGATGAGGGATTCGTACAGTTGAGATAATCCTAAGTGAATGTTGTCGCAGGCCCATTTCAGTTTGGATTCATAATCCGGGCGATCGTCCACACTTAAACCACGAAGGAGACCGCATTCTCCAATTCCACAGTTGTCACCTTCTTTGAGAATGATAAACCATGACTCTTTAGTTTTGAGTATGCCTCTCGAAGTACCGCTGGGTCTCTTAAATTCTAAAAGATGTTTTTTGTAGCTCGCCTCCATTACAATTCCAACGATCCGCCAATATCCAACAACATAAGATCTTTTCCCGCTTCATAAAACTTTCGTTTCGCATCATCATGATCGATTTCAATATATCCGAAGGTATCGTAATGCACTCCCAATACTTTTTCACATTCGACAAAATCGCTGGCTAGAATTGCATCATCCACACCCATGGTAAAATTATCTCCAATAGGTAGGATTGCCAGATCTAATTTTGTGCGCAACGGAATTAATTTCATATCCATTGTAAGGGCCGTATCTCCCGCGATATAAATATTTTTATGTTCGCCTTCGATTACGAATCCGCCCGGAAATCCACCGTCACTTCCATCGGCGAAAGTACTGGTGTGAATAGCATTCACGTACTTCACCTTTCCGAAGTCAAATTGCCAACTCCCACCATGATTCATAGGGTGTACCGTAAATCCTCTGTCTTGATAATGCATGGCAATTTCATAATTACTCACAATGGTAGCTCCTGTGTTTCGGGCTATGGCTTCGGCATCCAAAACATGGTCTTGATGTGCATGGGTAAGTAAAATGTAGTCGGCTTTTAAATCGTTGATATCAACTTTATCTTTGGACAACGGATTACCGCTTATAAAAGGGTCAACTACGATATGCTTTCCTGAAACTTCGATGGCCAAACTATTCTGGCCGTAAAATGTAATTTTCATAACGATAATTTAGTGCAACCAACCAAATAGAATGGCGAAGAGAAATGTGCTTAACGCAACGATCTTAAGCTGACTGTCTAATTTGGAAGGTATTTTATTCTGAAAAACAGTTCTAATATTCCATAATAAAGGTAAGAAAGAAATGGTGTATAGTAACTGTTTTGTTTCTTCGAAATGAAGATAGGTATAAGCTAATGCAGCTAACATTCCGAAAAGTAGAAGTACAAAATGATAATTCTTGGCCTTTTTACTTCCAATTTTCACCACTAATGTATTTTTACCCACTATGGCGTCGTTTTCAATATCTCGCATATTGTTCAGGTTTAATACGGCTGTACTGAAAAGACCGATAGAGGCTGCGGGTAGTAAAAGATCCAAATGTATAGTTTTGGTGAATAAAAAGTAGGTGCCCAGAACACTCAATATTCCGAAGAACATAAAAACAAAAAGGTCTCCAAAACCCGAATAACCATATGCGCTCTCGCCCACCGTATATTTTACAGCGGCGATGATCGAAATAATTCCCAAATTGAAAAACACAAAGGAAAGCAAGAAATTGTCATTACCAAAGGCTTGAAATATTAGCAGTGAAGCAATAAACAGAGTGATGATTCCTGTGATGATCATTCCTATTTTCATTTGCTTCGGACTTATCGCGCCAGAAGCAACCATTCGTTTTTCGCCTTCACGATGGGCGTCTGTGCCTTTCACACCGTCACCGTAGTCGTTTGCGAAATTGGATAAGATTTGAAATCCGATGGTAGTCAAGATAGCCAACCAAAAAATAGACGATTTCCAAACCGGAGGACAACAAATTCCATGAAGTACATCGGGGCTGTGGAATTGGGCGTAGAAATTCCCGAGAGAACCGCCAACAATAATTCCCGAAACCGATAAAGGCAAGGTTCTTAATCGGGCGGCAGCGATCCAGGCTTTTACTTTTTTCATACAGTAAAATTCAACACAAAAATACAGTTTAATATTTTTTATACTTTTAAAACTTCAAAAAAATAAACGTATGACCAACCAACTCAATCTAGGCCGACTCATTCTTCGTGTTGGCGTTTCCGGATTAATGCTTTTTCACGGAATTCCAAAACTTATGCAATTACTTCAAGGTGATTTTGATTTTCCAGATCCTATTGGCCTAGGAGGCGCAATTAGCTTAATACTCACAGTTATGGGAGAGGCAGTGGCTCCTATTTTGATCATCATTGGGTTAAAAACAAGATTAGCCGCAATTGTAGCAGCCATCACTATGGGAGTAGCAGCATTCGTTGTCCATGGTGGAGACCCTTTGAAGGACAAAGAATTAGCATTACTTTATTTGGTTGGATTTATTGCAATTGCATTAATTGGTGCAGGAAAATTTTCGATTGACCGAAAATAGTTAGTCGAAGATTTTTGCTAATAGTTCCTTGAGCAAATCACCTTGAGGTAGAT
>JABDKT010000057.1 GCA_013002065.1 Flavobacteriaceae bacterium
TGATGACACCAGAATTCGGAGCAGCGACTCAGTTGGAAAAAATTGATATGCTCGACTTCGCCGATTTGGTAGCCATCAACAAATTTGATAAACGTGGTTCGTTAGATGCCTTACGCGATGTGAAAAAACAGTACATGCGCAATCACAATCTCTGGGATACTCCTCAGGAAGAACTGCCGGTTTATGGTACCATCGCTTCGCAATTCAATGATCCGGGAATGAACAAGCTCTACAAAGCTATTATGGATGAGTTGGTGGATAAAGCCAATGCCGATCTCAAAAGCAATTATGAGATTAGCGATGAAATGAGCGAGAAGATCTTTGTGATTCCACCCGCAAGAACGCGATATCTTTCAGAGATTTCAGAAAATAATAGAGCTTACGATAAAAAAGCTGCTGAGCAGGTCGAAGTGGCGCAAAAACTTTACGGAATTTTTAAAACCATTTGTTCGGTAACTAATGTCCCTTCAAGCGATCTAGAGAAATCATTTTTAGTAAAAAACGGACTGGCAGTCGATGAAATAATGGAAGCCATTACCGATGAGGATAAGGAATTTATGAATTTACTTATCAAAGAGTTTGACAAAGTAAAAATGAACCTGGACCCCTATAATTGGGAGATTATTCGAGGATGGGACGATAAAGTACAGAGATATAAAGATCCAGTCTATACCTTCCAAGTTCGAGGCAAGGACATCAACATCGATACCCATACCGAATCGCTTTCACATTCTCAAATTCCGAAGGTAGCACTACCCAAATACAAAGCCTGGGGAGATGTACTCCAATGGAATCTGCAGGAGAATGTACCCGGAGAGTTTCCTTATACTTCGGGATTGTACCCTTTTAAAAGAATGGGGGAAGACCCCACTCGAATGTTTGCTGGAGAAGGAGGCCCGGAACGTACCAACAGACGTTTTCACTACGTAAGTTTAGGAATGCCTGCGAAGAGATTGTCCACGGCCTTTGACAGCGTTACCCTCTACGGAAATGACCCCGGACATCGACCCGATATCTACGGAAAAATTGGGAATGCCGGTGTTTCTATTTGTTGCTTGGACGATGCAAAAAAATTATACTCTGGTTTCGACCTCAGCGACGCCATGACTTCTGTGAGTATGACTATTAATGGTCCGGCGCCCATGCTTCTCGGATTTTTCATGAATGCGGCCATTGATCAGAATTGTGAGAAGTACATCAAGGAACATAAATTGGAAAAGGAAATCGATAAGAAAATCGATGCCATTTATAAAGAAAAAGGAGTTGAGCGTCCCAAATACATCGGGGATTTGCCAGAGGGCAATGACGGATTAGGACTCATGTTACTTGGAGTTACAGGGGATCAAGTACTTCCTTCCGAAGTGTATAGCGAAATAAAGTCAAATACTTTAAATCAGGTACGCGGAACGGTGCAAGCCGATATCTTAAAAGAAGATCAGGCGCAGAACACTTGTATTTTTTCTACGGAATTCGCACTACGTTTAATGGGTGATGTTCAGGAATATTTTATCGAGAACAAGGTGCGGAATTTCTATTCGGTTTCGATTAGCGGATATCATATTGCCGAAGCAGGTGCCAACCCAATTACTCAATTGGCCTTCACCTTATCCAATGGTTTCACCTATGTAGAATACTACTTATCCCGTGGAATGGATATTAATAAGTTCGGGCCTAATTTATCGTTCTTTTTCAGCAATGGAATCGATCCCGAATATTCGGTGATTGGTAGAGTCGCTCGAAAAATCTGGGCGAAAGCTTTAAAGCATAAATACGGAGCTAACCCAAGAGCACAAATGCTGAAATATCACATTCAAACCTCGGGTAGATCATTGCACGCTCAGGAAATCGATTTTAACGATATAAGAACCACGCTGCAAGCCTTGTATGCGATTTATGACAACTGTAATTCGTTACATACCAATGCCTACGACGAAGCCATTACAACGCCCACCGAGGAAAGTGTGAGACGCGCCATGGCTATTCAGCTCATCATCAATAAAGAATTAGGCTTGGCGAAAAATGAAAACCCCATACAAGGATCTTTTATTATCGAAGAACTCACCGATTTGGTCGAGGAGGCGGTACTTGAAGAATTTGACCGTATCACAGAACGTGGCGGCGTGTTAGGCGCTATGGAAACTATGTACCAACGTAGTAAAATTCAGGAGGAGAGTTTGTATTATGAAACTTTAAAGCATACGGGTGAATTTCCAATTATTGGGGTGAATACCTTCTTGAGCAGTAAAGGCTCACCCACTATCTTACCGGCCGAAGTGATTCGCGCCACAGAGGATGAGAAGCAAGCTCAAATTGCCACCTTAGAAAATTTACATGAGGCTTATAAGGGTAGTGCACAAGAAGTACTCGAAAAAGTCCAGCATGCGGCCGTTCAGAATGAAAATATATTTGAACAGTTGATGGAGGCTACCAAAGTTTGTTCTTTAGGACAGATTACGTCTGCGCTCTTTGAAGTAGGAGGGCAGTATCGCAGAAATATGTAAAAGGTAATTTTACAGTGTCAACATCCAACTTCGCTGTAACTTTCTAAACTTTTTAAGTTCGGAGCGAAGGATGGGTAGAAAGTCTCTTCCGTTGCTATGCGTTTTTTCCAAGCGTTCGCAATTTTTATAAAGCGAGTTGGTCAAACGGGTCACAGAAGCAGCATATTTGCGCTTATCTTCGGAAAAAGGCTGAGTTTCGGCTTTTAAAATTTCAGGAGCCAAAGAAACCGATTGTTGTACAATATCACCCGAGAAATAGATACTCGGATTTTCATTTCCATTCGGTTGCAGATAATTGAGATCATCCACAAAGTAATGGGAAATGCTTCGCGATAAGGTAAAGATTTCGATAGCCTTTTGATACAAAGGCGATTGAGGTAGGTGGCTCGGAATATTGGGTAACATGGTTTTCTTCTAACTTTTCTAGCAATTACATCAAATTTACCAACAAAAAACAGTTCTAAACTTTCGATTTTAAAGTAAATTGTGTATTTTACTTTAATAATATGTTAAATTGCGTTAAAATTAATCAATAATGAAAATAGATGCACTCAACTGGAAAATATTGAACCATTTACAAGCTAATGCACGACAATCGAATGCCGAAATTGGACGTCAAGTTGGTATAAGTTCTCCAGCAGTTTCAGAACGAATTAAAAAGATGGAAGATGCCGGAATCATCAATGCGTTTTACACCGAGGTTTCTCCTTTCGAATGTGGATATCAGTTAAAAGCCATCGTTACCCTGCGTGCATTTATGGGAAAGCTGAAACCATTTTTGGACATGGTTAAGAAGTACGATGAGGTGCTCAATTGTTATAGAATTACGGGTAATGAAAATATTGTGATGGAAGTGGTTCTTAAAAACCAGAAGCATTTGGAAACTTTTATCGATCAGTTAATCGTTTATGGAGAGACAAAAACACAAATTGTTTTATCGCAAGTCGTAAATCATAATCCTATTAAACCGCTGAAGTAGTCTATGCGATTGAGAGGTCGAGAACATATCATCGTTTTAGCATTTTTAAATGTGGTGCTTTTCTTTTCTTCGGAAATTTTAGCGGCACAAGAAATTGACTTGAACGTCGAGACTTCTGTTAAAGTACGAGAAAAGCCTTCGGATAGTTACTTGCAATTTATCCCTGAGGGATTTTCCGAAGATCGATTATGGCCCGTAGTCTTTGTGTTTGACCCTGTTGGAAATGGTAAAAATGGATTAGAACCCTTTAAAGAATCTGCTTCTTTATTTGGCTATATTATTGTTGCGTCAAATTCGGCTAGAAATGGTCTTCATGAAGAGAACTTCGGAATAGCTGAACGACTTGTTAATCAGGTGATGCAAGACTTACCTATTGACCCTTCAAGAATGTATGTGGCCGGTTTTTCCGGCGGATCGCGTTTGGCCTCTGCCATCGCGGTATTATCCAAACAATTCGTTGGCGTTATAGGCTGCGGTTCCGGATTTTCACCCAACACTTCAGAAAAACCTAATTTCGAGAGTTTCTCTTATGCGGGAGTCGTGGGAAATTTGGATATGAATTATTCGGAAATGTATAAAAACCAATCGTGGCTAGATAAATTCAATGTTTCGAATGAATTATTCGTTTTTAAAGGCGGACATCAATGGCCACCCACCGAACTATTGAAGAGTGTATTTTCCTGGTTAGAAAAGGAAGCCCAGCGACAGGGACTAAATAATAATTACCTGAAACAACAACGATTTATTCAGCAAAGAGAAATCAAAGAATTTAATGCCTTGGTTGAGCAAGAACATTTTCTATTGGCTAAGAAATCCCAAGACAGGATCATAAAAAACTATATGGTCGATTTCCCCAGCGGTATGATAGATGCTGCTATGGGAGAAAAGGAATTGAAGAAATCAATTCGAAAAGAACGTGAGATTCTCGAGGAAGAACTTTCAGAAATTATTGCCATTAACGATTCCTATTTCGAGCATGTAAAAGATAAACCTAAGCGACAGTTAAAGTTTTGGAAGAAGAAAATCCACAAACTAAAAAAATTGTCCGCCTCGGAAGATCCTTTGGAAGTTCAGCACGCAACGCGATTGTTACGACATATTCAGGCATTGGCCTATGAAGCAGGCATCGGCTATGGACAATCTAAAATTGATAAGGAAAAGGCTCTTTTTTCGGTACAATTACTATTGGAAATCCAACCGGAGAATCAAAGATATCAAACCTGGTATCAACAGCTCAAAGAGGAATAGTCCAATTATTCAATCACTAAATGGGGTACATTCGAAAGATCCCAGTCGATAACAAGTCCGCCTGCCAATGATTTTGCGATTTCTTTTCCGTAAAGAAATTCACACAAATACAAGGCAGCTTCAAAGCTTTTGGCTCCGCCGGCAGAGGTTATATATTTACCATCGTGTACGAACAAAACGTCCTTTCGAACATCCAATTCAGGAAACATTTCTCGCATCGCATCTATATCGCTGGGAAATGTGGTGGACACTTTTCCGTCCAATAAACCAGCCTTCGCCAGCACAAAAGACCCGTCGCAATGCGAGGTGATAAACTGGGCCTCGCGATCTATTTTTTTGACAAAATTGATCATGGTTTCATCTTCGAGATCGGTATCGAGATGATGTTCTGCGCTTGGAACCACCAAAATGTCAATTCTTGGGATTGAATCTGTGGTATAATCGAAATCGGGAAGAATTCTCATGCCTTCAAAAGTAGTGACAGCCTTCCTGGAGTTCGCGACAGTGAATACGTTCATTGCCTTAATTCCTTCCCTGAAGATGGTATGTTGGAAAATATCGAAAGGCGCAGTTAATTCGGTATTATAAACCCCGTTCATGATTAGGAAACCCACGTTATACCTTGTGCTATCGAGAACGGGATAGCTATTTTCTTCGGAAATGTTCACAATTTCATTTTGGGAAGTATCATTTTCCGAAGCACCTTTTCCGCAGGAGAACAACAACGAACTAAACAAAAGGATTATAAAATATTTCATGTCGCCTTTTTGAGAACTTTAAAGGTAACCGATTTTTTATAACGCCTGTGCAACCACAGCGTCATAATCGAAACTACCACAAGTACAGCAAAAATCACATACCACGTGAAGTCGAACCCGAATTTATCAACTAAGTTCATCCCTCCATTGTGTCCAATGATGTGAGAAATAGAGAAACTCATACTATACAACCCCATATAGCTCCCTTTTCTACCTTTGGGTGCCATTTCCAAGGCTAGAGCATTTGAAAACGGAGATCCGATCATTTCGCCAATAGTCATCAAAATCATCCCAATAACAAGAACTCCAGACCATTCGGAAAGATTCAAAACAATAAAACTCAAGGCTAAAAATACCATCCCCCAGAAGGTGGCCATGGTTTTAGAAATGTTGATACGCTCCAGCCAACCTACCAAAGGCATTTCGAAAATTACGATGATGGCTCCATTCAGAAATAATAACAAACCAATGAGGTCTTCCGATAGAAAATGTGCTTTTTCGTAATACAAAGGAATTACCGAAAAGTATTGTACAAACATTACACTGCTAAAAATCATGATTACGATTAGGAGCAAATAGAGACCATTTTGGTAAGGCGATTTCCCTTCAATAACCACAGGATCTTTGGTTACCGATTCTACAATTTTCTTCGGTTTGAGAACGACAAATAATAGGGCCGAAGCGATAACACAGGTGATACCATCAATCCAGAACAATGATGTATAACTAATTTTGGCAATTATTAGACCTCCAATCATGGGTCCAATGGAAAATCCGAGGTTTATCGCCAATCGAATAAGCGCTATACTTCGTGTCACATTTTTTGGTTTGCTGTAAGCGTCACAGGCCACAAAGATGGCAGGTCGGTAAGAATCCGCTACCAATATGAGACCGAATATCCCAATACACAATCCTATGAAGGAATCCAGAAATTGAATGCCAATAAAACCGAGCCCGCCAAAGAAGAGACTTAGAACGATTACCTTATAAAATCCAATGGAGTCGGTCAATTTCCCTCCAATCCAAGTCCCGATTAAGGATCCCAAACCGTAGCTGGTCATGATCCAACCCACTTGCGGGAAAGTAAATCCTTTTTCGTTCACTAAATACAGCGACAAAAATGGTATTACCATGGCACCGGCACGATTGATAAAGGTCACTAGGGAGAGAAGCCATATTTCTTTCGACAGGCCTTTAAAATTGTCTAGATAACCGTTATACAGTTTTTTCATGATTAGGTCTATATAAAAATAAAACGTCCGATCTACAGACCGGACGTTTTTATATTGAATTAGGTTATAGTCGTATAACTATCCAATAGAGTACCGGTCGCATTCCGAAGAATTGACTCTAGAGGTACGTGTATATTGGATGTGCATCATTGTAGTGATTTGTTCAAAGATATTAAAAAAACTTAATGAGCCAGACTCCAAGATAAACCGCTCCTATTCCAAATATAAGACTAGATAGGGTGTAGATTCCAGAATTCACAAGATCTCCATTTTTTAGCAAATCGAAATTTTCATAAGCAAAAGCAGAAAAGGTTGTGAATCCGCCACAAAATCCTGTGGCTAAGAACAACAGGGTGTTTTGAGAAATGGATTCATTTTTCAGGGCGTATCCTAGGATTATTCCTATGATAAGACTACCCAGAATATTTACTGAAAATGTTCCCAAAGGGAATGCAGTTTCAGAATTATTCAACCATTTTCCAACTCCGTAACGTAAAGCACTTCCTAATCCACCACCTAAAAACACGAGAAAGACCGCTTTCATTAACCTCTAGTTTCCGTTAATGATGGGGTGATTACTTGTAAGATCTTTAAAGACGGGAATGTAAATTTCGGTGGTCCAATCGGCAGGATTAGGAAAATCACCCGGATCGTTGGCATAAATTTCGAACATATTTTTGGAAGGATCGATTAATAAATTGTTTTCACCAATATATTGCTGAGCTTTCTCATATCCTTTTGAAAGATGGTTGTAGTTGCCTTTGAGCACTGTTTTTACTGCTGAAAGTGGCTCCATATATCCACACAGCACATCTCCCCCTGTAGTGATGATCTTTTCTTTTACCGGAATCGCCGCAGAAAAAATCACGGTACCGTTGGCTTCGTCCCAATCGTTGTAAATGGTGAACGGCATACCGGTTATTGCAATTTTGTTGGTTTGAAGAAAGCTATGAACTTTTCCCATCATTGGTGCCATCCTAGAGCCTATGTCCTCTTGTTTACAAGCTGTTGTGGTGTACATATAATAACCACCGCCGTATTGTTTTATTCCTTGAACATCGATGGTGTATTTATTCATTTCGGTTTGAATCACCGAATCCAAGTTCGCCAATCCCTTTTTGTGCATCTCATTTAAGGCTACTTCAAAGCTTTGCGATTGGAATGCCATAAACGCTTTTTCGATTAAGGAATGTTCACCTTTCATACCCCAAGTCACTTCGGTTCCGTTATCTTTCTGATTAAATCGCCAATAAATATCACTGGTAGATTCGCCCAACGGTGAATTGAAGGTAATAGTTTGGTCAATTTCAGCATTTTCAACCACCTTTACTGTTTTCATCGAACCATCGCCCATAACTTCACTAGACCATGAATACGAAGCGCCTTCACCAACGGTATTTTCTGCGTACTTCAGCTCCATATTGGGATCTTGTTCGATCCAAGGTCCCCACTCCTGCCAATTTTTAAAGTCATTCACATTCTCGTAAATCATTGCCGGGTTGGCATCCATGAATTTAGTTTCAGCGATGTCGAAAGTACCGTCCTGAGTTCCAAAATAAACAGCACCTCCAATAATTACGATTAAAATTAAATACAGAAAATACTTTAAAATTTTCATGACATGTTGGTTTGGTTATATACGGCTAAGATAAAGAATTTTAACAAGCTCCGCTTCGATAAAACATGGGCTATAAACCTATTATTTTGTTACATTTGTGCAAAATCAATTAATACAAACAATGAAACTAAAATTTTTAATCACACTTATGTTTTCTGCGGTGTTATTATTTTCTTGTGCCGACGAGAAAAAGGATACTGCTACAACAAACGAAGTTGAAAAAACTCAAGAAGATAATTTTGAATATCTGGTAGATCAGTTTGCCGATATTAAAATATTACGTTACAAGATCCCCGGGTTTGAAGACTTAAGCCTAAAAGAACAAAAACTTGTTTATTACTTAACTCAAGCCGGCTTAGCGGGTAGAGATATTATGTGGGCACAGAATTATCGTCACAACTTAGAAATTCGCGATGCACTGGAGAATGTTTATACCAGTTTCAGTGGAGATAAGGAAAGCGACGACTGGAAAAACTTTGAAGTTTATTTAAAAAGGGTATGGTTTTCTAATGGAATTCACCACCATTACAGTAATGCCAAACTGAAGCCCGATTTCTCAAAAGATTATTTGAGTAATCTTTTAAAGGTAACCAACACACCTCTTAGCCAAGAAGCATTGGAAGTTATTTTTAATGATAAGGATGCTAAAAAGGTAAACCTAAGCAAGGATGCCGATATCGTTTTGGAGAGCGCCATTAATTTCTACGGACCAGACGTTACAAACGCTGAAGTCGAAAGTTTTTACGGCGCCATGGAGGTAGATCCCAATGAACCAATCGAAATAGGTTTAAATACCAGATTGGTAAAAGAGAACGGACAATTGGTCGAGCAGGTTTATAAAAGTGGCGGACTTTACGGTTCGGCTATAGACGAAATTGTGGTGTGGTTGGAAAAAGCCAAAGGTGTGGCCGAAAATGAAAATCAGGCAAAAGCTTTGGAAATATTGATCGACTATTACAAAACAGGTGATTTAAATACCTGGGATGACTATGCTGTTGCATGGGTAAATTCTACGGAAGGAAATATCGATTGGATTAATGGATTCATCGAAGTGTACAATGACCCAAAAGGGTATAAAGGTTCTTACGAAACTATCGTTGAGATCAAAGATTTCGATATGTCGAAGAAAATGGCAGTTCTTTCTGAAGAAGCACAATGGTTTGAAGATAATTCTCCATTAATGCCGGAGCACAAAAAGAAGGAAGTAAAAGGAGTTTCGTACAAAACAGTTATTGTTGCCGGTGAAGCCGGAGATGCCTCTCCTAGTACACCTATTGGAGTAAACCTTCCTAACAACAACTGGATTCGTCAGGCACACGGTAGTAAGTCGGTTTCTTTAGGAAATATCATTAGTGCGTATAACAATGCCGGTGGTAGTGGAAGACTTAAGGAATTCGCCAATGACGAGGAAGAAATTGCTTTGGAAGAAAAATACGGTCAGTTGGCCGATAAGTTACATACGGCTCTGCACGAAGTAGTTGGGCATGCCTCCGGACAAATTAATCCGGGGGTGGGTACGCCAAAAGAAACATTGAAAAGTTATAAATCGACCATCGAAGAAGGTCGTGCCGATCTTTTCGGATTGTATTACTTAATGGATCCAAAGCTTCAGGAGCTTGGATTGGTTGAGAACTGGGAAGAAACCGGTAAAGCAGCCTATGACGGTTATATCCGCAATGGTTTGGTGACCCAATTGGTGCGTTTGGAGTTGGGAGATGATGTTGAGGAATCTCATATGAGAAACCGTCAGTGGGTGAGTGCTTGGGCTTTCGAAAAAGGTGCAGCCGATAACGTGATTGAAAAAATTACGCGTGATGGTAAAACTTACTATAACATTAATGACTACGGAAAGCTTCGTGAATTGTTTGGACAGCTTCTAAGGGAAACTCAGAGAATCACTTCGGAAGGAGATTATGAAGCGGCCAAAGCTTTAGTCGAAGATTACGGAGTGAAGGTAGATCAAACGCTACATGCTGAGGTACTAGAGCGAAACTCTAAATTCAAAGCCGCTCCTTACAGTGGTTTTGTGAATCCTGAAATTGTTCCAAGTATGGATGATACTGGTGAGATTACTGGATTCAGTATCGAGCAGCCAGAAAGCTTTGAAGCGCAGATGTTGGATTACGCTAAAAGATATAATTTTCTGAAATAAACTGGTTTAGTTATCTGTTTCAGAAAAAGATTGATTTATTCCATAAAAAAGCCTCCATCAAAATGGAGGCTTTTTTCTATTATTAGGCATGAAGTATTCTATTTGATACGTGCTTGAAATTCTGAAATTACATCGGAATAGCTACGCAATACTCGGTCCCATTCTTTATAAAGTTCGTCACTTTTTACACTGGTAAGGGGTCCACCTGAAGATTCGCTAATTAATTTTGCTTTAAATACTAACGGGTCTGAATTAGCTTCTTTTACGATTATTCTCGTGCGAACCGTATTTTGTTTAAACGTTTTTAACGACCAAGCTGTACGCAAATATCCAGTTTCTTTGTCGGTCATTTCGATAACGTCGATATAAGAAAGTACGATTTGATTAATTAGTTTCCAAGCGGTATCCTTGTCCATATCATTTACCACCAATTCGATATCAACATTAGCAATATCGGTTTGAATAGAGGCATCGTAAGCATCGTCTCTCACCATTTCTATATAGTAATTTTTAGGAGGGCTGGACATTCCTCTTTTGTTGCAGAATTCTATTTTGTCCATCAAGAAACCTACTTTTTTTATAATTACGGTAACGCAACTGTTTTTTGGGACGGTAATTTCGGCAGAACCTTTTCCCACTAATCTTCCGTTCACATGAATTTCAGCATCAGGTTCAGAAACACCTAATTCGATTCTTTTTTTTCCGGCGATTTCATCTCCGATAAAATTGGCTTGAATATTTGAAATAGTAAACAATAATAAAAATGAGAAAATGAGAGGTTTTAAAATTTTTGACATAATAAATATAATTTGGTTGATATTAGTTTACTCAAAGTTAGTTCTTTTTTTATTAGCGGATCCTTGTTATTTATTGCTAAGTAGTTGATTTTGTTTAAGTAATTAAAATACTAAAAGGCAGCAAAAACTAAGATGATTTCCCAATAGTAAGGGATCTCCTCAAATTGTAGAGGAGACCCCACCCTAAACAAAAACTAGTGAAACATTTTGGCTAACTTTTTAAAGGCTTAGTTGGAATTGTAAACAATTGTCCTCAGTTATTGAGAAATTCCCATTCCAGTCGTATCCTGTACAACTCGCACTGAAAGAATAATTGCCCACCGGTAGATTATTGAAATTACCTCCTCCACTTGTATTATCACAAGAAGGAGCACTTTGGAAAAATCCTGTTATTGAGGAACTTCCTCCGCCATTAACGTTGACAGAAATAGGCCCACAACCAAAATCCTGATTGATCCAAAACTTGACGTCTCCGGTGCCGCTTCCGCCACCGCCGCCACCGCCACCGCCGCTTCCGCCGAGCAGCTCTTGCTGTGTACAAACCCCATCCTGAATGGTTACATTTCCATTCCAGGTTTTGCTGGAACAACTTGCAGTGAAAGAATAAGTTCCCGGAGCTAAATCGTTGAAGTTTCCACCTGCGCTTGTATTTGAACAGTCTGGAGCTCCTCCCGAAAAGAATCCTGTGATGTTGGTGCTTCCCACTCCATTTAAAGAAACTGAGATGGGTCCGCATCCCAGATCGCTCTGAGTCCAGAAAACGAGATCTCCAGTATTTGAACCGTTGCCGCCCCCGCCATTACCACCACCATTGCCACCACCGTTACCGGAGTTGCTACAGTCGACTCCATAACCACCAACTATTACATCGATAGAACCATTGGTGTCGAGGTTGGCTTCCAGAATAAATTCTACACCGTTAATCGCGATGGTGCAAGTATTAGGAGGTAAGCTACCTAAATTGTGGGCGAATAATGTAACATAATTGAAACCATTAAACCCGAAATCATAGTCTACAGTGATTGGACTATCGGGCCCTAGTAGTGATTGTTGATTTATTAGGGTTGTGCCGTTGGCATAAATAGAGACGATATCACCATCTATTTGCCCGTGATCCCATACTTGTATTGTGGTGATACGGCTGCTTATTTCAATACAACCAAGTTTGGTATTGGGTCGTCCTGCAGTGGTTGAGGGAATTATTGAAGTTTGATTCACTTCGACAACTTCAGGTTCTTCATCAGGTTCTTCTTCTGTTTCACAGGAGGAGAAAATCATTCCAAAAAGGAATAGTGTTGCTAAGAGGTATTTGATTTTGATCATTTTAAAGTTGATTTAATAGTTTTTAAAGAAATGCGAAGCCAATTCCGAAGTTAAACAAGGGAACTCCGGAAGCAGACAAAACACTGATGTCCTCTATAGGCTCTGTAGTGCTGGCGTTACTGTCTTTTGCGTTTATAACTAGTTCATCGGGAAGGCTTCCAAAGCCGTACCCTAATTCGATTCGGAAATAGAACGTTTTTCCAAATTTGGCACCTAGTTTCAGGTTGATGGTGTTGAATTTTAAGGAAGTACTTCCGTCTCCAAAAGTACCATCGTCGTAATCCACATCGATTACGTCGGCATCGGCGTTAAAACTATAGTAGCTAAGTCCGCCGTATAACCCTTTTCCTGTATCACTTAGATACACATTAGAACCAAACTCAAAGTTGTTCAGTTTCAGCTCGACATCACTAATGGTTGCGCTAAGTGGAAAATAATCAAGAGCTACAGCAACCCGGTTATTTAACAAAGGAGTGAGATACTCTGCATTCAACGTGGCCACAGATGGCGCTCCTATTTTAAATCCGATTCGCAATGGTTTTAAGCTTTCTTCAGTCTCGATATTTCCGGAAACTGTAGGGATGCCATTACCCTCTTCTTGCGCAATTAGTTCGTTGCTGTTATTTCCGAAGAAAAATAATAGAACCAAAATGGTTTTGAAAAGCATGAGAGATTTCATAATTGAAAGTGTATGTTATTAGTTGATTCAAATGTATGGGCAAGTAGGAAGCGAGGAAATACCCATTACAGGGTAATTATTTATTGAGCTGGGAATGTGTGTATTGCAGAGCCATCTTTTGGAGTTGCCCGGGCCCGGAAAGAAGCAGTTTCTTGATAATTTTCTTACGATGGGTACTTACGGTTGCTTCGGAAATGGATAAGAACCTACCAATTTCTCGCGATGAAAACCCGAGTCCAATAAGTTGAAAAATTTCGGTTTCACGTTTGGTAAGATTCTGAATTTTTGCCTCTTTGGTTTGCGATTGAGACAGAAACTGTATTGTTTTTTCAATCAGTTGTTCGTCGGTTGAAATAGGTTTAAGAGCATCGAAGACTGCAAGAGTGTATTCAAGATTTAAGATAATTTTGTTCTGCTTCGCCTTGGATACAATGCGATTTATTTCGTCTAGAATGTTCATGACGTAAAACTACATTGAGGGAATAGCATAGAAAATACCCTTTTATGGGGATAATGAAGGTTAGAAGTCGTATTTACGCTCTAAGGCATAACGCAACAGTTCTCCTTTTCCTGAAAGCCCAAGTTTGCGTATCATGTTTTTTCGGTGTTTCTCTA